>VBCG01000097.1 GCA_005881895.1 Betaproteobacteria bacterium
GACGGCAATTACTGAACGATTCATGCACTGGTCGGACATTCCCGCGCAATCCCTGGCTGTGCTGAGGCGCGGCGCGGTCATCCCAGCTCACCTGTTGGCGCTCGATGGCGAGCGCAAGCTCGATGCGCACCACCAACGCGCGTTGACACGCTACTACCTCGATGCGGGTGCGGGCGGTGTCGCCGTCGGCGTGCATTCCACTCAATTCGCGATCCGCGAGACCGGCCTGTTCCGGCCGGTGCTGGAACTGGCCATGCGCACCGCACAGGAATGGGAGCCGTTGGGCGGCCGCCGTCCCCTGTTCATGATTGCGGGACTTGCCGGCACGACCGATCAGGCGGTGAGGGAAGCGAGACTCGCCGCCGGCATCGGCTACCATGCGGGCCTGCTCAGCCTCGCCGCCATGAAGGGTGCCGGCGACGACGAGTTGATCGACCACTGCCGTGCGGTGGCCGACGTGATGCCGTTGGTGGGCTTCTACCTCCAGCTCGCCGTGGGCGGCATCCATCTTTCGGTGGCGTTCTGGCGCCGTTTCGCCGAACTCGACAACGTAGTGGCCATCAAGATGGCGCCGTTCAACCGATACCGTACGCTCGACGTGATGCGCGGCGTGGTGGCCGCCCGCGCCGAAACGCTCGTCACGCTCTACACCGGCAATGACGATCACATCGTGCTCGACTTGCTGACGCCGTTCACCTTCATGCGCGACGGCGCGCTGGTTACGGTGCGCATCCGGGGCGGCCTGCTCGGTCACTGGAGCGTATGGACGCGGGCGGCCGTGCAGTTGCTCGAGCGCATCCATGCCGGGGTCGAGGCGGGCAATGTGCCGCCAGAGCTTTTGGCGCTCGATGCGCAAGTCACGGATTGCAACAGCGCGCTGTTCGATGTCGCGCACGACTTCCACGGCTGCATCGCCGGTTGCCACGAGATCCTGCGCCGGCAAGGGCTGCTGCAAGGCATCTGGTGCCTCGATCCGCGGGAGGGGCTGAGCGAAGGGCAGGCCGGCCAGCTGTCGCGCGTAGTCGACGACTATCCCCATTTGACCGACGATGCGTTCGTCGCGCAGCATCGCGAGCGCTGGCTCGCCTGACCCGGGAACGACCACCGGTTCCGCGAAACTCCAGCTAAGCCAACTCGGGAGACACACCATGCAAAAGCGTTTTTTCCTCTGTGCCACCGTCGCGGTGCTCATGCTCGCGATCGCCGCCCCGGGCGCCGCGCAAAACTGGAAGCCCGTGCGCCCGATCAACCTGATCGTGCCTTGGGCAGCGGGCGGCTCGACCGACCAGGTGACCCGCGTGACGGCCGCGGAGCTGGAGAAGGCGCTGGGGCAGACGATCGTGATCGTGAATCAGCCCGGCGCCTCCGGCGCAATCGGCACCAAGAGTGCGCTCGATGCAGCCAAAGACGGGTACACGTGGACCGCGGGTGCGGCGCAGGACTTGGGCGCGTATCAGACGCTGGGCTCATTGAGCACCAACATCAAGGATTGGCACCTGTTCCTGAACGTCGCCAACATTCAGGTGATCGGGGTGAATCCGCAGACGCCGTACAAGACGGCCAAGGACCTGCTGGATGCTATGAAGGCGAAGCCCGGGCAGATCAGTGTCGCCACCGCCGGCGTCACCTCCGCCGGCCACAATGCGATGGAATTGATCAGCAAGGCGACCGGCGTCAAGTACCGCCACGTGACGTACGACGGCGGCAATCCCGCGGTGGTCGCCACTGTCGCCGGTGAAGCCGAAGTGACCACGCAGCTCGCCGTCGAGCAGGCCGACATGATCCGCGGCAAGCGCCTGCGCCCGCTCGCCGCGGTGAGTGAAAAGCCGCTGGAGCTCGAAGGCTACGGCACCATTCCGCCGCTGTCGCAGACGCTTCCCGGTTTCACCGCGCCCGCCAATTACTTCGGCATTTTCGTTCCCAACGGTGTGCCCGATGAGGTGGTCAAGACTCTCGAGCGCATCTGGGCCGAGCAGATCGTCAATAGCGAGGCGCTGAAGAAGTACGCCACCAGTCGCGGTGCGTTGTTCAACCCGCTGTACGGTGACGCTGCGCAGAAGGCCGTGTTTCCGGCGGTCCAGCTCAACGCCTGGGTGCTGTACGAAGGCGGCAAGGCCAAGGTGAGCCCCGATACGGTCGGCATTCCGAAGCCCTGAGCGCGCGTTGCCGCCCATGAGCGAGGCGCCTCCTCCCGTGGCCGAAACGGCGCCGCATCAAGTCCATGGCGACGAGCGCATGCCGCCGCGCTCGGACATGGCGGACGCGATCGGATGGCTGGCGCTCGGCATCGCCATCCTGATCGCGTCGGTCAGCATGGATCGGCTGGAATCGCAGCACATCAATCCCTACACCGTTCCCGGGCTGCTGCCGGGCCTGCTCGGCATCGCGATGATGCTGCTCGGCGGCGTGCTGGGCGTGCGCAGCTGGGAACGCGGCGCGTTGTCGCAGCCGCCCATGCCAGTCACCGCCGACCAACGCGAGGAGCGCCGCCGCATCCTGATCGTGATCGCGCTGTGCGCGGGCTACGGAGTGGTCCTCATCGGCCACGGGATTCCGTTCTGGCTGGCGTCGACGATCTTCGTCAGCGGCTCGATCATCGTCATGCAGCGGATCAGCCGCGACCCGCAAGAGCGTCAGCTGACGCTGCGCATGCTGCTCAAGGCAGGCGTCATCGGCGTCGCCTCGTCGGTGATTACACAACTGGTGTTCCAGGAAGTGTTCCTGGTGCGCATGCCCTGATCTCGCGGTTCGACAAGGCCGTTCGATGCTGCAAGGACTGTCAGAGCTGGGCCATGCGTACCTCAGCTTCCTGAATCCGCTGACGTTGCTCTATGGCCTGGGCGGCGCCTTCGTCGGCATCGTCATGGGCATCCTCCCCGGGCTGTCCGCGACGCTCGCCATCGCGCTGTTGACCACGCTCACCATCAAGCTCGGCACCAACGACGCCATCCTCGTGCTGATCTGCTCGTATGTCGGCGCGCTGTACGGTGGCTCGCGCACGGCCATTCTGCTGAACATTCCAGGCACTGCGGCGAACGCAGCCTCGTGCGCCGACGGTTACGCGCTCGCCAAACAGGGACAGGCCGGTCGAGCGATTGGCATCGCCACGTCCGGCGCGTTCGTCAGTACGTTGTTCGGCGTGATCTGCCTCGCTGCGTTCACGCCGTTGCTGGCGGAAGTGGCATTGAAGTTCGGCGCCTTTGAATTCTTCTGGCTGGCGCTGTTCGGCGTCACCATGTCCGGCACGATCGTCGGCCAGGATCCGCTCAAGGGCTGGCTGATGGGTCTGCTCGGCCTCTTCGTCGCGCAGATCGGGCAGGAGGGTCTGTACGCGTACAACCGGTTCACCTTCGGCTGGGACGAGTTGGCCGGTGGCATCGCGCTCATCCCGGCGCTGGTCGGCGCATTCGGTCTCGCGGAAGTGCTGACCACGCTCTCCGACCCCGTCGAGCGCAAGATGATCGAGCTGCGCGACTCGGTGCTGCCGCGCTTCAGGGAGGTTGCGCAGTACTGGCGCACGGTGCTGCGCTCGGGTGTGATCGGTGTGACGACGGGCCTTCTGCCCGGTGTCGGAGAAGATGCCGGCGCGTGGATGTCGTACGCCGCGGCCAAGGCGATGAGCAAGGAAAAGGAGAAGTTTGGCAAGGGCTCGATCGATGGTCTGATGGCTGCCGAGACCGGCGACATGTCGTCGATCCCCGGGCACATCATTCCCTGCCTGGCGCTCGGCATCCCGGGCTCGGCGCCTTCGGCCGTGCTGATGGCCGCGATGATCATCCATGGCGTGCAGCCGGGCCCGATGCTGATGATCCAGCATCCGCAATTCATTTACGACGTGGTGGCGATGACGACGCTCGCGAGCATCACCATCCTCCTGTTCGGCCTGTTCGGTGTGCGGCCGCTACTACACATCCTGAAGGTGCGGCGCGCGATCCTGATGCCGATCGTGTTCCTGCTGTGCACGATCGGCGCGTTCGCGACCGCCTCGCGTTTGTTCGATGTCTACGCGATGATCGCTATCGGCATCATCGCCTTCTTCCTGCGCAAGCGCGGCTACGAAATGGCGCCGCTGGTGCTTGGCCTGGTGCTCGGGCCGCTGCTGGACAAGAGCTTGCGTCGCGGACTCGTGCTCTCCGATGGCAGTCTGCTGCCGTTCTTCACGCGGCCGATCGCGCTCGCCTTCGCATTGGTCACGATCTTCACCGTCCTGCTGTACGTGCCGCCGTTCAAGCGCGGTGTCAACCGCGTGAAGGACGCGATCTTCGGCGGCGTGCGTGCCATGCTGGCGCGCCGCGCCTGAGGCATGCAGTGAAGATCGCCTTGTGCAACGAGGTGCTGCAGCCGCTCCCCTTCGAGGAGCAATGCCGCTTCGCCGCCGCGCTTGGCTACGACGGCCTGGAAGTCGCGCCGTTCACGCTCGCCGACGATCCGATGGATCTCAGCGACGCAGACGCGGCAACGTTTCGCCGCATCGCCGGCGATCACGGGCTCACCATCGAAGGGCTGCACTGGCTGTTGGTGAAACCGGCGGGTCTCTCGATTGTCAGCGAGGACGCTGCGCTGCGCCAACGCACGAGCGGCGTGATGGAGCGTCTGGTCGAGCTCTGCGCGCTGATGGGCGGCAAGTACCTCGTGCACGGCTCACCGCGACAGCGTTCGGTACCGCCGGGCTCGACGCCCGCGCAGGCCTGGGAGCGTGCACGCGACTGTCTGGCCCGTGCCGCAACCAAGGCACAAGCCTGCGGCGTGACGTACTGCATCGAGCCCCTCGCGGCCGCGGAGACCGACCTGATCAACACGGTCGCAGAAGCGGTGCGCATGGTTGACGAGATCGGCTCGCCCGCGCTGCGCACAATGATCGATTGCAGTGCCGCCGGGCTCACGGAGCACGAACCCGTGCAGGCGTTGATGGCCCGCTGGATACCGAGCGGTCGAATCGCGCACGTGCAGATCAACGACCCAAACCGGCGCGCTCCGGGACAGGGCGACCTGCGGTTCGCTCCGATCCTTCAGACCCTGTCACGCTTGCAGGCCCAGGGATACTACCGCGGCATCGTCGCCGTCGAGCCGTTCGACTACGTGCCCGACGGGCCGGGCTGCGCCGCGCGCGCCATCGGTTATCTGCGCGGCGTGCTAGAGGCCATCCGACCATGACGGCAGCGCCCCGCTTCGCGATTCGCGAGATCGAGCTGCACGAGCGGCCGGTGAAGCTGCGGCTGCCATTCCGCTTCGGCGTGGTCACGTTGACGCAGGCGCCGCAGGCTTTCGCTCGCGCCCGCATCCAGCTTACTGACGGCAGCAGTCATTGGGGCGCGGCGGCGGAAATGATGGCGCCCAAGTGGTTCGACAAGAACCCGGCCCTCACCAACGAAGACAATTTCGAGCAGCTGCGCCAAGTGCTGCGGCTCGCGCGCCAGGCGTACCTGAGCGACACGACGGCCGCGACCGCATTCGCGCACTTCGCGCGCCACTACGACGCATGCTTGAAACGCGGCGCAGCGCAGGGCTTCAACCCGCTGCTCGCAAGCTTCGGTCCCGCGCTGCTCGATCGTGCATTGCTCGATGCACTGTGCCGGAGCGTGCACGCGTCGTTCTATGCGGCGATCCGGCACAATCTGGCCGGCATCGGCGCAGCGCGCGCTGAATTCGCAAATGTCGGGATCGAGGCTTTCCTGTCGCAACTGCGACCGGACGCGGCGATCGAGGCACGGCACACGGTAGGTCTCGTCGATGCCATCACCGCCGCCGACCTGGAGCGACGCGTTGGCGACGGTCTGCCCGAGACGCTGGAGGAAGCGATCCGAGCGTATGGCCACCGCTACTTCAAGCTCAAGGTCAGCGGAAACGCCGATGCCGATATCGCGCGCCTCGAGGCCATCGCGGCTGTACTGGATCGCAGCGAGGCTTCTTACTTCGTGACGCTCGATGGCAACGAGCAGTACGAGAACGCCAAGAGTGTCGCGGACGTGGTCGCGGGCATACGCAGCCGCGCGAGCCTTGCGCGACTGTGGCGCTCGACGCTGTTCATCGAGCAGCCGATCGCACGCAAGCTCGCGCTGGACACGGACATCCGTGCGGCCAACCTCGGCAAGCCGGTGATCATCGACGAATCGGATGGCGGGCTCGACAGCTTCGTGCGCGCACGCGACCGAGGCTACTGCGGCGTCTCGTCGAAAAGCTGCAAGGGGTTCTACAAGTCGTTGCTGAACGCCGCGCGCTGCGCCGTGTGGAACCGCGAGGAAGGCGTGGAGCGTTACTTCATGTCGGCCGAAGACCTGACGACGCAGGCCGGCCTGTCGGTGCAGCAGGATCTGGCGTTGGTCAACCTGCTGGGCATCGGCCATGTCGAGCGCAACGGCCACCATTACGTCAACGGCATGGGCGGCCTCCCGGAGCCGGAGCAGGGCGCCTTCCTCGACGCGCACCCGGATGTCTACACGCGCAGCCACGGCGCCGTCCGGCTGAAGATCAGCGACGGACGCATTGCCCTCGGTTCGCTCGATTGTGTCGGCTTCGGCAGCGGGGCGCTGCCGGATTTCCGCGCAATGCAACGGGTTGCGTGAATACCGCGGTGCCAGTCTTCAGATTGATGCTGCCGCCACGCTTCGATGATGATAGCGGGGCCGTCATCTCAAGAAACGGGTGCTCCGAAAAACCGGCTCGGGTTCCTAAGCTGCGAACGCCTGCCCTCCATACCGCTACGTTGCTTCGTCGTAGCAGCGCGCGTGCGCTCAAGCTTTTTCACATCGCGGCATGCTTGACCACGTCTCCAACCAACTCGAGGCTCAGCGCTGTGATTAAGCGATCAAAGACGTAAAGAAAAGCGCAGTCGCAGGTGAGCGCATTTGAACCGCCGTGCGCAGTTTCGGATTCGACTCACGTTCAACCGTGCAGGTTTACGGTGTGCCATCGCCGGCGCATCATGTAGCGGTTCGCGGCGAGCACAGGCCCGCGACTTTTGTCGCGCTCTCTATCCACTTGCATCGCCTCGTGCGGGTTTCCGCGTAACCGCCGATGCGGGATTCCGAATATTCGCCCAACCCAACGCGGTCGGCGAAAAGGTTCCGTGATGATATTCCGTCGTGATCAACAACTTGGGATTGTTCTTCCGCCAGTCTTGAAGTGGCACAGACGATGCTCAGCATGTGTCCTCGGCGCTGCGAAGATAGGCACACTCGTGACGCCGGCACCAGGAGGAACCCCAGCAGTGAGTTGGCGCGACTGCGCAGCCGCCCGGTCGATGGACGCCGCCGTTCCGACGGATGATTGCTTTCGATCTCCAGCGGCCTTGCGAACGTTTGTCGCAATACTCGTCGCATTGCTCGCGGTGGTTGCCATTCAACCGGCGGCTGCACAACGAGACAATGCGTCGCTCGCCGTTGCGTATACGGGCACGCTCAAGAAGATCAACGACAGCGGCGTCATCCGCATCGGCTACCGCGAAAACTCGCCGCCCTTTGCATTCCTCGGTCCCGGCAACAAGCCGATCGGATATTCGTTCGATCTGTGCGAAATCGTCGTCGAAGAAATCGCGGCGGAGCTCGGCAAGGACATTCGAACCGAATATCGGCCCGTCACGCCCGAGAACCGGTTCGACCTCGTCAATTCCGGCGCGATCGATCTCGAGTGCGGCTCGACGACGAACAACGTCGATCGGCGCAAAGTCGCGGCGTTCTCGCCGACGATGTTCGTTACCGGCACGAAGCTCATGGTACGGCGCGGCAGCGGCATCCTGAATTTTCGCGATCTGCAAGGCAAGACGGTCGTTCTCACCCGCGGAACCGTGCACGAGACGGCGATCCCGAAGCTCGCCGAGCGGCAGAACCTCGCGATCAAGTTCGTGTTCGGCGGCGATCATCAGGAATCGTTTCAGCTCCTCGCGTCGGGGAAGGCCGACGCGTTCGCGAATGACGACGTGCAACTCTACGGAATGCTGGCGCAAACGCGATCCAGCGCCGATTTTCGCGTCGTCGGCGATTTCCTTACCTATGCGGACTACGCGCTGATGTTCCGCAAAGGCGATGCCGAATTCGCCGAAGTGGTTGAGCGCGCATTTCGCAAGCTTGCGGGCAGCCGGGAGATCGTTGCGATCTACGAGCGGTGGTTCGAGAAGCCGTTGCCGTCGGGTGTACGTCTCAACTTGTCGATGAGCCCGCATCTCGAAGAGCTGTTTCGAGTGCCGGGACTGCCGTCGGATTGAAGCGCATCGCGATCTCGCGTCACGGCTGAGTCGCATTCTTGCAACCGTTGTCAGCACGGAGGACATCATGGGAATCCTGAGTGATCACGATCCAGTCGAGACGCAGGAATGGGTTGAGTCGCTGCGCGCGGTCGTGCACCACCAAGGAAGCGAGCGCGCTACGTTCCTGTTGGCCAAGCTCCGCGAAGAGGCGGCACGAAGCGGCGCGGAGCCGCCGTTGCTGCTGACGACGCCGTACCGAAATACGATTCCGCCGCAACGCGAGGAGAACTCGCCCGGCAACCGCGATCTCGAGCACAGCATCCGCTCGGTGATTCGCTGGAACGCGGTGGCCATCATCCTCCGCGCGAACAAGGAGTCGTCGGAATTGGGAGGCCACATCGCGAGCTTCCAATCGTCCGCACTGCTCTACGACATCGGCTTCGGCCATTTCTGGCGCGCGGCATCGGGCGACCACGGCGGCGATCTGATCTACGTGCAAGGGCACGTGTCGCCGGGGATCTACGCGCGCGCGTTCGTCGAAGGAAGGCTCACCGAGCAGCGGCTCATCCATTATCGGCAGGAAAGCGAAGGCAAAGGGATTCCGTCGTATCCGCATCCGTGGCTGATGCCGGATTTCTGGCAGTTCCCTACGGTGTCGATGGGTCTCGGCCCATTGATGGCGATCTACCAGGCGCGCTTCCTCAAGTATCTCGACGGGCGCGGACTCGCCAAGACGCAGGGGCGCAAGGTGTGGGCGTTTTTGGGTGACGGCGAATGCGACGAGCCGGAGTCGCTCGGCGCGATCTCGCTCGCCGGCCGCGAGCGCCTCGACAACCTGATCTTTGTCATCAATTGCAATCTGCAGCGCCTGGACGGACCCGTGCGCGGCAACGGCAAGATCATCCAGGAGCTCGAAGGCGTCTTTCGCGGCGCGGGCTGGAATGTGATCAAGGTCGTCTGGGGCTCGGGCTGGGACGCGCTTTTCGCGAAAGACAAGGCCGGCATTCTGCTGAAGCGGATGGAAGAGTGCGTCGACGGCCAATACCAGGATTTCAAGAGCAAGAACGGCGCGTACGTCCGCGAGCATTTCTTCAACACGCCCGAGTTGAAGGCGCTGGTCGCCGATCTTTCCGACGAGGAGGTGTGGAAGTTGAATCGCGGCGGTCACGATCCATTCAAGGTGTACGCCGCGTACGCGGCCGCGGTGAAGCACAAGGATCAGCCGACGGTGATCCTCGCCAAGACGGTGAAAGGCTATGGCATGGGTGAGTCCGGCGAAGGTCAGATGATCAGTCATCAGGCGAAGAAGATGACGCACGATGCGCTTAAGCAGTTTCGCGAGCGTTTCCAGATCCCAATCACCGCAAAGCAATTCGAAGCGATGGAGTTCGTGCGCTTCGCTGACGACAGCGCGGAGATGAAATACCTGAAGGAGCGTCGCGCGGCGCTCGGCGGTTACCTGCCGGTGCGCCGGCAGAAATCCCAAGCTCTCGCGGCGCCGCCGTTGTCGACGTTCGACCGCCTGCTCCAAAGCTCGGGCGAGCGCGAGATCTCGACGACGATGGCGTTCGTGCAGATGCTTGGAACGCTCGTGCGCGACAAGACGATCGGCAAGCACATCGTGCCGATCGTGCCCGATGAATCGCGCACGTTCGGAATGGAAGGCATGTTCCGCCAGCTCGGCATCTACTCGTCCGTCGGCCAGTTGTACAAGCCGCAGGATGCGGAGCAACTCATGTACTACCGCGAGGACAAGGCGGGACAGGTGCTGCAGGAAGGCATCAACGAAGCGGGCGCGATGAGCTCGTGGATGGCGGCGGCGACTTCGTATTCGACGAACAACGTGCCGATGATTCCGTTCTACATCTACTACTCGATGTTCGGCTTGCAGCGCGTCGGCGATCTCGCGTGGGCAGCCGGCGACATGCGCTGCCGCGGCTTCCTGCTCGGCGGCACCGCGGGGCGCACGACATTGAACGGCGAAGGGCTGCAGCACGAGGACGGCCACAGCCACATCCTCGCGTCGACCATTCCGAACTGCATCTCGTACGACCCGACGTTCGCGTACGAAGTCATCGTCATCGTTCGTGAAGGCATCCGACGGATGTACGAGGAACAGCAGGACGTCTACTACTACATCACGCTGATGAACGAGAATTACCCGCACCCGGCGATGCCCGCGGGCGCGGAGCAGGGAATCATCAAGGGGATGTACCTGCTGAAAGACGGCGGCGCGGTTGCCAAATCAACCGGCAAGTCCACGCAAGCGCCGCGCGTGCAGCTGATGGGCAGCGGAACGATCTTGCGCGAGGTTATCGCCGCCGCGGACCTTCTGCGTGACGACTGGAAGGTGGACGCGGACATCTGGAGCGTGACGAGCTTCAACGAGCTTCGCCGCGACGGAATGAGCGTCGAGCGATGGAACCGTCTGCATCCGGGAAAGCCTCCGCGCAAAAGCTATGTCGAAACGCTGCTCGAAGGTCGTGCGGGGCCCGTGATCGTGTCCACCGATTACATGCGCAACTACGCCGATCAAATACGCCAGCACATCGATCGCCGTTACGTGACGCTCGGCACCGACGGCTTCGGCCGCAGCGATTACCGCGTGAAGCTCCGCCGCTTCTTCGAAGTCGATCGTCATTACGTGACGGTTGCAGCGCTGAAGGCCCTCGCCGACGACGGCGAAATCAAGCGCGATGTCGTCGAAGCGGCGATTGCCAAATACGGGCTCGATACCGAGCGGCCCGATCCGTGGACGATGTGAGCGAGGCGCCGCAGCGATGCGAGGGGGCGACATGGCAGTGACCGAAATCAAGGTACCGGACATCGGCGACTTCAAGGATGTGCCGGTGATCGAAGTGATGGTAAAGGTGGGCGACCAAGTGAAGCCTGAGGATGCGCTCGTCACGCTCGAATCCGACAAGGCGACGATGGACGTGCCGGCACCCGCCGCCGGCACGGTGAAGGAAGTGAAGGTCAAAGTCGGCGACAAGGTGAGCGAAGGCACACCGATTCTGTTGCTCGACGGCGGTGCCGCGCGTGCGCAACAAGCGGCCGGGCCGCCGGCGAAAACCAGCGTATCGCCTCCACCTGCGCCGACGCAGGCGCCTGCAGGCATCGCCGAAGTGCGCGTGCCCGACATCGGCGACTTCAAGGACGTGCCGGTGATCGAGATCATGGTCAAGGCGGGTGACACGGTGAAAGCCGAGGATCCGCTAGTCACCCTCGAGTCCGACAAAGCGACGATGGACGTTCCGGCGCCGCTCGGTGGCACCGTGCAAAAGCTTGCGGTGAAGGTCGGCGACAAAGTCTCCGAAGGCACGGTGATCCTCACACTCGCGACCGGCACGTCGACGGGCGATCCGGCTGCGATTGAAGCGGTGACTGCTGCGGCTGCGCCACCCACGCCGCCCGCAGCACAACCTGCGTCGCGACCCGCCGCAGCAGCGACCGCAGGCATCGACGAAGCCGCGTTCGCGCTCGCGTACGCCGGGCCGGGTGTGCGCAAGCATGCGCGCGCGCTCGGCGTCGATCTCGGCAAGGTGAAAGGCACGGGGAACAAGGGCCGCATCCTGAAGCAGGATGTTGAGGCCTTTGCGCAAGGCGCGCCGCCCGCTGCGAAAGTGCCTGCACCCGCGGCCGCAGGCGCCGGTGTGGGCGGCGTCGAGTTATTGCCGTGGCCGAAAGTCGACTTCGCGAAATTCGGTCCGGTCGAAACAAAGCCGCTCTCGCGGATCAAGAAGATCAGTGGCGCGAATCTGCATCGCAACTGGGTGATGATCCCGCACGTCACCAATCACGACGACGCCGACATCACCGACCTCGAGCAATTTCGCGTGCAGCTCAACAAGGAGATCGAGAAGAGCGGCGTGCGCGTCTCGATGCTGGCGTTCATGATCAAGGCGGCCGTCGCGACGCTCAAGAAATTTCCCGAGTTCAATGCATCGTTGGTTTCCACACCCGATGGCGAGAGCCTCGTTCTCAAAAAGTATTACCACATCGGTTTCGCCGCCGACACGCCGCAAGGATTGGTCGTGCCGGTGATCCGCGATGCGGACAAGAAGGGCTTCGTCGACATCGCGAAGGAAATGGGCGATCTCGCGAAGCTCGCCCGCGACGGCAAGTTGAAGCCGGACCAGATGCAGGGTGGTTGCTTCACGATCTCGAGCCTGGGCGGCATCGGCGGCATCTACTTCACGCCGATCATCAACGCGCCCGAAGTGGCGATCATGGGCGTGTGCCGCTCGTTCTGGAAACAGGTGTCGAGCGACGGCAAGACGTCGGCGTGGCGCTTCATGCTGCCGCTGTCACTGTCGTGGGACCACCGCGTCATCGACGGCGCGTCCGCGGCGCGCTTCAACAGCCACTTCGCGTACCTGCTCGCCGACATGCGGCGCGTGCTGGTCTAGGGAACGAAAACGAGGACATCATGGCGACGCTCGTCAAAGTCGAAGTTCCCGACATCGGCGATTTCAAGGACGTGCCGGTCATCGAGGTGCTGGTCAAGGTCGGCGACGCGATCAAGAGCGAAACGCCGCTCGTCACGCTCGAATCCGACAAGGCGACGATGGATGTGCCGTCGCCGGCCGACGGGGTCGTGAAATCGATCGCCGTCAAAGTCGGCGACAAGGTCTCGCAAGGCTCGCATTTGATCGACGTCGAAGCGGACGTTGCGCCGGCCGGCGTTGCGCCGCCGGAAAAAGTCAAGGAAAGCGGACACACGACCGCAACGGGTGCGCCGGCAGCGGACTACGGCACGTCGGGCGCGTACGAGACGATCGACGTGCGCGTGCCCGACATCGGCGACTTCAAGGACGTGCCGGTGATCGACGTGCACGTGAAGAGCGGCGACACGGTGAAGCCCGAAGATGCGTTAATCACGCTCGAGTCCGACAAAGCGACGATGGACGTGCCGTCGCCCGTTGGCGGCACGATCGCGGAGCTGAAGGTGAAGGTCGGCGACAAGGTCTCGGAAGGCACGCTGATCCTCACGTTGTCGACCGGCGTCGCGGCTGCCGCACCTGGGCCTACTCCGGCCAAAGCGCCCGCTGCGCCTGTTGCCGCGCCTTCGGCCGCGTCGTACGCGGGCGGCGTCGACATTGAATGCGAAATGCTCGTGCTTGGCGCGGGCCCCGGCGGTTATTCCGCGGCTTTCCGCTCGGCCGATCTCGGCATGAAAACCGTGTTGGTGGAACGCTACGCCACGCTCGGCGGCGTATGCCTCAACGTCGGCTGTATTCCGTCGAAGGCGCTTTTGCATACCGCAGCGGTGGTGGACGAAGCGACGGCGATGGGCGCGCACGGCATCACGTTCAGCAAGCCGCAGATCGACATCGACAAGCTGCGCGGCTTCAAAGACGGTGTGGTGAAGAAGCTGACCGGCGGTCTCGCGGGGATGGCCAAGGCACGCAAGGTTGACATCGTGCGAGGCGTGGGCCGCTTTCTCGATCCGTATCACTTGCAGGTCGAGCTGACGACGGGCAACGGTCAGAACAAGAACGGCGAGAAGAAAACGATCCGCTTTCAGAAGGCGATCATCGCCGCGGGCAGCCAGGCGGTGAAGCTGCCTTTCATTCCCGACGATCCGCGCGTTGTCGATTCGACGGGCGCGCTCGAGTTGAAATCGATTCCGAAGCGCATGCTCGTGATCGGCGGCGGCATCATCGGGCTCGAGATGGCGACTGTTTATTCGACGCTCGGCACGCGCATCGACGTCGTGGAGATGCTCGACACCGTGATGGCCGGCGCGGATCGCGACCTCGTCAAAGTTTGGGAGAAGAAGAACGCATCGCGCTTCGACAGTGTGATGCTCAAGACGAAGACCGTTTCGGCCGAGGCGACCGTGGCAGGGATCAAGGTCGACTTCGAAGGCGCGAAGGCGCCCTCAGAGCCGCAGGTCTACGACGTCGTGCTCGTCGCGGTCGGCCGCAGCGCGAACGGCAAGGCGATCGATGCGGACAAGGCCGGCGTGTCGGTCACCGAGCGCGGCTTCGTTCCCGTCGACAAGCAGATGCGCACGAACGTCGGTCACATCTACGCGATCGGCGACATCGTCGGCCAGCCGATGCTCGCGCACAAGGCCGTGCACGAGGCGCACGTCGCCGCAGAGGCCGCAGCAGGACAAAACGCGCACTTCGATGCGCGCCAGATTCCATCGGTCGCGTATACCGATCCGGAAGTCGCTTGGGCGGGACTGACCGAAGAGCAGTGCAAGGCGCAGGGCATCAAGTACGGCAAAGCGATGTTCCCGTGGGCCGCATCCGGGCGCGCGATCGCGAACGGCCGCGACGAGGGCTTCACGAAGCTCTTGTTCGACGAGACGACGCATCGCTGCATCGGGGGCGGCATCGTCGGCACGCATGCCGGTGATCTGATCGGCGAAGTGTGCCTTGCGGTCGAGATGGGCTGCGATCCGGCCGACGTCGGCAAGACAATCCATCCGCATCCGACGCTCAGCGAAAGCGTGGGTATGGCGGCCGAAGTGTTCGAGGGCGTCTGCACCGATCTGCCGCCCGCGAAGAAGAAATAGAGGAGGCCAGCATGTCCGAAGAGCAACTGCGCGTCGACGCGCTGCAGTACCACGAGTTTCCGACGCCGGGAAAGATCTCGATTGCGCCGACGAAGGCGCTCGCGAACCAGCGCGATCTTTCGCTCGCGTACTCGCCGGGCGTCGCGTACGCGTGCACGGCGATCCACGACAATCCGCTCGACGCGGCGCGCTATACGGCGCGCGGCAATCTCGTCGCCGTGATCACGAACGGCAGCGCGGTTCTGGGCCTGGGCAACATCGGCGCGCTCGCGGGCAAACCGGTGATGGAGGGCAAGGGCTGCCTGTTCAAGAAATTTGCCGGCATCGACGTATTCGACATCGAGATCGGCGAGTCCAACCCGGACAAGATCGTCGACGTCGTCGCGGCGCTCGAGCCGACGTTCGGCGGCATCAATCTCGAAGACATCAAGGCGCCGGAATGCTTCTATATCGAGCGCAAGCTGCGCGAGCGGATGAAGATCCCGGTGTTTCACGACGATCAGCACGGCACCGCGATCGTCGCGGCAGCGGCAGTGCTGAATGCGCTGCAGATCGTTGGCAAGGATATCAGCCGCGTGAAGCTCGTCTGCTCGGGCGCCGGCGCGGCTGCGCTCGCATGTCTCAACCTTCAGGTGAGCCTCGGCTTGCGCCCGGGCAACATCTGGGTAACCGACAGCAAGGGCGTCGTCTACAAGGGACGCGTCGAGGCGATGGATCCGGACAAGGCGCG
>VBCG01000098.1:0-8404 GCA_005881895.1 Betaproteobacteria bacterium
ACGATGCGTCCCAAATACATCACGGCGACCGTGCGGCAGAAATGGCGCACCACGCCGAGATCGTGCGAGATGAACAAGAAGCTCAGGTTGCGCCGTTGCTGCAGCCCGCGCAGCAGCGTCAGGATCTGCGCCTGGATCGAGACGTCGAGCGCGGAAACCGGCTCGTCCGCGACGATGAGCTCGGGCTGCAGCACCAGCGCGCGCGCGATGCCGATGCGCTGCCGCTGGCCGCCGCTGAACTCGTGCGGATACTTGTCCGCAGCATCGCTCGGCAGGCCGACTTCGGCGAGCACCGACTGCACCATCGCACGAATCTCGCCTTTCGTGCCCAGGCCGTGGACGTTCATCGGCTCGCTCAGCGTTCGACCGATCGTGCGGCGCGGATTGAGCGACGAATAGGGATCCTGGAACACGATCTGCATTTGCCTGCGCAAAGAACGCATGCGACGAGCGTTTGCCGTGAAAACATTCTCACCTCGAAACAAAACGGTGCCGGAATTCGGTTCGATCAGCCGCAGGATGGCGCGCCCGGCAGTGGACTTTCCGCAACCGGATTCGCCGACGAGCCCGAACGCCTCGCCCGGCGCGACCGAGAACGAGATGTCGGAGAGCGCGTACACGAGCGCAGTCTTGCCGCCCATGAAGCCGCGGCGGGCGACAAAAGTCTTCACGAGATTGCGGATGTCGAGCAGCGCAGCGCTTGCATGATCCCCCCACGCTTGCGGCTGTCGCCGCTGCGCTGCCCCCCAGGGGGCGGAATTCGCGCCTTGGGGCGGCCCGGCGGCGCTCATGGCGTCTGTCCTCCGTCGCCGGCGCGCACCCAGCAGCGGACCTGGTGAGCACGATCACCCGCCAATGGCACGAGCGGCGGCATGGTTGCGCAGCGCGCGACGCGCAGCGGGCAGCGGTCGGCATAGCGGCATCCGGCGGGCATTGCGGTGATCGGCGGCACCTGACCGGCGATCGGCTTCAGCTCGCCCGCGTCGCGGTCGACGCGCGGAATCGAGGACAGCAGCGCTTCGGTGTAGGGATGCATCGGATGGTCGAACAGCGCCTCGACGCTGGCAGTCTCGATGATGTCGCCGGCATACATCACGGCGACGCGATCGGCGATCGACGCGACGATGCCGAGATTGTGCGTGATGAAGATCATCGCCATGCCAGTTTCGGCCTTGAGCTCAGCGAGCAGCGCGAGTACCTGTGCCTGAATCGTCACGTCGAGCGCGGTGGTCGGCTCGTCCGCGAGAATGATCTGCGGGCTGCACGCCAGCGCCATCGCGATCATCACGCGCTGGCGCATGCCGCCGCTGAAATGGTGCGGGTAATCGTCGAAGCGGCGGGCCGCCGATGGGATCTTCACGTGCTCCAGCAGCGCGAGCGCGCGCTCGCGCGCCTCTCTGTTCGACAGCGAAGTGTGGTAGCGCAATGTCTCTTCGACCTGAAAGCCGATCGACAGCACCGGATTGAGCGAGGTCATCGGCTCCTGGAAGATCATCGAGATCGCGCGGCCGCGCACCGTTTCCATCTCGGCCTCGTCGAGCTCTGTGAGATCGCGCCCCTCAAGCAGCACGCGACCGGCGGCGATTCGCCCGTTCGCCTTGGGTACGAGCCCCATGATCGAAAGCGCGGTGATGCTTTTTCCGCAACCGGATTCGCCGACCAGCGCAAGCGTCTCGTTGCGCGCAACCGAAAAGCTCACGTCGCGAATGGCCGCGTGCCAGCGGCCCTCGATTCGGAATTCGGTGGTCAGGCCCTCGACCGCCAGCGCCGGCTGGCGCACGTCACTCATGCCGAAGCCTCGGATCGGAAGTGTCGCGCAAGCCATCGCCGAGCATGTTGAGACCGAACATGACGACGAGAATCGCGAGGCTCGGATAGATCGCGAGCCAGGGTGTGTCGAGGATGTTCTCGAAGCCCTCGCGGATCATTCCGCCCCAGGTCGCGGTCGGCGGTCGAACACCGAGGCCGATGAACGAGAGCGACGCTTCGGTGCGGATCGCCGTTGCGAGCCACAGCGCGGCCATGACCAGAATATCGTCCACTACGTTCGGCAGAATGTGGACGACCATGAGCCGCACGTTCGAGAAGCCGAGCGCACGGCCCGCTTCGACAAAATCGCGCTCCTTGACCGTGAGCGTCGGTGCGCGCGCGATACGCGCGAAGGGCGCGATCGCTGTCAGCGTGATCGCGAGAATGAGGTTGCCGACCGTGGGGCCGAGCATGGCGACCACCAAAAGCCCCATGACGAGCGTTGGGAGCGACAGCAACACGTCCATCGCCGCCATGACGATCCGGTCGAACAGTCCGCCGATGTAGCCTGCGAGGATGCCGAGCGCGCCGCCCACGACGATCGCGACGAGCACGGCGACCGTACTCACGTACAGGGAGACGCGCCCGCCCCACAGGATGCGCGAAAGGATGTCGCGTCCAAACGAGTCGTTGCCGAGCGGGAAATCCGCCGTCGGCGACGCAAGGCGAAGCAGCACATCCTGTTCGAGCGGATCGTGCGGCGAGAGCCACGGTGCAAGCAGCGCGCTTAACGCGACGACCACGACAAATGGCGGCGCCGAACGACGCCATCTTATGGCGCCTGATCCGTGCGCCCACGCGCGCCCAGGTACTGCGTTCGCCCACCGCGGCAAGCGTGCTCATCGTTGCCTCACCCGCGGGTCGATAAGCCCGTAAGTGAGATCGGTCAGCAGATTGACGATCACGATGATGAAAGCATAGATGACCATCAGGCCTTCGAGCATCGTGTAGTCGCGCTGATTGAGCGAGTTGACGATCAGCTTTCCGAGCCCGGGCCGGTTGAACACGATCTCGGTGAGGACCGAGTTGCCGATCAATACGCCGAGGTAAAGGCCGACGACGGTCACCACGGGAATCAGCGCATTGCCGAGCGCGTGGCGCCAGATCACGACCCGAGCCGGCACGCCCTTCGATCGCGCCGTACGAATGTAGTCTTCGCCGAGCACACCGAGCATGCTCGAGCGCGCGACCCTCATCACATACGCCACCATGATGAGACCCAGGTTGATCGCCGGCAGCACCAGCGCGCTGACGCGGCTCAGCGGATCGCCGGGCCTGGCTTCGCTGATGACGGGAAACCAGTGCAGCTCGATCGCAAAGGCGAGCAGCAGCATGATCGCCGAGACGAACGCGGGAAACGACAGGCCGAGCAGCGAGAACACGCGCGCGGCATAGTCTAGCGCTTCATTGCGGTGACGCGCCGCCGCGATCCCCAGCGGCAGCCCGAGCACCACGCCGATCACCAGCGCGGTGAGCGTCAGCTCGATGGTATAGGGCAGCACATTCGCGACTTCGCTCCAGATCGGTCGATGCGTGACGAGCGACATTCCGAGATCGCCGCGCAGCACCGTCGACATGAAATCGAGATACTGAACCAGCATCGGCCGATCGAGGCCCAGCTCCTGATGCACTGCGGCGATCGCCTGCTGGCTCGCCTGATCGCCGAGAATGATGAAGGCCGGATCGCCGGGCGCAATGCGCACGAAGAAGAACACGACCGTCAGCACCGCCAGCAGCGTGGGCACCGCAACCAGCAGCCGCTTGACGATGTAGGTCAGCATCGAGGATCGGCGCGGACGACGATCGTGCCGTCGTGCGGGCCGGCAACCGGCCGCGCACGCAACTACTGCAGCGTGCTCTGCTCGTTGGTGATCGGCCCCAGCGTGAGCGACGCATCGAGCTTGTAGCCAAAGTTCAGCTTGTCTCGGTGCGCCCACACCTGGAGCTGCTCATACAACGGCACCGCGCACACTTCCTTCGTCAGCTTGTCCTGCGCTTCGATCCATAGCGCTTTTTGCTTGGTCACGTCGGTCGTCTGCCGGGCGCCGTCGATTTCCTGATCGGCCACGGAGCAATGCGAGAAGTTCGTCACGGCGGTCGGCGCGCCAACGATGCTGCGCGAATGGAAAAACTGCGTGAGATACACGTCGGCGACCGGCAGGCGTGCGGCGGCGTACAGCACCATCATGCTCAAGTCCTTGCGGATCTGCGCATGGAACGTCGGGTGATCGACGACCTCGAGCTGAAGGTCGATCCCGACTTTCTTGAGCTGCGCCTGCACGATCTGCATCGTGTTCAGCATGCTGGGCAGCGAAGTCTGGATCATCGTGAGCTTGAGACCGTTGCCATAACCGGCGTCGGCCAAGAGCTGCTTCGCCTTCGCGGGATCGTACGGATAGAGCGGCGCATGCTCGTCGGTGCCGAGATAATCGTGCGGAATGATCGACACGGCCTCGCGCGCGGTCAATGGGCCTTTGAACTTCACCAGCTCGGCGCGGTTTACTGCGTACGCAATTGCCTGCCGCACGCGCAGATCGTCGAGCGGCTTCTTCGTGATGTTGAGATTGATGTCGGAGAGCTCGCCCGGACCGAACACGTCGACGACCGTGTGCGGCAACGACTTCATGCGCTCCGCCCACGTCTGGTCCTGGCGGCCGTAGATGAGGTCGATCTCGCCCGATGTGAAGGCGAGGTCGCGCGTCGCGTCGGAGGGGATGTAGCGATAGACGATGCGGTCGATCTTCGGCGCGCCGCGGAAATAATTCTTGTTGGCGACCAGCGTGATCGACTGGTTCGGCGTGTAGCTCTCGATTGCAAACGGTCCCGTGCCGACGGCCTTGGTGCGGAAGTCGTCGCCGAGCTTCTCCACCGCCTTGCGACAGACGATGTTGCCGCCCTGATAGTTGGTGAGGATACCGAGGACGCTGGGTGGCCGTCGCTTGAACGTGATCCGCACCGTCGCGGCGTCGGGCGCGTCGATCGCGGTGACGTCGGCGTAATCGGACGAGAACGACGAGATCTTGGGATCGCTCGCCCGCTTCAACGAGAACACCACGTCGTCGGCGCTCAACTCACCGTAGCCGTTGTTGCACTGAACACCTTTGCGCAAGTGGAACGTCCAGGTGAGCTGATCGGCGGAGGTGTCCCAGCTTTGCGCAAGATCGGGCTCGATCGTCTCCGGATTCATCGTGCCGGGTTTGAATCGCACGAGGCCGTTGAACATCCAGCCGATGATCGCCTTGTCGGGGGTGGTGGCGGTGCGATGCGGATCGAGCGATCCCAGATCGGCGGCGGCCATGCCGACGTTGAGCACTTTCTGGGCAGCGGCTGGAACGGTGGCCCACAGCAGCAGCGCGCCAACGAAGCCGGCGGCGATCGACGCAAAGCACCTCATCGCTATTCTCCTTCCTGCGCGGGATATGCAGCGGCAGCCAGTGGCCGCGCCGCCGTGCCGCCGAAGCGACCGATGTCGAACGCAGCGAGCGGGCTCAGCGAGGCCCCGTTGGTCACGAGCTCGGCGATGATGATACCGATCACGGGGCCAAGCTGAAAGCCGTGTCCCGAGAAACCGAACGCGTGGATCACGTTCGGTGCCGTGCGGCTGAAGCCGATAACCGGCAGATGATCCGGCATCTGGCCTTCGATGCCGGCCCAACTTCGGATCACGAGGGCCGATTTCAATGCAGGAATCACTTCGAGCGCCTTGTCGATCGCGCGCGTCGAAACGTCGGTCAAGGGTCGCGAGCGCTCGAGCCCGAGGTCCGCCCAGCCATGGCCGCCACCCAGCACCACGTTGCCGCGCGCGACCTGCCGCACGTACACGTCGCCGCCGCAAACGCCGATCGAGCGCGTGACGAACGACGGCAGCGGCTCGGTGACCAGCATGTTGGGCGCGGTGGTGCCGATGGGAACGGGCTCGCCGAAAGCGGCGGCGATATAGCCTCCCCAAGCACCGGCCGTGTTAACGAGAAAGCGCGCGGACACCTCGATGCCGCGCGCGCAATGGACTCGAAACCGATCGCCATCACACGTTGTCTCGATCATCGCCGTGTACTCGCGCACGTCGGCGCCCAGCATGCGGGCGGCGCGGCCGAAGGCCGGTGCGACAAGACGCGGATTCGCTTGGCCGTCCTCGGCTGCGAGCGATGCGCCGATCACAGATTCGCCGAGCCACGGATACTCGCTGCGAATACGTGCGCCGCTGATCATCTGCAGCGCGAGGCCGAATTCCGCGGCGGCGTCGGCATACCGCTCGAGCTCGTCGAGGTCCGCCTCGCTGCGCGCGAGCTTCAGATGCCCCGACGGCACGAATTCGCAGTCGGTGCCGATCAGCTCGGCAAGCCGTCCCCACACTTCGCGCGAGCGACGCGCAAGCGGCAGCTCGGCGAAATGCCGGCCCTGCTGGCGCACGCCGCCGAAATTGACGCCGCTCGCCTGCGATCCCAGCGCGCCTTTTTCCAGCAGACAGACGCTGAGGCCGTTGCGGCGGAGGTGGAATGCTGCGGAGCATCCGGCGATGCCGCCGCCGACGATCGCGACATCGACGCGTACGCGCTCCGTCATCGCGGACTCGACCATGGCAGCGGAATCGGCTTGACCGGCGGCTGCGCGCGCAAGCGCCCAACTGCTGCGACGTCCTGCCGAGATTCCGTGGCCAACAGCTCTGCCGCCGCAGCGCTGCACATCCGTCCCTGACAGCGGCCCATGCCCACTCGCGTGACGGCTTTCATCCGATTCATCTCGATCACATCGAAGACGCGGATTGCCGCCATCGCATCGCCGATGCGGATCGACTCGCAGCGGCAAAGGATCGTGTCGGCTCGGATCGTCGACACGTGCTGCGACGGAAACGGAAACGCGCGCTCCAGTCCTTCGCGAAGGTGCGCGAGCCGCGCAAGCTGCCGATCGATCGTAGCGATCCGGGTTGTATCGCGCGGGCGTCCGCAACGCGCCGCGATCGCAAGCCCTACGCGCTCTCCCCAAAGCTCCGCGGCATCGGCGCCGCCGATGCCGGCGCCATCGCCTGCGACGTAAACGCCGGAAATCGTGCTTTCGCCGTCGGCATTTCGCTCGGGAAGCCATTGTCGGCTCTCGCGGTCGAAACGGAATCGGCAACCGGCCAGGTCGGCAAGTTGCGTCTCCGCCTTGAGGCCGAAACCCAGTCCGATCGCATCACAGCGAAGCGTCGTTTCGACACCCGCGCGGCGATAGGTGAGCTCGCTCACGCCGCCGTTCCCATGAATCACGATCGGTGTGACACCGTCTTCGACAACGACGCCGTGGGCACCGAGCCACGCACGATAGTAAAGGCCCTTGGCGAGCATGCTCGGGCTCCAGGCGAGTGCGGGCAGCGCGCGGCGCTTCGCCGCGGCGGCGTTGACGTCCAGCACCGCTTTGACGGTCGCGCCGGCCTTCGCGTATTGATAAGCGACGAGATAGAGCAGCGGACCCGTTCCGAGGAATACGGTGTGATGGCCGATCGCACAGCCCTGATACTTGAGCGCGATCTGCGCGCCGCCGAGTGTATAGACGCCGGGCAACGTCCAGCCCGGCACCGGCAGGACGCGATCGGTCGCGCCGGTGGCGATGACGAGGAAATCGAACGGGACCTTCTCTGTTTTTCCCGCACGCAGCGTGTCGAGTTGCCGGTCCCACACGTTCCATGCGAGCGTCGACGGCCGATAGTCGATTGCGGACGCAAGCCGCTCGATGGTCGTGTGCAATGCGCGGGCTTTGTTCGCTTCGAAGCCGTAGCGCAGCGACGGCGATCGCCGAAATGCGTCGGGCGGCTGGCGATAGATCTGGCCACCGCCTTTGGGCGCTTCGTCGATGACGATGACTGGCAGGCGATGTTGCGCCAGCGCTTCAGTCGCCCGGATGCCGGCGGGGCCCGCGCCGATAACCGCGATGGTGGGATCAGCCACTTGGCGAGCGTCTGTCGGTCGCCACACGCATGCCCGCGCTGATCAGCGTGCCGCACGCGCGTACGGGCAGGCCGTCGACTCCGACCCAGCACTCCTGACAGGCGCCCATCAGGCAGAAGCCCGCGCGCGGTCCATCGCCGAGCCGCGGCTCCGCAAGATGACGGCGCAGCGTAAGCACGGCGGTCAGGATCGTATCGCCTTCGCGGGCGGTCGCCGGCGCGCCGTCGAGGCTGAATTCGAGCGATGGTCGATCGCGCTCGACCAATCGCTCCATCTGTGGTTGCGCGAACTCGCTGGTCGAGCTTTGCAACGAGGCGTTCGGTTTCACAGCGTCAAAGAGTATCTTCGTAGCGCATGTTGACAAGCAGTTCGGCGATCGTTGCGTTGTTCGGCAGAGCGAGCAGACACGCGACCAACTCGGCAAGATCGCCGGGCCGGATCATGTCCGCGCGATCGACAGTGCTTGCGTTAGCCGACATGTCGGTCGCGACAAAGCTGGGGCACAACGCCGTGGCGCGGATGCCGTGCTCCCATCCCAGTCTTCGCACTGAATGCGTCAGCGCGACGAGCGCAAACTTGCTCATCGCATAACCGTTGTTCGCGTTGCGAACGCGTTTGCC
Organism: Betaproteobacteria bacterium; assembly: GCA_005881895.1. GTDB lineage: Bacteria > Pseudomonadota > Gammaproteobacteria > Burkholderiales > Casimicrobiaceae > VBCG01. The sequence continues at coordinate 8,354 of VBCG01000098.1, forward strand.
GGAGAGAGAGGCGACGTTGACGACCCGGCCGACCCCCGATTGCTTGAGGTA
>VBCG01000098.1:8410-24281 GCA_005881895.1 Betaproteobacteria bacterium
CGCCGCACGCACCAGCCGCAACGGCGCCTTCACGTTGACCAGCCACAGATCATCGAGCGCCTCCTCGTTCTCGTCTTCGATCGGTGCCTCTCGCGATATGCCGGCGTTGTTGATCAGCGCATCAATCCGACCATAACGCTCTACCGTTGCCGCAACCCACGCCTTTGCCGCGTCGCGTTCGCGCGCTTCGTAATGCGTGACAAGGCAGCGCGCCGGTTCACCAACTTCCGTGAGCACCGTGTCGCGCACGCCGAGACTGAGACGAAAGCCTGCCGCGCCGAGTCGGCGAACGATGGCGGCTCCGATGCCGCGGTTGGCGCCCGAGATCATTACGACTCGCCCATCCGCAGACATCATCGGCGTGCCTCCTTACGCCCTCGCGGTTGACCGGCACCAGCGTCAAATTGTAACGTCTTAAGACGGCTAAAAACTGCACGGTTAGCGCGCTGGCAGCCGCGCTGGTCGCTGGTTTTCTGGTGGCGCTATGCTTCCAGTCCGCTAAAGCGCATCGGCGGCGTTGCGACCCGCAACGGAACGCTCAAAGCGTTGCGAGTCGGCCCAATGAACCATGGGGCGCGTTCACGAGCCGAGCGCGCGCGATGAGGCCGCCCAGCGACTCTTTCCCCCGTCGTCGTCCTTTGCCCGCGACAACGTCACAGACCCGCGTCGACGGGCGGCTCTCGCAGGTCGCCCTTTATGGCAACTCGTGGGCCGGCGCACTCGTCGAGCCTTGACGATCAAGCTGGTACGGAAGGGACGCTGGTCAGCGTGATGCCCTGTCCGAACAGCGACAGCTTGCGTCGCTCGTTCGACGGCAATTCCACGGTGATCCCGCGATACGCAAGCGCAAAGCGCCCTCTTGCTTGCGCCGTCAGGGCAATGGCGGACGTCGTTGTGCGCAGCTCGAACAGGACCTCGGCGAATTCGCCATCGCGATAACGGAGACTGATCCCGTCGTCCTCATACAAAGCGAACGTTGCTTGGCCGGCGCCGGTCGGCGGAAACACACGCAGGTGCCGCGACGGCTCGTCGTGCAACCGCGTCGAGGGATCGGGGCTCGTGAGAGGAACAATCGCGCCGCTCCGCGCGAACAGGGGAATCCGGTCCAGCGGTGCGGAAACAACGATTTCGCATCCGCCCGGATGGTGTCCGCCGGAGTGAAAGTCATACCAACCTTGGGCGTTGTCAGGCAGGTAGACCCGCCGCTCGCGCTGTCCCGGCTCGACAACGTTCGCGACGAGCAACTGCGATCCGAACATGAAATCGTCGCAGTCCGCGTACGCGCGCGGATCGTCTTCGAAGTCGTAAAAGAGCGGGCGAAGAATCGGTTCGCCCAGCTCGGCGGCGCGGCGGTACAGCGTGTACAGATACGGCATCAGGCGATAACGAAAGCGAATCGCCGCGCGGATCGGCTCCAGCGCTTGTGGATGAAGCCAGGGCGTATTCGTTTCGCCGCCAGGCTTCCACGAGTTCATGATGAAGCGTGGGCTGAAGACGCCGTTCTGTACCCAGCGCACGAGCAATTCCGGATCCGGGACCGGACCGAAAAATCCCCCAACGTCGTGGCCGGTGTTGAACATGCCGGAGAGACTCATGCTGAGTCCCATGCGCAAATTCCAGCGCAGCGTGTGCCAGCTCGTCGAGTTGTCGCCCGACCAGGTCTGAGCGTAGCGTTGGATGCCCGGGAGGCCCGCCCGCGTAACCGTGTACACCCTTTCGTCGGGTCGATGTGCGCCTTGCGCTTCGGCGGTCGCGCGTGTCATCAGTAGCGCATGCAAGGGCCGCGAACGACGGATCGGCAGCGCGTGGCCAAAGCCATGCGACTCGCCGGAGTCGTCCCAGATTTCGTATTCGTTGTTGTCGTTCCATCCGGCATCGATGCCATAGTCGAGCACTTCCTTGCGCAGGTTTTCCTGCCACCAGCGGATTCCTTCGGGATGCGTGAAGTCGACGTGCGCACCCTCGCCGTCCCAGAACTGGCTCACACAGGGTCGGCCAGTGGCAACGTCATTGATGAACGCCCCATGCGCGGCGACGTCGCGATACGCCGGATGGTCATCGAGGAGACATGGCTTGAGATTCACCACGACGCGCGCATTCTTCTCCTTGAACTTCTCGATCGCGGCGCGCGGCGCCGGAAACTTGTCGCGATTCCACGTGAACACGTAACGCCGCCGACCGATGCTCGTATAGCCCGAACCGAAATGAAATGATGAAAGCGGTATGCCGTGTTCGGTCACCTGCTCCACGAACGCCGCCAGTTGCGCTTGCGCATCGGGCGCATCGGTGAGACTCATCGCTGTGTTCGCGTAGCCCAGGCTCCAGCGCGGCCCGAACGCCATCCGACCGGTCAATTCGACGAACTTGCGCACGACGTCGCGGATCGTCGGGCCCACGAACAGGTAGTAGTCGAGATCGCCGTCGTCGATCTCTGCGTAGCGGTACAAGCCGTGATAATTATCGTGCTCGCAGCCGAGATCGAAAGTGACGGGTGCAAGCGTGTCGTAGAAGAGGCCGAAAGCGATTCCGGAGGTGTCGTCTCGTCCGATCATGAACGGCCAATGCTTGTACAGTGGATCCGATGTCTCCGCGTCGTAGCCAAGGGCGTCGAGCGCGATCGTGCGCAAGCGGCGACCGTGCTTGTCGAGTGGGCCGGTCTTGTCGCCGAGGCCGTAGAAACGATCCGTCGGAGTCCGCGCCATGGAATGCCGGACGGCGCCGCTGCGCTCGCTCCACTGGTACGAATATGTGCTGCGATCGGCCGCGAACGTCGTCCGATCGGACATCCAGCGCAAACCGAGGGGTCGCAGCGCAATGACCAGCTTAAGCTTCGATGCCGCCACCGTAATTTCGTCGTCGCTTTGCGCGAGCGAGAAATCCGGACGCGGAAACGCGCTTGTATCGAGGCGGTCTCGACCCTCCCAGGGCACGTCAACGCCGCCGGGGGCGACTGTCCATGTGCGCGGCTCTTTCAACTGCGCGTTGCGCAAGAACAAGACTCGAATCAGGTCGTCCGCCAACACCCAGACGCGACACTGCCAGCCAAACGGCAAATCGAACTGGATCGAATCGCCAGTGCGTCCGGCGTAAGTTGCGTCGACGAGGGGCTGCATGCTATCGGCGCCGAAACGCGTTCTCGCTCTCGTCGGTGTCGAATACGTGCGTCTCGGCCACCGGGAGGCTCACCTTGATCTGCGTGCCGCTTTCGAACGCGACCTGCCCGGGCGCGTGCACGGTGAGCCGCTCACCACCCCCGAGCGCGCAATAGAGAAAACTCGCTGCGCCCAGCTGCTCGACACGCTCGATCGTCGCGGTCAGCGCGAGCGCAGGCCCCGATGTCGGGCCGATCGCGACGTGCTCGGGACGGATTCCGAGCATCACGCGCTGCTGTGTCTTCGCTGATCCGTCGATCGGCAACGGCGGCTGCGATTCGCCGGTCGGCGCCGCGTCGAGCAGCACGCGCAGGCCCGCATCGCTTGCCCCAACGATGCGAGCATTCAGGAAATTCATCTGCGGAGAGCCGATGAATCCCGCGACGAAGCGGTTCACCGGTCGATTGTAAAGCTCGAGAGGCGTGCCGAACTGTTCGACATTGCCGCTTCGCAGAACGGCGATCCGATGGGCCATCGTCATTGCCTCGACTTGATCGTGCGTGACATAGATCATCGTCGTCCCGAGACGCTTGTGCAGCGCGGTGATCTCCGCACGCATCTGCACGCGGAGCTCCGCGTCGAGGTTCGACAGTGGCTCGTCGAATAAGAAGATGGTCGGATCGCGAACGATCGCTCGCCCGATCGCCACGCGCTGCCGCTGGCCACCCGAAAGCTGCGTCGGCCGTCGTTCCAGTAGCGCCTCCAACTTCAGCAGTTTGGCGGCCGCCTTCACCTTGGCGTCGACCTCCGCTCGGGGTGCGCCAAGGTTCTCTAGACCGAACGCCAGATTCTGATACACGGTCATGTGCGGATAAAGCGCGTACGACTGGAACACCATCGCAAGTCCGCGCTGCGCGGCCGAGACGTCGTTGACACGCGTGCCGTCGATGAGAAGATCGCCCTCGGTCACCGATTCCAGCCCGGCGATCATGCGAAGCAGCGTCGACTTGCCGCAACCCGAAGGGCCGACGAAGACAACAAATTCGCCGTCCTTGACTTCGAGATCAATGCCATGGACAACGGCGGTCGTGCCGTAGCGCTTGACGACCCGATGCAGTTGGAGTGACGCCATTGCGCCTGGCCTTTTTACTTCACGCCGGCCGCTGCGATGCCGGTGGTGATGTGCCGCTGCAAAAAAGCGAACACCAACGTCACGGGCAACAGTGTGATAACGGTCATCGCCAGTAAGTAATGCCATTGGGTCGTGAGCTCGCCCTGAAACGCGTTGAGGGCGAGCTGCAGCGTAAATTTCTCGGTCCGCGACAGCACGATCAACGGCCAGAGGAAGTCGTTCCAGCGCCACATGACGGAGAATATCGCCAGCACGGCGAGCGCCGGTGCCGACAAGGGCAGGATGATCCGCCAGAAGATGCGCCACTCGCTCGCGTTGTCCATGCGCGCCGCCTCGATCAGCTCGTCCGGAATCGTGAGCATGTATTGCCGCAGCAGGAAGACGCCCGTCGGGGTAGCGACCGCGGGCCAGATCACGCCCCACAGGCTGTTCAGCAATCCAAGCTCGGAGACGACAAGGAAATTGGGGACGAGGATGATCGTCGGCGGGATCATCAACGTCGAGATGATCAGGAGGAAAACTGCGTTGCGGCCACCGAATCGATACTTGGATAATGCGAACGCCGCCATCGCGTTGAACAGCAACGTGATGAGCGTCGCAACCACCGTGATGAATACGCTGTTCCAGAGAAAGGTGCCGAACGAGAACTTGCCGAAGATTTCGATGTAGTTGTTGAGCGCCAACTGGAATTCGCGCACCGGCTTGCGGTCGCGGATGTTGACTTTGTATTCCTGTTCCGGTGCTTTGGGATCCACGAGCGTCGCCTGGATGCCGATGCGGCGCACTTCGGCGAGTTCGCGCGTCGTGCCGTCGGGCAACGTCACGCGATACAGCGGAAGCGGGATTTCATGTCCGGTCACCACGACCGTTTTCTGGCCATAGGGCAACAGTTGCGGTGGAAACTCGTTAAGCGCAGCGGCACTCTTGAACGACGACAGCACTAGCCACACGACGGGACCGAACATCAGAAGCAGCCCGAGCGCCAGATATCCATACGAGAACCAGTCGGTCCAGTCGAAAGCGCCGCGACCGCGCCGCGCCGTCAGCATGCCGGCCAGGCTAGCCATCACCGCGTCCCGCGGGAGAGTCGAGATTCTTGCGCGTGATGCGCAGCTGAACGAGCGTAAGAACGAGAAGCGACAGCGCGAGAACGAGCGAGGCGGCCGCGGCGAGACCGTATTGATGAATCGATTCCGCGAAACCTGTCTGGTAGATGAATTGGACTATGAAGGTCGTCGCGGAACCCGGTCCACCGCCCGTCAGCACGAACACTTCGTCGAAGATCTGAACTGCGCGGATCAGCCCGAGCACCAGCACGACGATCAAGTTAGGCATCAAGAGCGGCAGCGTAATGCGCGAAAAGCGCCGCCACGGCGAGGTTCCATCCATCTCCGCGGCCTCGTACAGGTCGGCGGGGATCGCCTGCAGCCCGGCAAGCAGGATCAGCGTATAGAAGCCCATGTGCGCCCAGATGCTGACGAACACGCACCAGAAAAACGCCCAGTTGGCATCGGACAACCACCCAACGGGAGACGAGCCGGCGCTCGCCAGCACCGCATTCAATACACCTTCGCGCTGCAGCACCCATTTCCAGATCAGCGCCACGACCACGGGCGACAGCAATACCGGATAGAAGAACACGCCGCGGAAGAATCCGCGTCCGAGAATCTTGCGGTTGAGCACCAGCGCGGTCACGAGCGCGAGCGCCACCATCAGTGCCACTTGCAACAGCGCGAATTCACCGGTGTTATAGATCGAGCGCCAGAACAGATCCTTGCGGCACGTCGCCGGATCGAGGTAGCTGCCGCAGTCGAACAGGGTCGAAAGGTTTTCGGTCCCGGTAAATGGGCGCTCCGACGGATAGAGTTGCACGCCGCCCGTAAACGCAAAATAGAAATTGATGACGATCGGCAGGAACGTGAACAGGCCGAGGATCGCCAGGTTCGGACCGACGAACATCCACGCGATACGCGGTACGCCCAACACACGCTGGAGCGCTCGCATCGGTGGATCGAGCGCATTCATTGCCGCGGCCGCCAGCGTTGCCGGCAGGGCGAGCAACGAATTTCTTGCCAAGCTCACGATCGAAGCGGCGCAAACTCGCGCCCTGCACTATTTCCCGGCGGCCTTGACTTGCTCGTCGATGTCGGCGCTGATCCGTTTCAGCGCATCGTCGAGCGACATCTCGCCGACGATCGCTTGACCGAGACGAGCAGCGGTCGGATTGAAGATCGCCCGGTTCAATTTGTAACCCTGGATTTGATAGGCGACCGGCGAGAGCTTTGGAACTTCACCAACGAATGTCGTGAGAGCGGCCTTCGCTTGAGGCGAAACCTTGTAGTCGACGCCCTTCTTCGCTACGCCCGCGTGCGCGGGGATGTTCTCGGTGCGCCCCATGTACTCGGCGTAAACGGGTTCGCTTGCGAGGTAGTCGAGAAAGCGGCCGACGTCCTTCGGATTCTTCGTGCGCTTCAGCGCGACAAACGCAGCGCCGCCCGGGATACCGGTGCACGCGGCCGGACCACAGGGATTCGGCACGGCGATCCAGTCGAAGTTCTTGCCAATCTGCGTGTCCATGCGCCGGATTTGCCAGCTTCCCGACAAGTACATCACAACCCGACCGTTCGCGAACTCCTCGAACGCGTCGCGATAAGTGGCGCCTCCGACGCCGCCCCACACCTCCTTCGGCATCGTTCCGTCACGGTTCCAGTCGTAGAGCTTCTTCGCCATCGCCTTGTAGCCGTCATCGACGACAAGATCGCCCTTGGTGTCGAAATACTTCGAGCCCATGCTGATCGCAGGACCGGCGAAGCGATGTCCGCTGCGATCGAACGCGACCGCGAAGGGTACCTGGGTGGCCTTTGCCACCTTGCGCGACGCGTCCACCCATTGGTCCCACGTTGCCTGCGCTCCGGGCAACGGCACGTTCGCCTGCTCGAAGAGCGTCTTGTTGACATACGGGCCCGTCACGGTCAGCTGCGTCATCATTCCGTAGATGCCCTTGTCACTTGGCGACGAGCGCATCCACGGCAGCGTTTGACCGAAGTTGGCCTCCCAGTACTTGGGGTCCTTTATATACGGCGTGATGTCGAGGTAGTACTTTGATAGGCCGCCGAGATCGGTGACTCGCGCGATATCGGGACCTTCTCCGGCGGCGAGCTGCACGGGCAGCTGTTCGAGTATCGCTTTGTACGGGACCTTGTCGACGGCGACCTTGACGTCAGGGTTTTGCGCTTCGAAGCGCTTGGCGAGATCCTGCGTCACCTCGCATTCGTTGCCGTCCGAATAGCATGCGACGCGAATTTCACCGGCGGTGGCAAAGCCGAAGAAGAGCGACAACAACACCACGAAGGGGAGTGATGTGCGCCGACAAGTTATTGACATGACGTCCTCCGCGCAGCGCCTGATGTCGCCGTTCTTGGCAAGAATTATAGAGGAAGCATAGCCGCGCCGGCATGTCCGAAGGTTCCAGTCTGCGACTGAATGCTCTGCATGCAGTTCGGCGCCTCGCATCGCACGCGTCGACGCGACGCTCGCATCACGGTCGCAGAGTTTCACGCCAGTGTCACATGTGCGCAATAGTCACATCACACGGCTCGATTAGTGCGCCGGGCATGAACCCCATGCCTCGATGCGAGGATACGCCTGGCCGGTTTCCCGGAGGGCCTCCGTTGGCATAGGCGCCGGATGACAGAGTGGTCACGGTGAGCAGGCGCCAATCGGCAGGTTGTCTGCGACACCGATCCGGCGCATCGGCGACTTGAGCTTTGGTGCGCCGGAAAGCCCTGAACAACTGCAGCAGGGATATGCTCCGTTGCGAAAGCTAGGCTGGATCGAGGGACAAAATCTGCTCGTCGAGCGACGCTACGCGAATTGTTGCCCGCGATGCAACGTGTAGGCGTGCTGGAAAATCCCACCAACCCCTACTTTTGCGCCACAACGAATTCAGTTGCACCTACGAGATCGAACATTCGCCATCGATCTGGTGATTCACTGACCGCAAGACGCCCTTGCTTGCCAACACTTACCACAATGCGTTTCGTCACCAGACTCAGCGGTGAACTTCGGCCAAGCGCACGAGTATGCCAGGTCAGCTCAGTCGCCAACCTGATGTCGTCTTACCTGCAGAACGCGCTCATACGCCTCAAAATCGCGATCCGTGGAGAACACAGAGGTACCGCGACGCGTGGCCACCGCGCAAATGAGGAAGTCGGTATTGGAGCCCTGCACGCCTCTGCCACGACACTGGTTGAAGAACTGGGCAGCCAGTTCATAGTCGTCCGAGTGCAACCGCAGGTCCGGGAATGCACGGAGCTTGTCGCGCAGCCCTTCGTACTGCTCTTGAGTGCGAATTCCTGACAACAGTTCCTGTCGGATTGGCCCAATCATGACGACGCGGTAATTGACGATCAGGCGCTTCAGTTCATCGGCGACAGCCTCGTCTCGAAGTGGGAATCGACGCCGAAGGACAAGCGACCAGATCGACGTATCGACAAGAACTTTCACGCCACTCGGCGTTGTTTCTTGTAGTCGAACTTCGGGTCGTAGTCGATCTTGCCAAATTCACTTACGATGGCCTGTTGCCGCAGCCATCGCACGTACTCCTCAAGCGCGCGTGTTACCGCATCCCGCTTGGTCTTGTGCCCGCCAAGTCGCCGCGCGGCTTCAATGAGCTTGTCGTCGAGATCGAGGTTCGTTGCCATCGGGGGTCTCCGCTTCGGTCATTGCACCAAGCCATTCTACACAAGACAATGTGTGAGAATAACCCCAGTTACGCAAGTACGACGACAAGCGCGCGAAGCACCCATCGCCGCCGAAAATCCACGCTTGACAGCATCACCGACCCGACCACAATCAAGCTCGCGTGATTGAATTTCCTATCCGTCATTGAAGAGATCCGTCTTGTCGATGTTCGGCGAGGCGTTTCACGAAGCGACGACCTGCGGCGGCGCCTGTCGTCGGTCCCGACACAGAGTTGATCCCGCCCAAGCAAGGATAACCGCCATGGCTGACCTATCGTCGTCGGTTGCCGAGCTGTCGAAGAGCTTCAGCGGGCGCCTGTTGCTCCCGAAGGATTCGGATTGGGACACCGCGCGCCGGGTTCACAACGGTCTGGTGGACAAGCGTCCCGCGCTCATCGCCCAGTGCCTGGGCGCGGCAGACATCACGGCCGCGGTGCGCCTCGCTCGTGAGCATTCGCTCGAAATCGCCGTGCGCGGGGGCGGTCACAACGTCTCTGGCCGCGCCACCGTCGACGGCGGCCTCATGATCGATCTCTCGGCCCTGAAGTACGTGCATGCCGATCCGAAGGCCCGAACGGCACGCGCTGGCGGCGGCACGCTGTGGGGTCATTTCAATCGGGAAACACAGGCGCACGGGCTTGCGACGACCGGCGGGGTCGTATCGACGACCGGAGTCGCAGGACTGACCCTCGGCGGCGGCATCGGATGGCTGATGCCGAAGTTCGGTATGGCGCTCGACAATCTGCTCGGCGTCGAGATCGTTCTGGCCGACGGGCATATCGTTCGCGCCGACGACGACGAAAATCCCGATCTGTTCTGGGCCGTTCGCGGAGGGGGCGGCAACTTCGGCGTCGTGTCGTCGTTGGAGTTTCGTCTGCACGAAGTGGGGCCGCTGGTTACCGGAGGAATCGTCGCGTGGCCAGCCAAGCGGGCGCGCGAAACGCTCCGGCTCTTCCGCGACTTCGCTGAGCGCGCCACCGACGAGGTCATGCTCGTTGCGGCACTGATGACAGCCCCGGACGGTGCGACCAAGGTCTCGGCGATCGCCGCCGGTTACTTCGGCCCAAGCGCCATTGCGGAGCGCGTCGTCAAACCGATCAAGGTGTTCGATCAGCCTGTCGTGGACACCCTCGGGCCGATTCCGTATGAGCAACTCAACGCGAGCCTCGACGCTTCCTTTCCACGAGGCGCCCGAAACTACTGGAAATCGCACTTCTGCGAGCAACTCACCGACGAGGCCATCGAAACGATCATCGACTGCCATAGGAAATGCCCTTCGCCGATGGCGATGGTCTCGATCGAGCACTTTCACGGTGCGGCCACGCGCGTCAAGACCGCGAAGACCGCATTTGCGCTGCGCGGGCGCGGATTCAACGTCCTGGCCCTGTCGCAATGGAGCTCCCCCGCCGGTGACGCGGCAGGGCTCGGCTGGGCACGCGAGACGGATGCGGCGCTCAAACCTTCGGCGGGTCGAGTCAATACGTCAACTACCTCGACCAGGACGACGCCGGCGCTGCCGCCCTCGCCGCGGCGTATGGACCGAATGTCCAGCGGCTACAGTCGATCAAGGCCAGGTACGACCCGGACAACGTATTCCACCGCAACGTGAACATTCCGCCGAAGGCGTAGCGCAGCCGGCCGTCGTCGAGGCTAGCAGCCTCGCGGCGGCCGCCGCAACGAGCTTGCTCAGCACCGTACGCGCGGGTTCGGGCGAGAAATGACACGCGACATTGTCGCGGCCGCCCTTGAGCCCGGCAGTTCCACAGCGCTTCGTCGCCGTGCACCCGGCCAGAGTCGCGCTTGCACCGAACGCGAAGACAAGGAGCACTTGTCAGGTCTAACCCTTCTATGGGCCAGAAACGCGAACTCGATCCCGGCCGATGACGCCGCCGAGCAGAAGGAGTGGACGAACTAAGCGTCCAAAGCCTCACGGGCTTCGAGCAAACGCAAGGCAGGTATGTCAAGCAACTTTACCGACTTGCTTTCAACGCGGATCAATCCTTCCTGCTGCAGCTTCGACAAAAGGCGGCTCACGGTCTCGAGCTTGAGGCCCAGATAGTTACCGAGCTCTTGCCGCGTCATTCGCAGCACGAATTCCGTGGCCGAGTAGCCGCGTTCCTGATACAAGAATGACAGCCGCAGCAGAAAGCTGGCAAGCCGTTGCTCGGCGCGCATCGTGCCCAGCAACGCCATGCTGTCCTGCTTGCTCACGATCTCATGGCTCATGATCCGAAAGAGCTGCCGTTGCAGGCCGGGGACGCGGTCCATGACGCGCTCGAGCTCGGCGAGCGGGATCGGGCAGAGTTCGGTATCTTCGAGCGCAACGACCGTCGAGTTATGACGGCCCGTCGCGATCGCGTCCATGCCGACGATTTCGCCGCACATCTGAAAACGGATCACCTGGACCTGTCCGTCTCGGGTGATCATGAAGCTTTTGAGAAAGCCGACGCGGACGGCAAACAATGTATGCAACGCGTCGCCGCTCTGCCACAAAATCTCGCCGCGCTTCACCCGCCTGCGGCTTCCGACACAGTCGTGCAATTGGTTTACCTCGTCGTCGGTCAAGCCGGCGGGCAGGCAAAGCGTGCGCAACGGACATCTGGCGCAACCTGGCGCGTTCAGGCTCACGTCGCGGAGCTGCGGGCGCGGTTGCGCCGGGACCCGGTTCGTCGGTTTGAACGCGTCTATTGCGATGGCCGTGTGCATCGTACTCTCCCCTTTTAAGCACATCCGACGCTGGTCGTGCGCGGGGATGCGAGCCCCGACACGATGGTTTGGACTTCCTCAAACTGCGTACTTTTGTCTAGAAACCAATCCGCGCCTGCGTTCATGCATGCCCGCCGATACCCCGGTTCGGGATAGTTCGTCAGCACGATGACAACCATGTCGTGCAACGGCTCACGGACAGCGCGGAGTACGTCGATCGCGGTGCCGCCGATGAGCTGGAAGTCAAGTACAACGCATTTGGGGCGTCTCGCGAGGATCGTTTCGATCGCGGCATTCGGGTTGTCGGCGACGCCGACGACCCGGGCACCGTCGATGCTGTTCACCAGGTCGACGAGGCTGTCGCGGACCGCGGGCGAATCCTCGACAATAAAGACATCGGCGTTCGAGCGTGCATCCATGGCGCGAAGTATGAATTCGCCCGCAGCAGCGCACTATCGGCATGCGCTGATTACTCGGGTCAACGGTTTCTGATTCGAAGGGTAGGAAAAGGCGAGGACGATGGGGTAGGAATTTTCCAAATGTAGCGGCGCTTCTACGCCGTGCAGTCCATACGGAGATTTGCGGGCGGCTCAGCCTGCGTTGACGTCGTCGGTCAGCTTGTGCGTGATTGCGTAGCGGATCAGCTCGGCTTGATTGCCGGCGTTCATCTTCTGCATCAGACGCGCTTTGTGCGTGCTGATCGTCTTGATCGAAAGATTGAGCTTCTCGGCTATCTCTGTCAGCGATTGGCCTGAAACCAGCATCCGGAGGACTTGGTACTCGCGATCCGAGAGAGTGGTGTGCGGTGGGGCATCGCCCGCGCCATGCGCGTCGCGCGCGAGTTGTTCCGCCACCTCGGCACTGATGAACGCGCCGCCGGCAGCCAGCTTACGGAGCGCCGAAACGAGCTGCACCGAAGCGCTATCTTTCGTCAAGTAACCCGACGCGCCGGCCCTGATGGCGCGAACGGCGTATTGGTGTTCCTCGTGCATGCTGAGGACGAGAACTTTCAGCTTGGGCTTTTCGGTCTTGACCTGCCGGATCAGTTCCATCCCGCTCTTCCCGGGCATCGAGAGATCTAGCAGCAAGATGTCGAGGTCCGTCATACGTACTCGTTCGACGACCTCGTGGCCGGTGACGGCTTCCCGGACCACGACGATGTCTCCGGCGGTTGCCAGAAGGTGGCGAAGGCCCTCCCGCACGATCGTGTGATCATCGGCGATAAGCACGCGAATCATGACGCGACTGCTTCGGAAGCGAGCGGCAGACGTATCTCGAGCATCGTCCCTTTTCCCAACTCGCTGAGGATATCGAGTCGTCCACCGAGCAAGTACGCTCGTTCCCGCATGCCGAGCAGGCCGCGAGAACTTTGTGGACGGGAATCGCCGACTGCGAATCCGACGCCGTTGTCGCTCACGGTGATGACAATCTCACCGTCGACTTCAGCGATGATGACCTCCGCTTGCGTCGCCTGCGCATGTTTGGCGATGTTCGTGAGCGACTCCTGAACGATGCGGAATACCGCCGTCTTGTACGCGTCGGCGAGCGGCTGCCCCGTGTCGTTTACCATCAACTCGCAAGCGATTCCGGTGCGGTCGCTGAATCGCTCCACCAGCGTTTCGATGGCGGGTACAAGGCCGAGGTCATCGAGGATCAATGGTCGAAGCTCCGACGAAATGCGTCGCATCGACGCGATGGTCTCTCGCAGCAATTCGCTCATCCGTTCAAGCTTTCCAATTAGATCAGCGTCGTTGTCATCGATTCGCTCCCGTACCCACACGACCATCATCCGCAGCGCCGTGAGCGCCTGCCCAAGCTCGTCGTGCAACTCGCGCGCGATGCGGTGTTGCTCCTGCTCGCGCGCCTGATGCGCCGATGAGGCGAGCACCTTGAGCTCTTCCTTCGAGCGCAGCAGCGCTTGTTCCGCGGCCACTCGTTCGGTCACGTCGCGCAAGATCACGGTGAAGAACTTTGCAGCGCCGTCCGTATGCTGTGAAATCGAGGCGTCGATCGGAAACTCATCGACGTTTCGATGAATGCCCTTTACTCGCGCAGCGCTCCCATCCGCCTTGAGCTTACGCCGGTCTCGCCGAACCGGCGCACGTGTTCGGAATGCGCTTCGCGGAACCGCTGCGGAATGAACGTTGCAAGCGGCACGCCGATCGCCTCGCTTTGCGGCCAGCCGAACATCTGCTCTGCGGCGGCATTGAACATCACGATGTGCTGGCTCTCGTCGACGGTAATGATCGCATCCATCGCCGAATCGACGATGCCGCGCAGCTGCGCTTCGCTTCGCGCGAGCAACGCTTCGGCGCGCACGCGTTCGGTGATATCGCGCAAGATGACGGTGAAGAATTTGGCGCCGCTGTCGACGTGCTGCGAGATCGACGCCTCGATCGGAAATTCCTCGCCGTTCGCGCGGAGGGCGCTCAATGCGCTCAAAGCGCCCATCCGACGCGACGTCGTGCCCGTGGCGCCGAAGCGCTCGATGTGCTGGCGATGGACATGGCGGAAGCGTTCCGGAATCAGCCGATCCAGCGGCTGACCGATCACCGCTTCGCGCGACCATCTGAACGCGCGCTCGGCAGCCGGATTGAACAGAACGATTCGTTGCGCCTCGTCGACGGCGATTATGGGATCCATCGCAGATTCGACGATGAGCATCCACCACGTTGGTGCGGATTCGTTTTGCATGCGCGATCGGTCGAAATATACGCAAGCCGGAAGCGCCCCAAAAAATGTCCGGCGACCGAGCATAGAGCGGTCGAGCGGTTTCGCCAAGCCGCCGACCTGGGGATGATGCGAAAAAGCGGAGCGCCGGAACGTCGTTTCGGCGCCAGGCTACTTCAGTTAGACGGGCCCGAAGAAGCGGGAACGATCGTGGTTTAGGACCGCATTGCCCTGCGCGCTCGCAAGAACGCACGCGAGCCTGGGCGAGGCAACGAGGAAATTGTGGTGGACTTCGCGCTCGTGTGGCCGGAGTTTGCTAATGAGGCCGACGTCGATTTGCGGTCGTAATAGGCGACGTACAACTGACGACCGGCGCCTCGCATGAAGCGGAACTCGACTATCATTTAACCAACCCCGTCGGCCACGCCGCCTTAGAAGCGTTGCTGACGTCAACGAATTGTCAAGTACATCGATGATGGAAGGAATTCTCCTTCGTGTCTGACATTCGGATGCAGGCAGTGTCGGGTTTGATTTTCGACGAGTTGTGAGGCATCGGTTCCCAGATCTTCCGATGGTGTTGATTACAGGAATTCCGAATTGCAAGCGACCACGTCGTTACGCGCAAACCGCAATACTGCAAAAGCCCATCGCTATCGGAGACCTGGAACGAGTGATCACGGAAGCGCTGCAGAATCGGACTTCGCAGGGCTCCTCACCGGACGGCGTGAACGCCACGGAGCCACATGAAGCGCGCAATTGGTTGCGAGGGTTCGAAAGGCTGACACGCAACCTCACAACGAGCCAGCCCACGGGGATTCGATGATCCGAATCCTGATTGCCGACGATCATGTCATCGTGCGCGCCGGCCTGAAAGAATTCATTGCCGATCAGCCCGACATGGAAGTGACGGCGGAAGCGGCAACAGGCGCCGAGGCCATCGCCGCGGTACGGGCATATGATTTCGATGTGGTTCTGCTCGACATCCTGATGCCGGACAAAAACGGCATCGATACGCTGAAGACGCTAGCGCACATCAAGCCGGAACTGCCGGTGTTGATTCTCTCCACTTATGGGGAAGATCAGTACGCGGTAAACCTGTTGCGCGCCGGCGCGGCGGGTTACGTCAACAAGGAAGCCGCGTCGGCGCAGCTCGTCGCGGCAATCCGGACCGTGGTTCACGGCCGCAAGTACGTGAGTCCTGCGCTGGAGCAGATCCTGGCCGACAGCGTTTCGGGCGACGTTCCTCAGCCGCTGCACGCCGAGCTATCACAACGCGAGTTCCAGGTCTTCTGCAAGTTGGCCGGTGGCGAGTCCGTCTCGAAGATCGCCGATGAGCTCAATCTGTCGGTCAAAACCGTCAGCAGCTACCGAACGCGAATTCTCGAAAAGATGGCGATGAAGTCGAATGCCGATATCATGTATTACGCAATCAAAAACGGACTCATCCAATAGCGCTCTGGCGCGCAAAGCCGGTCGCGGTGCTTCCCTTTAGATGGAATGGACCACGAGCTGTGCGTGTCGATACCGTT
>VBCG01000099.1 GCA_005881895.1 Betaproteobacteria bacterium
CTCGCGGAACACCTGCTGCTTGATGTCCATCTCCTCGAAGACGGCTTCGATAATGAGATCCGCTTTGGCGAGGTCGTCGTAGCGCAGCGTCGGCGTCAGCAACGCCATCGCGGCATCCAATTTCTCGGGCGCGAGCTTTTTTCTCGCCACCGACGCTTCGTAATTTCGCCGAATGGTTGCGACGCCGTGGTCGAGCGCTCCCTGGCTCATCTCGAGCAGGGTCACCGGAAGAGCCGCCGACAGAAAGCTCATCGCGATGCCGCTGCCCATCGTTCCGGCGCCGATCACCGCGACGCTGCGCACGCCTCGCGTCGGCGTGTCGTCGGACACGTCCGGAATCTTGCTGGCGGCGCGTTCGGCGAAGAACGCATGGCGGAGCGCGCGCGATTCCGGCGTTTGTACGAGCTGCAGAAACAGTCCCCGCTCATAACGCAGACCCTCGTCGAACGGCTTGGATACCGCGGCCGCCACGGCATCGACGCATTTCAACGGCGCGGGAAAATTCTTTGCGACTGTCGCAACGGTATTTCGAGCAAACGCGAAGAATCCCTCCGCGTTCGGATAATCGATGCGCAGGTCGCGTATGCGCTTCAAAGGAAGCTTCTCCGCAACGATCTTGCGTGCGAACGCGATCGCTGCGTCGAGCGCGTCGCCGGTTACGACTTCGTCGAACAACACCGTTTGCGCTAGTTGAGAGGCAGGGACGCTCGCGCCGGACACAATCATGTTGAGCGCAGCCTCCACGCCGATCGCGCGCGGTAGGCGTTGCGTGCCGCCGGCCCCTGGAAGCAGTCCAAGCTTCACCTCGGGCAGCGCAACCGACGCGGTCGCTGATGCCACACGAAAATGGCACGCCAGCGCGAGCTCCAGGCCGCCGCCGACGCACGCGCCGTTGATCGCAGCGATGACGGGTTTCGTGCTCGCCTCGACGACGCGGATCAACGTATGCAACGTCGGCTCCGCAGTGGCCTTCGGCGTGTTGAACTCGCGGATATCGGCGCCGCCGGAGAACAGCTTGCTCCCGCCAGTCAGCACAAGTGCCGTGACGGACGTATCGGCGAGCGCGCGATCGATGCCGGCGGCGGCTTCCACGCGCGTGTCGAACCCAAGTCCATTGACGGGCGGGTTGTCGAGCGTGATGACGGCGATCGATTCCTGCAATCGATAGTGTGCGGCGATGATGGCGCTCCTTTTGAGGCTCAGACTTCGAGCCATTCGCGGCGGATCGAATCATCGGCGCGCAATTCGAGCGCATTGCCCTCGAACACGATCCGCCCGTGGCCCATCACGTAGAGCCGATGGCAAATCGCCAGCGCGATTGTCAGCTTTTGCTCGATGATAAGGATGGCGATGCCGCGCGCAGCGATCTTCTCCAGCAATTCACGGACGAGCGCCACCATCTTGGGCGCGAGCCCTTCCGTAGGCTCGTCCACCATCAACAGCGCCGGATCGCCCATCAGTGAGCGGCATATCGTCAGCATTTGCTGCTCGCCACCGGACAATACGCCGCCGGGCGCATCGGCGCGCTCCCGCAGCAAGGGAAACAGCGCGAACATGTCGTCCATCGACCACCGCCCTTTGCGAGTGGTCGATTTCACGCCGAGCAGGAGATTCTCGCGCACCGTCAGCGTTGGAAAAATCGCGCGGTCTTCGGGGACGTATCCGAGACCTTTGCGTGCGATCTCGTGCGGACGCAGGCCATCGATTCTGTCGCCGTTGAACCGAATCGAGCCGACGGGCGGGACTGTTCCCATGATCGTCTTGACCGTCGTCGAGCGGCCCGCGCCGTTACGGCCGAGCAAGCTCACGATCTCGCCGTCGCCGACGGTAAACGAGACGCCTTGCAGGATGTGACTCTTGCCGTAGTACGCGTGCAGGTCGTCGACTTCAAGCATGGGCAGAATCGAGATAAGCGGCTTGCACCGCTTTGTTCCCGCGGATCTTCTCGGGCGTATCGGTGGCGATGATTTCGCCGTAGACGAGCACGGAAATGCGATCGGCCAAATCGAACACGACGCCCATGTCATGCTCGACGATGACGAGCGTGCGGCCTTGCGATACGGCGCGAATCAGCTCGACCGCGTTGGCCGCTTCGCGGCGGCTCATACCGGCCGTCGGCTCGTCGAGCAGAATGACGTTCGCGTTGCCGGCGATCGTGATGCCGATTTCGAGCGCGCGCTGTTCCGCGTAGGTCAACACGCCCGCGGGCACGTCGCGGCGCGCCGTCATTCGGATCTGCTCGAGCGTGCGCTCGGCTTGCGCGTTGGCGTCGCGAAGGCTGTCGACGCGGTGCCAGAAGCTGTAGCGGTAGCCGAGCGACCACAGCACGCTGCAACGAATGTTTTCGAAGACGCTCAAGCGTGGAAAGATGTTCGTCACCTGAAAACTTCTTGCAAGGCCGCGGCGATTGAGTTGGTACGGCGGGAAGCCGGACACTTGCTCGCCGTTCAGGCGTATCGAGCCCGCGGTCGGCGCGAAGCGCCCGCTGATCAGGTTGAAGAGCGTCGACTTGCCGGCACCGTTCGGACCGATCATCGCATGCCGCTCGCCGCGCGCGATGCCAAGCGACACGCCGCGAATGATCGGCGTCGGACCGAAGCTTTTGTGGAGGTCGCACAACTCCAGCGCAGTGGGCGCTGCTTCGATATCAGGGATCTTGGCCATTGCATTCATCGCGCGCCAGCCGCGACGCTGGCCTCTGTTGTCGCCTGCTGCCACGCTTGCGCGACGATTGGCCACGTTTTGCGGAAGACCACGAACCCGGACACAATCATCACAACGGCCGCGAGCCATGGCCACGGCGTAGCGGCATCGATATCCGTCCAGAACAGGCGCATGCGCGTGCCGAGCTCAGGCTGCGTCGACAGGCGGTAGCTCATTTCGATTATGACGATCGCTCCAATCGTCATGACAAGCGCCGGCGCAAAGGCAATGGCGTACGCGCGTAGCACCCGCCAAAAGGCGGGCATGCGAATGATGGGTCGGTGCATCAGGATCAAACCGGCGAGGCCAGCAGGCGCGAACACGATGATCGCCATGAAAAATAGGCCGAGATAGAAGAGCCACGCCGATGTGTAGCCGCTCAAGCTCGCTTGCAGCCACGTTAAGACCGCCGCGCCGATCACCGGGCCGATGAAGCGACCGACGCCGCCGATATAGGTCATCAGCAGGACCGTTCCCGAGCGCAGCGCGCTCACCGAATCTGCCGCCACGATTTCGTAATTGATCGCGTGCAGACCACCGGCGAGGCCTGCGAAGAGGCCGGCTGCAGAGAAGGCCACGAAACGTACACGCTGTGTGTTGTAACCGACGAATTCGACGCGCTCCGGATTGTCCCTCACGGCGTTGCACATTCGCCCGACCGGCGTGCGCGTGAACGCATACATCAATGCGGCGGCGATGATGGCCCATAGCGCGACCACATAATAGACTTGCAGTTGCGGCCCGAGATCGAATCCAAGAAGCGCCGGCCCGCGCGTTCGACTCGCCGTGATGCCTTCCTCGCCGCCGAAGTAGCTCGGCAGCATGAAAGTCGTGGCATAGACGAGCTCGCCGATACCGAGCGTGATCAGCGCGAAGATTGTGCCCGCTCGCCTAGTCGTCACCGATCCAAACAGGACGCCGAACAAAAGTCCCGTCGCAGCGCCAGCGAGCGGCGCCAACGGCACTGGAACGGGCAAGCCGTGGTTGATGGCGCGCATCAAATGGACGGTCGCGTAGCCACCCAAACCAAAGTAAACCGCATGACCGAACGATAGAAGGCCGGTCTGTCCTAGCAGCAGGTTGAACGACAACGCGAACACCGCCGCGATGCCCATCTGACTTAAGAGCGAGCGGCCGAAGTCGGCGTTGAGGCCCGGTATGTGCGGAAGGACCAAAAGAATCGCCGCGGCGCCGACCCATGTCCGCGATCGCGTCATCCACGATGGCGTCGGCTCCGCAGACGTCATCTCCGGCGCGGCGGCAACGCTCTTCATACATCCCGCTTGCCCATGAGGCCTCGCGGCCGCACGATCAGCATCAAAACCAGCAAGACGTAGGGAACGATCGGTGCGGCGGTCGCCACTTTGATCGAATAGAAATCGTACAGCGGCGACGCTCGCGTGACGGCGATCCCCGCTGCGCGCAAAGCGTCGAGCAGCGAGTAGTCGATCGCCACGGCAAACGTCTGCAGAATGCCGATAAGCATCGACGCGATCAGAGCGCCGCCGAGCGATCCAAGGCCGCCGATGACCACCACGACGAAGACGATCGGGCCGATGGCGTTTGCGAGCGTCGGTTGCGTGAGCAGCATGAAACCGCCGATGACGCCCGCCAATCCGGCGAGCGCGCTGCCGACGGCGAACACAAGCACGAAAATGCCCGGCACATCATGCCCGAGCGCGCCCACCATCTGCGGATGCGTCAATGCGGCTTGGATCACGAGACCGATTCGCGTGCGCTTCAACGCGACGTAAAGAAAGACGAACATGGCGATCGAGATCGCCATCATCAGTCCCTTGTACGCGGGAAAGCTGCTGCCGAACAACGAAAACAGAGGGAAATCGATGACCGCCGGCACGCTGTTGGCGACCGCGTTTCGGCCCCAGATCATCGTAACCAGCTCTTCGATCAAATAGGCGAGGCCGAATGTGAACAGGATCTCCGCGACGTGTCCGCTCTTGTGGACGTGCCGCAAGCCATAACGCTCGATCGCTGCCCCGATCAAGCCACATGCCAGTGGCGCGATCACCAGCGCCGGCCAAAAGCCAACCCAGCGGGCAAACTGATACGACAGATACGCGCCGACCATGAACACGCTGGCGTGCGCGAAGTTGAGCACGCCCATCATGCTGAAGATCAGCGTTAGCCCGCTCGTCAACATGAACAGCAGGAGCCCGTAGACGATCCCGTTCAACAGCGAGACGGTCGCGAGCTCGAGCATGGGTAAAGTAGGGTCAGACTCCACTTTCAATGTGGTTCGCAAGCGAAGAAAGCGGAGTCTGACCCCTACTTTCTTCAAGTCGGTCGCTGCATCTTGCACGTCGTCGGCAGCGCCGTCGCCTTTGCGTCCACCTTCGCGTCGCTCTTCCAGCCGAGACCGCTATCCTCGACGTCGTACTTCGTATTCTTCGACAGCGTCGACACATACAGCGGTTGCAGCAGCTGGTGGTTGTCGGCGCGCATCTCGACCTCGCCGACGGGCGTTGGCATCTTCATGCCTTCGAGCGCCTTCGCGACTTTCACCGGATCATTCGAGCCCGCTTTCTTCGCCGCCGCGGCGAACATGTCCCACATCGCTTTCGCGCGGTAATACGCGTATTCATTCTCCTTGCCGGGGTAGCGCTTCATGAAGGCCGCGACCGTTGGATCGAGGTCGGGTGTTGCATTCTTGTGCCATTCGGTGACCTGCTTCAGTGTATCGACGCCTGCTTCGCCGATGGCGGTCACGGTTCCGGGACTGCCGCCGTAGAACGTTTCCCACTTGACCTTGAGACCGGCGTCCTTGCCCGCCTTCACCAGCAACACCATGTCGTTGCTCCAATTGCCGGTGATGACCGTATCCGCACCGGAGGCCTTGATCTTGGCGACATACGGCGAGAAGTCCTGGACCTTCTGCAGCGGATGGAGCTCGTCGCCGACGATCTTGATGTCAGGACGCTTCTCGGCGAGCATTTTCGTGGCCGCCACCGCGACCGCCTTGCCGAACGAATAATCCTGGTTGATCAAGTAGACCTTCTTGACCTTGCTGTCCTTGGCGATGACATCGGTCATCGCGGCCATCTTCATGTCGGCATCGGCATCGAAGCGGAAATGCCAGAAGTTGCACTTTTCGTTCGTCAGCGCCGGATCGACCGCGGCATAATTGAGGAAAACGACTTCCTTGCCGGGATTGCGCTCGTTGTACTTGAGCACCGCATCAGTAATCGCATGCGCAATCGAGCTGCCGTTCCCCTGCACGACATAGCGCGCGCCTTCGTCGAGCGCCTTTTTCAGCTGGATCAACGATTCCTGCGGATTGACTTTGTTGTCGAACGAGATGAGCTCGATCTTTTCGCCGTTGATGCCGCCGGCAGCATTGATCGCGTCGATGTAGAACTGGTGCGTTTTCTGCGCCAGAATGCCGGTCGTCGCCGCCCCGCCGGACAAGGGATCGATGAACGCGATTTTGACGTCGGCCGCGGCCGGTGCTGCAATGAGCAGTGCGACAACGACAGGCACGTAGCGGAAAATGCTGTGCATGGCTCCTCCTTTTCTTGTCTCGAGCGAAATCCGGCACGCGGCCGCCTTCGCACTGTGAGAGGCGGATGCTAACGCTAACGGTGCGCGCGCGGCAATTCAAGGTGAAACAGGAGGCCCCATGCAAGGTCTGATGATGAACATGCCGCTGATGATCTCGTCGCTGATCCGGCACGCGGATCGCTACCACGGCGACACGGAGATCGTCTCGCGCACCATCGAAGGACCGATCCATCGCTATACCTACGCCGATGCCCACGCGCGATCGAGACGGCTTGCCCGGGCGCTGGTGCGGCTGGGCGTGCAGGCGAGCGACCGCGTCGGCACGTTGGCATGGAACGGCCACCGTCATTTCGAGCTTTACTACGGTGTATCCGGCATGGGTGCGATCGTCCATACGATCAACCCGCGCCTCTTTCTCGAACAGTTGGCCTACATCGTTGGTCACGCAGAGGATCGGCTGATCTTCTTCGATCTGACGTTTGTGCCGCTCGTGCAAAAGCTCGCGCCCTTATGCAAAGGCGTGAAAGCGTGGATCGCGCTGACGGACCGCACTCATCTCCCAACAGAGTCGATTCCCGGCGTTCTTTGTTACGAGGATTTGCTCGCCGCGGAAACCGACGCCTACGAATGGCCGGAGTTTGACGAGAATACCGCGGCGGGCCTTTGCTACACGTCCGGCACGACCGGCAATCCCAAAGGCGTCCTCTTCAGCCATCGCTCGACGATCCTGCATGCATTCGCGACGTGCCTGCCCGACGCGAAGGGCTATTCGGCGCAAAGCGTCGTTCTCCCGATCGTACCGATGTTCCACGTTAACGCGTGGGGCATTCCCTACTCCGCGCCGCTCGTCGGCGCGAAGATTGTCTTTCCCGGCGCCGGGCTTGACGGCAAAAGCTTGTACGAGATGTTCGAGCGTGAGCACGTGACGTCGTCCGCGGGCGTTCCCACCGTCTGGCTCGGCCTCATTGCATATATGAAGCAAAACAACCTCAAATTCTCGACGCTCGAGGTGACGACGATCGGCGGTGCGGCGGTTCCTCCGGCCATGATGCAGACGCTGCGCGACGATTTCGGCATTCGCGTCATGCACGGCTGGGGCATGACGGAGATGAGTCCCGTCGGAACGATCGGGAGTCCGAAAGCGAAGCACCGCGATATCTCCGCCGATGAACGTTTTCGTCTCGCGTTGAAGCAGGGACGTCCGCTATACGGTGTCGATATGAAAATCGTCGACCCCGAAGGCAATGAGCTCCCGCGCGATGGCAAGTCCGCCGGCAACGTTCTCGTCAAGGGCCCGTGGGTGCTGCGCGAATATTTCAGGAACGAAGGCGGCAACCCCCTGACGCCGGACGGCTGGCTGCCGACCGGTGATGTAGGGACGCTCGACATTGACGGCTATCTGCAAATCACCGATCGCTCGAAGGACATGATCAAATCGGGCGGCGAGTGGATCAGCTCGATCGAACTCGAGAACATCGCGGTCGGGCATCCGGCGGTTGTCGAGGCTGCCGTGATCGGCGTCCGTCATCCGAAATGGGACGAGCGGCCGCTGCTGTTCGTCGTGCGCAAACAGGGGTGTGACCTGACCCGTGAAGCGATGCTCGATTTCTATTGCGGAAAAACCGCGAAGTGGTGGATTCCCGACGACGTCGTATTCGTCGATGAGCTGCCGCATACGGCGACCGGCAAGCTTTCCAAGCGGACGCTGCGAGAAAAGTATCGCGACTATGCATTGCCGACGGCGCCCGTCGCAGTGCGAGCTGATGACTGAGTAGCGCGCCCCGCAACGACCGCGAGGCACACTTTAAAGGGGACATCGATGGTTGCACGACACGCGGGTTCATACGCCTTTGCTGCGTTGCTGGGAGGCTTCGTCGCGATAACCGCAAACGCACCGGCGAACGCCGCGAAAACGACCGAATGCACGAAGATCAACCTCTGCTATTGCGTGAACTCGGATCTCAAGGCAACGATCGACACGAAAGTGGTACGGCTTCGCCAGCTATTGGCGGACCAACGCAAAGCGGGAAAGCTCGTCGGCTACATGAGCGTTCCGCTGTCGCCTTCCGGCGGCGGCAACTTCGACGTCAACAAAGAAGTCGCTGAAAGCGCAAAGGCCGCCATCGAAAAGCGCTTCGGCGCCGAATATCTGTTCGTGCTCAATCCGGGAACGCCCGATGCCGATCTACCGAACGGGTCCGGCGCCGACTACATGCTGATGTGGACGACGCTGCTCGAAGGGCCGAACGGCCTGGGCGAAGACCTCGATTTCGCCTACTTCGTCGGACCGCGCGATTTCGCGCGCTATTTCGCACTCGACGGCACCGCCGATTTGGCGAAGATCAATCGCTATTTCGACGAGCGCGTCAAAGCCAACCCAGCGTTCGAAAAGGCCGTCAAGGACGGTCTTTCCAGGAACGCATTTCGCAACTATTACGCGCTCAAGGCGTCGACGGCGTTCAGCCGCGGCGCGCACGACGAGTGGAACATCATTCGCACGGTCAACGAGCGCCGCCGCAATGATCCGAAGCTCGGCATTGCAAATCAATTGCCGGTGTTGTTCGACGGCCTTGGCGTTGCGCCGTCCGGCTGGGAAGCGAACGTGTCCGACGGTTACGCGGGCAGATGCGCGCCGTAGCGCTAATCGCGGCCGCCTTCGACCGCATGCCCTTCGGCACGCCACCGTAACATCCCGCCCGCCAGATTGGCCACATCGCGAAAGCCCGCACGCTGCAAAAGCACCGACGCTTGCGCCGAACGCGCACCGGATCGGCAAACAGCAACGAGCGGCCGGTCGCGTGACAGCTCTCCGGCGCGACGCGAGAGCTCGCCCAGCGGAATCCATTTCGCCGTCGCAATGCGTCCCAGAGGACCGTAGAATTCGTCGCGCTCGCGCACATCGACGATTTGCGTCGACGCAGCGTGCTCTTCGAGCGCATCCGGCTGAATCTCGAAAATGCCGGCGAACGTGAACGTCAGCGGCGCCCACGTCGGTTCGGCGGGCACCGCGTCGTGCTCCGGCCGACCGCATCGCAGATTGGCCGGTACCGCAATGTCGATCAGCTTGGGATGCGGCAGGCCCAGATGGGTCATATAGCCCACGAAATCGGCTTCGCCGACATCGCCGCCAAGGCGTGGATTGAAGCTTCGCTCTTCGGCCACGCTCGTCACGGTAAGCCCGCGGTAGTCGTGTGCCGGATACAACAGACAAGCGGGCGGCAGCGTCAGGATCTGGCTTCGCACCGACCGGTACATCGCACGCGGATCGCCCTGCTGGAAGTCGGTTCGTCCGCTGCCGCGGATCAACAGGCAATCGCCGGTAAACGCCGCGCTTTCGTCGTCGAGAACAAACGTCACGCAACCTTGCGTATGACCCGGCGTTGCGCGAACCTCGAGATAGCGGTTGCCGAATTGGACGCGATCGCCGTGCTTGAGATAGCGGTCCGCGCCTTTCGCGCCACTTTCCGCTGACAGCGCGATCTCGCTGCCGCACAGTGTCTTCAACAGCCACGCACCTGTCACATGGTCTGCGTGCACGTGCGTGTCCAGCGTTGCGACCAGCTTCAAGTCGAGCTCGTGGATAAGCGCTGCATCGCGGCGCGCCTGCTCGAACACGGGATCGATCAGGACCGCTGCCTTGCTGCGACGATCGGCGACCAGATACGAATACGTCGACGATTGCGGGTCGAACAATTGGCGGAAGATCAGCATCGAACGTCCCTACTCGGTTGCCGCCGTCTGAATTGGCAGCGGCGCCTTTGCCCGCGCGCGCATTCGTTCGGTAAATTCAAACAGCAGCATGCCGGCGAGCATCGCAACGACAAACACCAGCGCTTTCGGCTGACCGGCGCCCAGAGCCACGACAGCCGGACCCGGGCAGAAACCCGCGAGCCCCCAGCCCACGCCGAAGAGCGCACCACCGCCGACGAGACGTCCATCGACAGCTCCAGCCTGCGGCAGCAACATCGGCGTCCCGAGCAACGTAACGCTTCGCTTGCGCGCCCATCCGAACGCAACAACGCCAATCGCGATCGCGCCGACCATGACGAACGCGAGCGATGGATCCCAACGCCCGGCGAGATCGAGAAAGCCGAGAACTTTCGCAGGGCTCACCATGCGCGACACGATGAGGCCGATGCCGAACACGAGGCCCGCGAAGAATGCAGAGGCTGCGAGCATGGCGGACGCTATGTCCCAATGACGTGCCGCACGACGTAGACGGTCGCGAACCCGGCGATCATGAAGACTACCGTCGCGACCACCGAGCGCAGCGAAAATCGCGAGAGGCCACACACGCCGTGACCACTCGTACAGCCCGCACCATAACGCGTTCCCACACCAACCAAAAGTCCGGCGATCACAAGCACCGGATAGCCCGATTCGACGATGATCGGAGGAAGCGTTGCGACCGTTGCATACAAAATCGGCGCAACGAGCAAGCCGGCGACGAACGCGACACGCCACGTAAAGTCGGGAAACGAGGGCCGCAGCAGTCCGCCGACGATGCCGCTGATACCGGCGACGCGTCCGTTCAAGAGCGCCAGCATCGCGGCGGCGATGCCGATGATGACGCCGCCAGTCAGCGCCGACCACGGCGTGAACGAAGTCCAATCGATCGTCATGTTCAAAAAGCGTCCAAGCCTTTCAAGTATCGGCTGATCATTCCATTTCGCGCAAGTATCGCTTACATGCCGAGGTACGCGCGCCGAATGTGCGGTTGCGAAGTCAGTTCCCCTGGCGCGCCCTCGGCAACGATGCGTCCTTCTTCGAGCACGTACGCGCGCCTCGCGATGTCGAGCGCCATGGCGACGTTCTGTTCGACCAACAGAACCGCGACGCCCTCGGCGTTGATGTCGCGAATGATCCGAAACATGTCGAGCACGATCGTCGGCGCCAATCCGAGCGATGGCTCATCGAGCAGGAGCAGGCGCGGCTGCGCCATCAGCGCCCGCGCGATGGCCACCATTTGTTGTTGGCCGCCCGAGAGCGCGCCGGCGGGATCCTCCAGCTTCTCGACGAGGACGGGAAACATCGCGCATACGCGTTCCAGCGTCTCGCGCCGTTGCCTTTTCGCATCGGCGCAATAGCTACCGAGCACGAGGTTCTCGCGCACTGTCATCGATGCAAACAGCCTGCGGCCCTCGGGCACGATCGCAATGCCCTTGCCGCAAAAGCGATGCGAAGGCAAGCGTGACACGTCATCGCCGTTTAATAGAAATCCACCGCTGGCGATGCGGTGCAAACCCGCGATGACGTTGATGAGCGTCGTCTTGCCCGCCCCGTTCGGACCCACCACACAAACGAGCTCGCCTGCGCGAATGGTCAACGAAATGTCCCACAACGCGGTCGCTGCGCCGTATTTCACGATTGCGGTCTTGAGCTCAAGCATGCTTCGCGCCGAGAAATGCCGTCACGACATGGGCTTGTTCCATGACTTCGGTCGGCTTGCCTTCGGCTATGACGACGCCGTGATCGAGCACGATCACGCGATCGGCGAGCGCCATGACCGCACGCATCACATGCTCGACGAACAGGATCGTCGTGCCCGCGTCACGAATCGAATGGATCAGCTTTACCGCTTCGTGGATTTCTCCGGGCGTGAGTCCGGAAAGGACTTCGTCCAGCAAGACGAGCCGCGGTCGCGACGCCAGCGCACGCGCCAGCTCCAAAAACTTTCGCTGGTGAAGATTGAGCGCGTCGGGTAGCAGGTCGGCTTTGGTGGAAAGGCCGGTGAATTCCAGCCATCGGGCGGCTTCGCGCTCAGCCGCATCACGATGGAGCGCCGCGGCGCCGAACATGATCGGCAACGCCACGTTCTCGAGCACGGAAAGATGGCCGAACGGCCTGGGAACCTGATACGTGCGCGC
The DNA here is from genome assembly GCA_005881895.1 of Betaproteobacteria bacterium. Taxonomy (GTDB): domain Bacteria; phylum Pseudomonadota; class Gammaproteobacteria; order Burkholderiales; family Casimicrobiaceae; genus VBCG01. The sequence continues at coordinate 12,090 of VBCG01000099.1, forward strand.
AATGCCGGCATGCATGATTCGATGCGGCGAAAAATCGCGCAGATCGCGCCCTTCGAACACGATCGTGCCCGCGTCCTGCCGATAATGTCCGCTGATCACATTGATCAACGTGGACTTACCCGATCCATTGGGCCCCAGCAACGCCAGAATTTCGCCTTGCCGGATTTGCAGGCTCACACCCGAGAGCGCCTGCACGCCCACGAACGCCTTGCGCACGTCGCGCACGATCAGCAATGAAAGCGCCGCATCGGTCGGGGCATGAGCGGATCCGGCCATCATCGCCTTCGGCACTGCGACAGTCGTTTCAGATGGCGGGCGACGTCGCCGTCGGGTCACAAGCCTTCCGAGCACGCCATCGGGCAAGAACAGGATGACGACGATCAGCATTGCGCCAAAGACCGCTTTTCCGAGCACCGGATGATCGCCTGCGGTGAACGCGTACAACAAGGTCGTGATGATCGCGCCGCCGACGGCGGGTCCTGCCCAGTGGCGTGTGCCGCCAAGTACGCTCATCAGGACGACGGTCAGCGGAACCACGATCGAAAACGTCTCCCCCGCGGTCACGTACGAGACAAATAACCCATGGACGCCTCCCGCGATGCCGGCGAGCGCGCACGAAAGACCGAGCGCGATCATCTTGCAGCGAAACGTCGGGACGCCCATCACCTCGGCGGCGTCCTCGTCGTCGCGAATCGCGAACAAGCCCGTACCCAGCTTCGCAGCGTAGATCCATCGTGCGATCAGCAACGTGACGACTGCGATCGTCAGCGCGAGCAAATAGAACGACGACGCTGCCGACGGACCGATCGTGGGCACGGCTACTGCGCTCAAATACACGCCCGGTCCGCCGTCGATCGACGTATTGAGGACGATCGTGCCGACGACGAACGTGACGGCCAACGTCACGAGGGCGAACAACTCGCCGCGCAGACGACGGACGCGGAAGACGACTGCGCCAAGCGCGAGTCCGAGCGTTGCCGCCACCAATGCCGCCGCCGGCAACGTCCACAGAAATGGCGTGGCGAAACGCGACGCGAGGACAGCCGTCGTGTACATGCCTGCGCCGAAGAACGCGCCGTGACCGAACGAAAAGTAACCCGAGTAGCCTGAAAGAATGTTCCACGACGTCGCCAGGACAATCCAGTGCAGCACCAGATAGAGGAACGATTCGTAGAACAGCGGCAGCCGAAACCATGGAAGCGTTGCAAGCGCGATGCCCGCAACGACGATCGCGCCGAGCGTTCGATAGCCATGCGCAATTCCCCCCACGGGCTTAGGGCCTGTTAACGCTATGGACGCGAACGGGTGGCATGGGGCGTCAATCAAGGCGGCGATTTTGACAAAAATCGGAAGCGGAGAACGGGCGTCGGGCGAGGAGAACAACGCAGAGTGGCGCCCCATGCCACCCGCTCCCATCGGGTTGCTGCCGAAAACGCCCATCGCTGCGTTGCAAAGTCTCGCCGGGTGCGCTACCCGCCTTCGCCTTCGCGCCTTGCGCTGGGCGTTTTCGGCTGTGCAACGCGTTCGTGCCCATAGCGTTAACAGGCCCTAGGCTTTGTCAGGCCGCACGAGCAACAACAGAATCAGAAGCGAAAACGACACGAGCGGGGCCCACGACGGCGCGGTCAATGCCATCGTGAGCGCTTCGCTGACGCCGATGACAATGCCGGCGATCAGCGGACCGAGCGGCCTTCCGATGCCGCCCAGCAGCACGGCGGCGAACACGACGCCGATCCACGCGTAGATTTGCGCTGGCGCCAGCGTGTAGCTCAGTGCGAGACAGACGCCGGCGACCGCAGACAACGTTGCACACACGCCGGACAGCGCGAGCGCGATGAAACGGCGGTTGACACCGAACGCGCTCGCCATCGGCCCATCCTCGGCCGCAGCGCGCATTGCCTTGCCGAGATCGGTATAACGGAGCGCTGCATAAAGGGCGAGGGACAGCGCGATGGATAACGCAAGGGTGATTAACTCGGGTGCCGGAACATAAAGCACCCCGAGTCGAAATTTCGCGACGCCGTACGCCGACTCGAGCCGGCGGAAATCTGCCGTCCAGATCGATTGGATCACGCTCTCGACGATGACCGTCAAGCCGAACGTGACAAGGAGCGAATTGAATGGGCTGACGCGAAAGCGCGCGAAGACCCACTGCAACGCGACGCCGATGACGAAGAAACCGGGCGCAATCAACAATAGCGTTGCGAGCGGATCGATACCGCGTGCCGTCGAAAGCTGATAGCACAGGTACGCGGCGAGAAACGTCAGCGCGAAATACGCGAGGTTGATCTGCCGGAGGATGCCCCAGGATAGCGTCAAGCCGAGTCCGAGCAAGCCGTAGAGCGCGCCGACGAACACGCCCGACAGAACCGATTGCGCGAGAAGCGCGGCGCTCGGGATGACGTTCCCCGGGATGCGTTACGGTCCCGCCAGCGCGGCCCCTGGCGCCGCCGCTTCCTTCGGCCACACGGTGACCCAGCGGCCGTTCTGAACCTGCTTGACGCGCATCAGGTCGTCGCCGTAATTCGACGGGCCGTCGAAACGAAGCTTGCCCTGAATCGTATCGACGCGATTCTTGCGCAGCCACTCGGCGAGAACCTTGTCGTCGAGGCTCTTCGTCGCGTTGACGGCGGCTTCGAGCACCTGCCACGCCGAATAGGACGCCGCCGCCTGGGTCTCGACACCGGTGTAGGGAAGTCCCGCCTTCGCCGCGCGCTCATGGAACGCCTGCACGAATTCAGCGGCGCCCGGATTGTTGGTGAACGGCGGATGCTCCTCGAAGATCGTCGCGGCCAGCGCATTCTTGGCTTCGGGTGCCTGCACCATCGGGCCCGGCGCCGGATACATGTAGAAGTGATACGTCGGCGCGTAGTCGATCTTCTTCGCAGCATCGAGCAATTGGTTGCCTTCGAGCCCGATGGCGCCGACCCAAACGAAATCCGGCTTGGCGTCCTTCAAGCGCGCGGCGATCGGCCCGAAATCGCGGTTGCCGAATTCCCACTCGAGAAAGAGCACCTCCTGCAAACCGCGCTTCTTGGCGACCTCGCGCGCGCCGAGCGACATGAAATGCACCGACGGAAACTTGGAGGTCACGATCGCGATCGTCTTCGGCGGTTTCGGTTGCGCTGCAAGCGCGTCGAACAGCGTGTTCGGAAACGTCGCGGCCGGGTCCGGCCCGAGTGACCATGTCGGGAACTGCGCGTCGTACTTCGCGAGACTGGGAATGCCGAACGTATGGTGGACCAGCACCTTGTTGTAGCGTTGCGCAACGCCCATCGCCGAGAGGATGGCGCCGGTCGCGTACGGACCCATCAGCAAGTCGACCTTGTCGACGGTGATCAATTGCTCATAGAGCGTTCGCGCGAGCTCGGGCTTCGACTGATCGTCCTTCACGATCCACTCGACCGGGCGGCCGAGCAGACCGTTCTTCTTGTTCAACTGCTCGACGTAGATTTCGCCGACGATCTGATGGACCAGCGCCGTCGACGCGAGCGGGCCGGTCAGCGCGAGCGTGCTGCCAATCCGAACCGGTGGACCGGACGTCGCGGCCAGAGCGGCCGACGCGCCGAGCACGCACGCGACACCCAATGCGGCGAGACGCGCTGTCCCATCGCGAACGATTGCCATGACGACTCCCCCCCGCTAAGCAGCTTTTTATTGGCGTCCAGCGGTTTCGTGATTGACGATAAAGTAATCGGGTACCGGCGGCCCCCAAACGTAGAACGAATCTGCCGGCTCGTGATCCGCCGCCTTCCATTCGACGTCGGCCGGAATGAAATCGATGTCGTACGAATATTCGGCGAAGCTTCCCCAAGGATCGCGTACATAACGGAAATAATTCGACCCGATGACGTGCCGCCCGACGCCCCAACCGTCGGGATAGCCGCGATCGATCATCTGCTGCATGCCGATACCGACGTCGTCCAGCGTGGCGACATCCCAGCTTGAATGATGAAGTCCCGGGCCGTCCGA
>VBCG01000100.1 GCA_005881895.1 Betaproteobacteria bacterium
TTACAACGATTTCTGGGAAGCCACCGTGTGCCAATGGCAGCTGCGCTTCGATCCGACGTACGCAACGTATAACTCGGGCGTAGGTAATTATGACTATCTATCGCGTCTCGCGCCCGCAATATTCGACGCCGTCGCCGCCGTGACGAACACCGGCAAGATCAAGAAGCCGTTGATCACCGTGGCGGGAACGATGGATGCGCTGCTGCCAATCAAGCATCAGGCACGCGCGTACGAAGCGGTGGTGGACGCGTCGCGTAAGGGCAACAACGATGCGCGCAGCGCCCAGTACCGGCTGTACGAAGTGCAGAACGGCAACCATATCGAGTCGTACGTCACGCCGTTCCCCGAGCTCGTCCTGATCCAGCCGCACGCGCAAAAGGCGTTCGACCTGCTGGTGGATCACGTCGAGACCAAAACAGCGCTGCCGCCGAGCCAATGCATTCCAAAGGGTGGCGCGATCTCTGCCGCGCCGGCGCAACCCGGCAACTGCGCGCAGTTGCTCGCACCGTAGCGAGCCACTGTCGGACCGCGCGCGCCACGACGATTGCGCGCAGTAAAATGAAACGGCCGCCGGATTTCCTGGCGGTCGTTTCATTTTGTGCGAAGGCATGACGTGTCTGCGATGACTCCCGAAGAAATCGTCCATGAGCTCGACAAGCACATCGTTGGGCAGGACGCCGCCAAACGCGCCGTTGCGATTGCGCTCCGTAACCGTTGGCGCCGGCAGCAGGTCCCGGAACCGCTGCGGCAGGAAATAACGCCGAAAAATATTCTATTGATCGGTCCCACCGGCGTGGGCAAGACCGAAATCGCGCGGCGGCTCGCGCGACTTGCCGATGCGCCGTTCGTCAAAGTCGAAGCGACCAAGTTCACGGAAGTCGGCTATGTCGGCCGCGATGTCGACGCGATCATTCGCGATCTAGCGGAGGTCGCCATCAAGCAAACGCGCGACGCCGAGACGCGCAAGGTTCGCGACCGCGCAGCCGATGCTGCGGAGGAACGCGTGCTCGACGTGCTGTTGCCGCCGGTGCGGGAAGTGAACTTCGACGACTTGAAGCCAACGGATTCTGCGACGCGCCAACGATTCCGCAAGATGTTGCGCGAGGGCGCTCTCGACACCAAGGAAATCGACGTCGAGATCGCCGTGCTGCCGCCGCAGATGGAAATCATGGCGCCGCCGGGCATGGAAGATCTCACGAGCCAGATCCAGGGCATGTTTCAGCAAATCGGCGGCGGCCGCCGCAAGATGAAACGGATGGCGGTGACCGAAGCGCTGCGCCAGCTGACCGACGAGGAGGCGGCCAAGCTGATCAACGATGACGACATCAAGGCGAAAGCGCTGGCAGCGGCCGAGCAGAACGGCATCGTCTTCATCGACGAAATCGACAAGATAACGGCGCGCTCCGACGTTCAAGGCGCCGACGTCTCGCGCCAGGGCGTTCAGCGCGATCTGCTGCCGCTCGTCGAAGGAACGACGGTGTCGACCAAGTACGGCATGGTGAAGACCGATCACGTGTTGTTCATCGCGTCGGGCGCGTTTCATCTGTCGAAGCCGTCGGATCTCATTCCGGAGCTGCAGGGGCGGCTGCCGATTCGCGTCGAGTTGAACTCGCTGACCGTCGACGATTTTGAGCGCATTCTGACGTCGACTGATGCTTGTCTCACCGTCCAATATCAAGCTCTGCTCGGCACCGAGCAAGTGCATCTCGATTTCAGGCCTGACGGCATTCGCCGGCTGGCGGAGATTGCCTATGCGGTGAACGAAAAGCAGGAGAACATCGGCGCGCGGCGCCTTTACACGGTGATGGAGCGCCTGATCGAGGACGTTTCCTTTCACGCCGCCCGGCGCACGGGCGAGACGATCGCGATCGATGCCGCTTTCGTCGACGAGCGGCTGGCCGGGATCGCCGGCGACGACAACTTGTCACGCTACATTTTGTAGCGAAGGCCGGCGGGCCCGCGATGCTCGAACGTATTCTCGGCATCATCCTGCCGGTTTTTCTAATTGTCGCGCTGGGCTACGTTTACGCGTGGCGCATCAAGCCCGACATGACGATGGTGAATCGCATCAGCATGAACGTGCTCGCGCCGGCGCTCATCTTCTCGGCGCTCGCCGGAAAAGACTTCGACGTTACCCAGTCCCAATTGTTGATGCTGGGAAGCGTCGCTGTCGTGTTGGGCTCCGGATTGCTGGCGTGGCCGGTCGCCAAGCTTCTCAAGGCCGACGTACGCACATTCGTGCCGCCGATGATGTTCAATAATTGCGGCAACATGGGGTTGCCGCTCGCGGTGTTGGCCTACGGCGCGGCAGGCTTCTCGCCGATGGTCGCGTTGTTCACGATCTCGAACCTGCTCCAATTCACGCTTGGCGTGTGGATCATCAATCACCACGCGCGATTCATAAACCTGCTGCGCAATCCGATGGTGATCGCGACGGTTCTCGGCTTCGCGTTCGCGCTGTGGCATCCACCGATTCCCGAGTGGCTTGCGGTTGCCATCAAGATGGTCGGCGACGCATTGATACCGATGATGCTGCTGTCGCTCGGCGTGCGCCTGTTCGAAGTGCGCTGGGACGATTGGCAGCTCGGTCTCGTCGGCGGTATCGTCTGCCCGTTGACGGGGATGGCCGTCGCCGCCCTCTTCTCATGGGCCGTCGAGATGGATCAAATGCAACACGGATTGCTGCTGCTGTTCGGCTGCCTGCCGCCGGCGGTCCTCAACTTCATGGTCGCGGAGCAATTCAGGCAGGAGCCGGCCAAGGTCGCGTCAATCGTCCTTATCGGCAACGTTCTCTCGCTGGTGTTCGTGCCGCTCGGGCTGGCGCTTGCGTTGCACTAAACCGCGGCGGCTCACTGACCGGCTGATCAATGAATCTCTATCGCAAACTGCGGGCGCGCGCGGCCGAAGGAAAACCGCTGCGCATCGGCCTGATCGGCGCCGGCAAGTTCGGCTCGATGTATCTCGCGCAGGCCAAGCACACGCCGGGCATTCACGTGGTCGCCATCGCCGATCTAGCACCGGATCGCGCGCATGCGGCGCTTGCGCGCACCGGATGGCCGGCGGAGCGCATTAGGGCGCGCTCATTTGGCGCCGCCCAACGCGACGGAACGACGTTCGTCACCGACGATGCGCTGGCGCTGATCGGTGCATCGCAAATCGACATCGTCATCGAAGCAACAGGCAAACCCGATGTGGGCATCCGTCACGCGCTCGCGTGTTGTGAGAACCATAAGCACGTCGTGATGGTGAATGTGGAAGCCGATGCGCTCGCGGGGCCGCTTCTCGCGGAACGCGCACGCGACGCCGGCATTGTGTACTCGCTGGCGTATGGCGATCAGCCGGCGCTGATTTGTGAAATGGTCGATTGGTGTCGCGCGGCCGGCTTCGAGGTCGTTGCAGCCGGCAAGGGCACGAAATATCTGCCCGCATATCACGCGTCGACGCCGGCGACCGTATGGCTTCACTACGGCTTCAGCCCCGAGGATGTTGCCGCCGGCGATTTCAACGCGCAGATGTTCAACTCGTTTCTCGACGGCACGAAGAGCGCGATCGAAATGGCCGCCGTCGCCAACGCGACGGGCCTCACACCAGCTCCGGAAGGCCTTGCGTTCCCGCCGTGCGGCGTCGACAATCTGCCGCGCGTCCTGCGGCCTTCCGCCGAAGGCGGATGTCTGCATCACGTTGGCCAAGTCGAAGTGATCTCGAGCCTCGAACGCGACGGTCGCCCCGTATTTCGCGACCTGCGCTGGGGCGTTTACGTCACATTTCGCGCCGGCGACAGCGCCGGGAACGACTACGTGCACCGATGCTTTCGCGAATACGGGTTTTCAACCGACCCTTCCGGACGCTATTCGGCAATGTACAAGCCGTATCACGCGATCGGCCTTGAGCTCGGAATAACGGTTGCATCCGTTGGACTGCGCGGCGAGCCCACCGGACAACCGATCGAGTGGGTAGCGGACGTCGCTGCAACCGCTAAGCGCGATCTCGTCGAAGGTGAGACGCTCGACGGCGAAGGAGGCTACACGGTATACGGCACGTTGCGGCCCGCCCGCGCAGCCCTTGCGCAGAACACCGTGCCGCTCGGGCTCGCGCATGGAATGAAGCTCAAGCGCGCGATCGCCGTGAATCATTACGTTCGCTGGGACGACGTCACTGGCGACGAAAACAATCCGACAATTGCGTTTCGCCGCGAGATGGAGCGGAAGTTCCTTTGCTGATACGGTTTTCACCGGCGAGGTACGCAAGCGTGTTGCGTTGCTGCATCGTTGTCGCCGGGGCAGGCATTTTTTAGCGGATTGAAACAGTAGGCACGCGCGCTGCAAGCTAGAATCGGCGGGTCTCTTTCGCCGCCGACCGCATGGCCGATACTGCCCCCAACGAACAGCTTTTTCGTTTCGCTTTCACGGGTCGCGCGACCGAATATTTCCGCATTTGGATCATCAGCCTGTGCCTGTCGCTTGCTACGCTCGGCGTCTATTCCGCATGGGGAAAGGTGCGCAAGAAGCGCTATCTCTACGCGCACACAGCGCTTGACGGAACGGGCTTCGATTATCGCGCGTCGCCGCTCGCGATTCTGCGTGGACGCCTCCTCGCGTTGCTCTTATTCGGCGGGTTTGCGCTCTGTGCCCATTTCGTGCCGTTGCTCGAAATAGCGTTCATCGTGTTGCTCGCGATCCTGTCGCCGTGGATAGTCGTCGCTGCCGCGCGGTTCAACGCCCGCAACTCGACGTACCGCAACATCGCGTTCGCCTTTGATGGAAAAGTCGGCGAAGCCGCGCGAGTGTTCGTCGGCGGACTCGTTATCGTCTTGCTGACGGCTGGCTTCGCTTATCCATGGTATCGCGCCAAGCGCGCGCGCTTTATCATCGCGCGTCACCGTTACGGTGCGACACAGTTTGCCACGGACCTCGAGACTCGCCCCTTCTTTCAAACGTACCTACTCGGCGGCCTTATCGTCTTCGTGGCCGCCGCCGTAGCCGGCTTCGCAACCAGCGGGGCGGCGGCTGTACGCGGAGCGTCGCTCGCCGGAACGGCGTTTCTCGTGTTGGTGTATTTGAGCTACATCGTCGCGTACGCGTACATTCGCGCGCGCACGTTGAACCTGATGGCCAACGCCACGATCATCGGACCGATGCGCTTGCGCAGCACGTTGCGCGTGCGACCGCTCGCCTGGATCTACGCATCGAACATCGTCGCCATCCTGGCCACGGTGGGGCTCGCCATACCTTGGGCGACGATCCGCGTTGCGCGCTATCGCGCCGACAATCTGATCGCGCGGGCTCATGCACCGTTGCAGACGTACGCGAGAGGTGCGTCGCGATTCGCGACGGCAACCGGCTCCGAAGTGAGCGATTTGTTCGACGTGGACGTGTCACTATGAGCACGTTCGACGGCCTGCTCTACGACGGACGCCACGCTGCGTTCCGTCGCGTGGTGGTCGAAGTGGAAGATGCACGCGTCGCCATCGTCGAGGACGACGCGCGCGCGGTGCTCGCGCAATCCGATATTTCGGTCGATGCACCCGTGCCCGGTGTTGTGCGCCGCCTGACGCTGCCGGGCGGAGCCACGATCGAAACCGCCGATCACGCTGCGGTGGAAGCCTCCTGGCCGACGAAAGGCACGATCGCGCGCGCTGCCTTCTGGCTTGAATCGCGATGGTCGATGGCGGTCGCGGCGGTGCTGATTACTGCTTCGCTGGTATGGCTCATCGTCGCCGTCGTCCTGCCGCTCGCCGCGGAGCCCGTTGCGCGAAATTTCAGTCCTCGATTCGAGGAAGCGATCGGCGCGCAGACGCTCAAGACGATCGACACCCGGTTTGCGCGCCCGTCGCTGCTGCCCACAGAGCGGCGCAAGGCGATCGAAGAGAAATTCGCCGCATTCGTCGAACGCGAGCCCGGTATCAGCGGCGCCCGGCTCGAGTTTCGCCGGATGCCGTTTCCCAATGCCTTTGCGTTGCCCGGAGGCACAATCGTTCTCACCGACAAGATGGTGACGTTGCTCGACGATGACGATGCCTTGATGGCGGTGCTCGCGCATGAGCTTGGTCATTTGCAGGCGAAGCATGGAATGCGGCTGGTGCTGCAAAGTTCGGGCGTCGCGGTTCTGGTTACCGCCTTGGCGGGGGACGCGGCGGGAATGACGATCCTCGCTGCTGCGATGCCCGCCGCGCTCTTGAACGCCCGATACTCGCGTGAGTTCGAGCTTGAAGCCGACCGCTATGCGTACGGGCACCTCGCGCGGCACGGAAGCTCGCCACAAGCGCTCGCCGATGTGCTGCGCCGCTTTGCGGAGGACAAGCGCACAGCGGACGTGAACGATCCGCTCATGCGCTACCTGAATTCACATCCCGATCTCGAAGAGCGTATTCGGCTCGCCGAAGAAGCGCGTTGATGCAAAACGGGAAGTCGTTGCTCAAACGACGACGTCAAAGCGCCGCGATAGCGTTGACGACCAGCGTCGTCTGCAACACTTCCGGGAGAAGCAGCGGCTCGCGGCCGGGTCGATAGAGCACGTACACGGGTACACCGTTACGCCCTAACGCGGTGAGCGCACGCGTGATCGCGGGATCGCGACGCGTCCAATCGGCACGGACGAGCGCAACGTTCTTGCGCGCAAACGCTTCGCGGACGTCTGCGCTATTGAGAACCAGCCGTTTGTTTACCTGACACGTGACGCACCATGCCGCCGTAAAATCGACGAACACGGCGCGACCCGAGCTCGTCAGATCGGCAAGGCGCGCGGGCGTGTACGGTAGCCAAGCGGTGTCGCCTCGTGAGCTCGCGATGGGGGCCAGCGATGCGTTGGCGCTCGCATCCGCACGCAGCAACGGCCACGCGACGACGATCGCGCACGCTGCGGCGACAAGCGCCGCAACGCTCCAGCCTTTCGCTGCGCCACTGCGAAACGTGCGCCACGCCCACAGCGCGAAAGCGAGGATGACGAGCGTCGCGAGCAAACGGACGACGGCGTCATTGTCGACTTGTGCGCCGATAACCCAGATCAACCAGGCGACGGTCGCGTAGAGCGGAAACGCGAGCACTTGTTTTAGTCGCGTCATCCACGCGCCTGGCCGCGGCAACCCGCGCCGCCATCCGGGAAACCAGGAAAGCAGAACGAACGGCAGCGCCATGCCGATGCCAAGCGCAACGAATACCGCAATCGTCGCCGCAGTCGGCTGCGCAAGCGCGAAGCCCAGCGCCGCGCCCATGAAAGGCGCCGTGCAAGGCGACGCAATGATCACCGCGAGCACGCCCGACAACAGCGCGTCGGCGTAGCGATTGCGCATGTGCAGGCCGCCGACACCCGGCAGCAGCGAGCCGAACTCGAATACGCCGGAGAGGTTCAGCGCGAGAACGAAAAACAACACGGCAAGGGCGGTGACGACGGCAGGTGATTGCAGTTGAAAGCCCCAACCTACTTGCTCGCCTGCGGCGCGCAACGTGAGTAGGACAAGCGCAAGCGCAACGAAGGTCAGCACAATCCCGGCGGCGAACAGGGCGCCGGACAACCGCGACGCGCGACGATCGGGATCCGAAGCAGTCGTCAGAGATAGCGCCTTGAGCGAAAGTACCGGGAAAACGCACGGCATCAAGTTGAGAATGAGCCCTCCCGCGAGCGCGAGCAGGACCGCGGCGCCGAGGGTCAGCGACGATACCGGTCCAACGCCGAGTGCGTTGATCGCTGCATCATCGAACGCGGGCTTCGGGCCGGCGACGACCGTGCCGGTCAACGGGACGTCGACGACGACCGCTTGCGCAACCGAATCGACATTCGCGAATCCGTTACTGCTCGTGACGACGCCGTCGAGCTTGGTGAATCCACTGCCGAGGCGATACGCCACCGGCAACGTCAGCACGTAGGTGCCATTGGCCGCGCGCGCCAAGATTTGTGGTGCTGACGGTTCGATCTGTCGTTCGGCATACGCGAAGAATCGCATTTCGCCGGGATCCGGCGCGCCGGCCGGCGGCGCGAGCGTCAAGATGATTTTTTGCCCGTCACCGCGAGCATCCTCATGCCATCCGCCACGCAACGGCTCCGGTAACGCGGCACGTGCGGCCCCGATCGCCGGACCCCATCGCGCGTCGGATGCCGCCCGTTCGGCAACCGGCATTGCGAGCTTGAGATCGGCGCCGTCGGGGATGCACGTTTCCTTGCACACGAGCCAATCGGCGCGTGCCGCCAAGTCCACGGTGCTGCCTGGTTTGAGATCGGCGGGCACATCGAGTTTGACGAGATGAAGCACCGTGCCGTCGTAGCCATAATTCACGAGCGGTCCGACGTGCAGCGCCTTGGGCGCGGGCCACTCGATCGCACCGGCACGAAAGCCCGGCGGCAACTTCCAGTCGAGCGTCGTCGGCAACCCCGAGTCGCCGGGATTGCGCCAATACGTGTGCCACCCGTCTTCAATCTGCAGACGTAACGCCACCATCGCCGGCTGTCCCGGCGCGAGCGCTGCGTTTTCCGAAATAAGCTCGGCCTCGACGTGCGGCGTCTTCACCGGGGCGGCATAGAGCGAAGCCTGCGCGGCGACGCAGACGATGGCTGTTGTGAGCCACCGCAACCAACGGTTATGCAAATGATGAAAAATTGATGTCACGCGCTGATTCGACGCGGCTTTCCGAAAGAATTTGGAATTATCCCACCTGTGCCCGCCGTCAGATGTCCACCCATCCGCTAAAATCCAACGCCCGCGGCCAGTCCGCGCCCTCCACAAGCGGTGAACACGCGAAGCGCGCTTGGTCATCCTCATTCCGGAATCAACCTGCTAGAGACCCTCCTCGTCTCGACGGCCGTTGTTGCGCTTGGCGAAATCGGCGACAAGACGCAGTTGCTTACGCTGATGCTCGCAGTACGCTTTCGCAAGCCGTGGCCGATCGTCGCAGGCATTCTTGTTGCCACGCTCGCCAATCACACGATAGCCGGCGTAATCGGCAATTGGGTACGCGCGGTCGTGCCGCCCGGCGTACTGCCGTGGCTGCTCGCGCTGTCCTTTTTCGCCGTGGCCGCGTGGGTGCTCAAACCCGATCGCCTCGAGCAGGACAACGTCGGCCAGTCGTCGCGCCTTGGCGTTTTTGCGGTGACGATGGTCGCTTTCTTTCTCGCCGAGATGGGCGACAAGACGCAGATCGCAACCGTTGTGCTCGCGGCGCGCTTCGATTCGCTTGCGGCCGTCGTCGTCGGCACGACGCTCGGCATGATGATCGTTAACATTCCCACCGCCTTCGCAGGACATCTCGCGGCAGATCGCGTTCCATTGAAGTCGGTTCGAATCGTCGCAGCCGCACTGTTCGCGGCACTCGGTGTCTGGGTGTTGATCGCCGGCACGCCCGGCTGAACGGACGGACAAACTTCGGCCGGTATAATCAAATGTTTACGAAAGTTGTTGGGCTTTCAATCAGCCGCGGCACACGTATCGTCATGACGCAGTACCGACACACGGAAATCGAAGCTTCCGCGCAGGCTGCCTGGCGCGGGGCGGACGTCTATCGCGCGGTCGAGCGCACGGACCGGCCGAAGTATTACTGCGTGTCGATGCTGCCCTATCCGTCGGGCAAGCTGCACATGGGCCATGTGCGCAATTACACGATCAACGACGTCATGTATCGGTATTTGCGCATGAAGGGATTCAACGTGCTGATGCCGATGGGCTGGGATGCGTTCGGCCTTCCCGCCGAAAACGCCGCGATGAAAAGCCGTGAGGCGCCCGCGAAATGGACGCACGACAACATCGCCTACATGAAGCAGCAATGTATGGCGATGGGATGGGCAATTGATTGGTCGCGCGAATTCGCAACCTGCGATCCCGCCTACTACAAGTGGAACCAATGGTTTTTCCTGAAGATGCTCGAGCGTGGTATCGCGTACAAGAAGACGGGCGTCGTTAATTGGGATCCGGTCGACCAGACGGTCCTCGCCAATGAGCAAGTGATCGAAGGCCGCGGCTGGCGCTCGGGCGCGCCGGTCGAAAAGCGCGAGATCCCGATGTACTACCTGCGGATCACGCAATACGCCGACGAGCTTCTGTCGTATCTCGACAAAATGCCCGGCTGGCCGGAACGCGTGAAGGTGATGCAGGCCAACTGGATCGGCAAGAGCGAAGGCGTGCGTTTCGCGTTTCCGCATCGGATCGGCGCAGCGGGCGGCCAATTGATCGGCGACGGCAAGCTTTACGTGTTCACGACCCGCGCCGACACGATCATGGGCGTCACCTTCTGCGCGGTCGCCGCCGAGCATCCGCTTGCTGCGCACGCCGCGGCGTCGAATCCCTCCCTCGCAGCGTTCATCGACGAATGCAAGCACGGCAGCGTCATCGAAGCCGAGCTCGCGACGATGGAAAAAAGAGGGATGCCGACGGGGCTGTTCGTCAAGCATCCGCTGACCGGCGAAGAAATCGAGATCTGGATCGGCAACTACGTGTTGATGGCATATGGCGATGGCGCCGTGATGGGCGTGCCCGGCCACGACGAGCGCGATTTCGCGTTCGCGAAAAAGTACGGTTTGCCGATCAAGCAGGTGATCGCGGTCGACGGCGAAACGTTTTCGACCGATGCATGGCAGCCATGGTACGAAGACAAGGACCATGGCTACTGCATCAACTCCGGCAAGTACGACGGATTGCGCTATCGCGAAGCCGTCGACGCAATCGCAGCCGATCTCGCGGCGTTGGGTTTGGGCGAAAAACAGACGACGTTTCGTCTGCGCGACTGGGGCATCTCACGGCAACGCTACTGGGGCACGCCGATTCCGATCGTCCATTGCCCGGCGTGCGGCGACGTTCCGGTGCCGGAAAAAGACCTGCCGGTCGTGCTGCCGGAAGACTGCGTGCCCGACGGTACCGGCAATCCGCTCGCCAAGCGGCGCGACTTCATCGAAACGACGTGCCCGCGTTGCGGCCAGCCGGCGCAACGCGAAACCGACACGCTCGACACGTTCGTCGATTCGGCGTGGTACTACATGCGCTATACGTGCCCCGACGCACCGACGATGGTCGATGCCCGCAACGACTATTGGATGCCGATGGATCAGTACATCGGCGGCATCGAGCACGCGATTCTGCATCTTCTCTACGCGCGTTTCTGGACGAAAGTGATGCGCGACATGGGCCTCGTCAAAGCCGATGAGCCGTTCACGCGCCTGCTGACGCAAGGGATGCTGCTCAATCACATTTTCTCGCGGCGCAACGCGAAGGGCGGTATCGACTACATTCCGCCCGAGGAAGTCGATGTGCATTACGACGCCGACGGCAGGACGACGGGTGCGGTGTGGAAGGTCGACGGACAGCCCGTCGAGTATGACGGCGTCGGGAAGATGGGCAAGACCGAGAGTAATGGTGTCGATCCCCAGACCCTGATCGACCGGTTCGGCGCCGACACCGCCCGGCTCTACATGATGTTCGCGGGCAAGCCTGAAGATTCCGCGGTGTGGTCGGACACCGGTGTCGAAGGCGCGGCGCGTTTTCTCAAGCGCTTGTGGACGTTTGCGCACGCGCATGCCGACGAGATCAAATCCGGCGGGCGTTCTGCGCCCCCGACAGAGTCCATGCGCACGGCGCGGCGCAACCTCCATCTTGCGCTGAAGCAAGCGAACTTCGACTACGAGCGCACGCAGTACAACACCGTCGTGTCCGCTGGCATGAAGATGTTGAATACGCTCGAGGATATTGCCGACGATGATCCCGGCGCCGCCGCGATCTTCCGCGAAGGGCTCTCGATCCTGTTGCGGGTGCTCTATCCGGTCGTACCCCACATCGCGTGGACGCTGTGGCGTGACCTCGATTTCACGCGCGAGTTCGGCGACTTGATCGATGCAGCGTGGCCGGCGGTCGACGCCGAAGCGCTCAAGCAGGACGAGATCGAGCTCGTGTTGCAGGTCAATGGCAAGCTGCGCGGCAAGCTGGTGGTTCCGGCAGCGGCCAACAAGACCGCGATCGAGGACGCTGCCAAGGCATCCCCCGAAGTGGCGAAACACTCGAACGGCGCGCCGGTGAAGAAGGTCGTCGTAGTGCCGGGACGACTCGTCAATGTCGTGGTCTAGCCGCGCGCGCCTTTGCGCGTTGGTCGTGCTGACCGCGACGCTGGCGGCGTGCGGCTTTCATCTCCGAGGCCAGGCGACCTATGTGTTCTCGTCCGTCTACGTCAATGTCGCGGGCGCGCCGGTGTTCGAGTCCGAGTTGAAGCGGTCGCTTGAAGGGGCCGGCAGCGCAAAGCTCGCACCCACCGCGGCTGCCGCTGACGTGATCCTCAACATTCCGCCCATCGTCGATGAGAAAGACGTCTTGTCGCTTTCGGCCGGCGGCAGCGTGCGCGAATTCTCGCTGCTGATGCGCGTAGGGTTCCGGTTGCACGACAAAGATGGGCTCGATTGGCTTCCGCCCGGCGAAGTCGTGGTGCGGCGTTCCTACACCTTCAATGAAACCGAAGTGCTGGCGCGCGATGCCGAAGAGCAGCGGCTGCTGCGCGAAATGCAAAGCGATGCGATTGCACAACTGATCCGCCGCTTGCAAGCCGCGAAAAGGCCGTAGCTGGAGCCGGACCGATGGAGATCCGGCCGAACGATCTGCCGCGCCATCTCTCTCGTAAGATCGAGTCGCTATATGTCGTCCATGGCGACGAGCCACTGCTCGCGCTTGAAGCCGGCGATGAAATTCGTTCCGCGGCGCGCCGAGCAGGTTGCGACGAACGCGACGTGCTCGTCGTCGAGCCGGGGTTCAAATGGGACGCGTTTATCGGCGCGAATGCGAACCTCGGTCTTTTCGGCAGCCGCAAGCTGATCGACCTGCGCATTCCGAGCGGCAAGCCCGGGCTCGACGGTGCAAAAGCGCTCGAGTCGTACGCCGTGAATCCCAATCCCGACAACGTCACTCTGATCACGCTGCCCAGGCTCGATCGTGCGACATTGAACTCCGCGTGGTTCGCCGCCCTCTCGCAGACCGGCGCAACGGTGGCCGTGCAGCCGATCGAACGCGAAACGTTGCCACGGTGGATCGCCGCGCGGCTCGCGCGGCAGAATCAACGTGCATCGGATGAGGTGTTGACCTATCTCGCGGAGCGTTGCGAAGGCAATCTGCTGGCGGCGCGACAGGAGATCGAGAAGCTCGCGCTCGTCCTCCCCGAAGGCGAACTCGCGCTCGAGTCCGTCGAAGGCGCGACGACCGACGTCGCCCGCTACGACGTCTTTCAGGCGTCGGAGGCGTGGCTCGCGGGTGACGCCGCTCGCACGATCCGAATCCTGACTGCGCTCGAAGCCGAAGGCGAGGCCGTCACGCTCGCTGTCTGGCAGATGACGGAGGACCTGCGGGCGATCGCGGGCGTCCATGCCGCGCAGAAGCGCGGTGTGCCCATCGCGGCGGCGGTTCGCAATACGCGCGTCTGGGGTCGGCGGCAGGCGGCGCTGGAAAAAGCCGTGCGACGGATTCCGCCCGCGCGGATCGGCGCAATGGTCACGGCGGTCGCGCGTCTCGATGCGCTGGCGAAAGGTCTGACCGCCGGGAACCCGTGGGAAGACTTGGTCGCGCTGGCGCTGGCGGTGTGTGGCACGCCGTCGCGACGGTCCGCCGCGTCATTGAGCACCCGGGTGTAGCGTCTGCGATCAAAACCGCGAGCGCGACATGAGCGCCCGCAAGCGTGGGGATCACATGAGCGAACGCGTGCGCGTCGTCGCGACGGTGATGATCGGCACGATATCGACAGTTCTGGCGGCGACGATCGTCAACGTCGCTTTTCCAGCGATCATGCGGGAGCTCGATGTCGGTCACGACACGCTGCAATGGGTGTCCACCGCATTTCTCGCGGCGACGGCGACGACGATGCTCGGCACCGCCTGGTCGATCGAAACATGGGGTGAGCGGCGGACGTTCATCACCGCGCTCGCGCTCTTCCTTGCCGGATCGGCGCTCGGCGCGTTGGCATGGAACGCAACATCGCTGATCGCCGCCCGAACGCTGCAGGGTGCGACAACCGGCGTCCTCCAGCCGCTCGCCATGGTCGCGCTGTTTCGCGTCTTTCCTGTCGAGGAGCGCGGCCGCGCGATGGGGCTCTATGGCTTTGGGATCGTGCTGGCGCCGGCAATCGGGCCGGCCCTGGGCGGTGCGCTCGTGGACGCGTTCGGATGGCGTTCAATTTTCCTGTTGCCGATTCCCTTTTGCGTCGCCGGGATCGCACTTGCCATGTTCACGTTGCCGGACACCCGGGGACGGGTGCGACAGCCGTTCGATTGGCGCGGTACGCTGCTACTGATCGGCGGCCTCATCGCTCTCCTCAATGTGACGGCGGCGGGACACCGGATGGGGTGGCTGTCGCCCGCGTTGTTCGGGATTGCCGGCGTCGGCATCGGCCTGTCGCTGGCGTTCGTCGCGTGGGAAAACCGTGCGGGGACCCCACTTCTGATGCTGTCGCTATTCCGCCATCGGCCTTTCGCCCGGGCGTCGATCGTGTCGTTCGCCTACGGCATCGGCCTGTTCGGCACGACGTACCTCGTGCCGGTGTTCGTGCAGGACATCGCCGCGTACAACGCATCGCGCGCCGGCTATCTGCTGTTGCCGCCCGGCATCGCGCTGGCGCTTGCCATCATCGCCGGCGGACGTCTCGCCGACCGCATCGAACCGCGCTTCATCATCGTGGCAGGGCTCGTCCTGTTCGCGTCATCGAGCCTCTTGCTCGCGTTTGCCGGCGCAGCCACGGGCTTCTGGCTGCTGACCGCATGGCTCGTCGTCGGCCGCGCCGGCCTCGGCATGCTGATCCCCGCGCTCAACGTGGGCGCCGTGGCGTCGCTGTCGGGCACAGAGCTCGCCTACGCTTCGTCGTCAGTCAATTTCGTCCGCCAGCTCGGTGGAGCGGTCGGCGTCAACGTGCTGGCGGTGCTGCTCGAGTGGCGTCTCGGCGTTTACGGGCTGGCCAACGCGGCCCGCGCTTTCCACGAATGCTTTGCGCTCGTGACGTTGGCGTTCGCCGTGGCTATCATGCCGGCGTGGTCCATCGGCAAAACGAGGAGGTAGCCATGTACCGAAGGATTCTGGTCGCTTACGACGGTTCGCCAGAATCGCGGCTGGCCGTCGACGAATGCGTACATCTGACGCCGCAGGCCGAGCGCCATATTCACCTCGCGTGCGTCCTCCACGATCCGTCACCCTATCTATTGGCCGGTGAATTTGTGCCGGCGCCCACGCTCGAGATCGACCGTACGCGAAGCGAAAAAGATCTTAAGGAAGCCGCCGCGCGGCTGATCGAGCGCGGCTTCTCGGTGACAACGCACCTGCTGGACGGCGAGCCGGTCGAGGTCATTACGCGACTCGTCAACACGTTGCAGATCGACCTGCTGATCGTCGGCCACAAGCGGAGCAAAAAATGGGCGCTCCGTTGGTGGCGCGGGTCCGTCGATGCGCTGCTGATCGAACGGGTTCGCTGCAGCATTTTGCTCGCGGGCGAGCCGGCGGCGCGCTAGCGAATCATCGGCCGTCGCCGAGCACCAATTCCTCTGCGCCGCCCTTGCCGCGCTTTTCGAGGTCGGCGAGAAGCCCTTCGTCAGTGAGATCGAGCTTGTGCGAGCTTTGCCAGTCCTCGCGCGCGACATCGTGCAACCGCCGGACGACCGCAGCGTCGTCGGTCTCGATCGCCAGCTCGCGACGCGCGTCGAAGCTGCCGGGTGAAAGATTGATCGACCCGACGATCGCCCGTTCGCCGTCGGCGAGCAACATCTTCGCGTGGAGTCGCAGACCTTTGGGCCGATGCACTTTCGCGCCGACGTCCTGCACGATGCGCAAACCGCCGACGCCTTCGATCAGCTTGTCCTTCTTGAGCGTATGCGGCGCACGCGCCAGCAGATGCACCTTGACGCCGCGGCGCACGGCGCGCACCAGCCGCTCGATGATCACCGTATCCTGGTAGCGCTCGTTCTGCAGCCACAGCGAATGCTTGGTGCCGTCAATGAAGTGCGCAATCCGCGCGCGTCCGTTGTTGCTGCACCAGATGAGGCGCGACGAATCGCCGGGATCGAACTCTTTTCGATGCCAATCCGCCTCGAAGCCGGCGACGATCTCCGCGACTTCTTCCGGTACGCGGGTGACGACGGCGTAGTCGCGCGTCTCGGTCAGGTTGCGCGTTTCCCAATTGAGCGACTTC
>VBCG01000188.1 GCA_005881895.1 Betaproteobacteria bacterium
ACCCATCATAAATGGGGCGCTTGGCGCGCCATGCCAGACAAATCCGGGTATCGCGTCAGGGAGCTCAACTCATGGCCCGTCATCGCCCACCAGATCGTTGTCATAGAGATCGTCGACAACCGAATGTAGGTCAAACGCAAATCACTTTCGGAACAAAACCGAACGGTTCGCGTTCGATAAACCTGTTCAGGAACACGTTGCCGCTCGCCTTCATTCAGTAACGAGGCATGCGCGGGACAATTGGAGATCTATCCTATCGAGGAAACTCCAGATGCCAAGCACGTGCACCCCCGCCATAACAGTCGACGCCGCCGGTCAACGCATCGTCGACAAGGAGCATCGAGGCGTACGCATCTATATCCGGCTCAATCGATGAAGAAGCCGCACGGCAGCGGCTCGCGAGTGAGATGGAACATGTGGAAGCGACGCTGCAGCAAAGAGCCGCTCGGCCGCGTTTCGCCGATGCCGCCACGCGCTACCTCGAGGAGTCACAGCACCTTAGGTCAGCCGACGTCACTGCTTGGCACATCCGGTTGCTCACTCCATACATTGGGGCACTTGAGCTCAACCGGATACATGACCAGACGCTTGAGCGGTTCATCGCCGATCGACGCGCCGAGGGCGTAACGGCTACCACAATCAATCGAAGTCTCGAGGTAGTTCGGACCATTCTGAATCGCGCTGCTCGCTCGTATCGCGACGCCCACGGTCAGCCCTGGCTCGGGGGATTGCCGCCATTGATCTCGACGCTGCCAGAGTCAAGGCGTGCGCCCTACCCCATCACATGGGATGAGCAGGACCGATTGTTTCCTAAATTGCCGCCACGCCTCGCGCGCATGGCGTTGTTCGCAGTGAGCACCGGCCTGCGCGAGAGCAACATTTGCGGTCCGCAGTGGCCCTGGGAATTGCACGTGCCGGAAGTTGGACGAAGCGTCTTCGTCATTCCACCCGAAGCGTTCAAATCAAAGCGTCCCCATGTAGTGATTCTGAATGAGGTCGCGTGGTCAATCATTCAAGCGCAGCGGGGACAACATCCGATTTGGGTGTTTCCTTATCGTGATAGGCACGTTGCGACGATGAACAACACCGCGTGGCAACGCGCGCGCCGAGACGTTGGCTTAGGGCGTGTACGCATTCACGACTTGCGGCACACCTTCGCATGCCGTCTACGAGCAGTGGGCGTGTCGATGGAAGACCGAGAAGTGCTGCTCGGCCACGCTAACCATTCGATGGCGGGCCATTACGCGAGCGCCGACGTCGGTCGGCTGCTCAACAAGGCGAATCTGATACTGAACCGCGAAGAAACACGAACGGTGGTGCGCGTTGCGAACGATGCACCCCACGTGTGGATAAAAGGTCCCGCAAGGGCCCCGCAGCACAACAAACGAGCGCATCTGACGCTCGTAAGTCCTTGATTTTGGCGCGCCCGGCAGGATTCGAACCCACGACCCCCTGGTTCGTAGTTTTGAAATTAATCAACCAAGCAATTGTTTTTTAACATATTTCCGGTACGTCCGCTGCTCGATGTTTGCTCATCCGTGCCCAGGAGCGCTCAAAAAGTCGCGCAAAAGTCGCGCACGGATTAGTTTGCTTGACGCGGTTGTTGCAAGCTTTCCAAGAGCTGCGCAGCAACGTCTCGTCCCAACCGAAATGCGTCTTCAACCCCGACGATTTGTAGTTGCGGGTGCTTTGATCGCCAGCTGCTTGAGGCCTGCGCAGAGACGAAGAAATGCACGTTACAACAAAAGGAACGACGGATGTCGCGCGATGCTTCCGGTAGCAACAACGACATGACCACTCCTCCCGCGGGCTCGACACAGCGGAACTCGTGCAGGGCAACGCTGAGAATGATTGGTGCACCGGTTGAAGCACAGCGCGAGAAGACGGCGGCATTCTTTCCGAGCAAAGCAGGAAATATCAAAGTGTCGAGCGCACACCAAGTGTAGAGCCGGCGACCATCGACCTCGAAGGCGTGCGCCGTCTGCCGAAGCGTGAGTCCATAGCCGACGATGTTTCCGTGATCGTCATACTCGGCGCTGCATGCGTGCCCAAGTAGTCCGGCAAGCCTCTGTGGCGACCACCCCAGCGAAGCCGCGAGCGCCTCCCGCGATACCGCGCTTCCCTTAGCGAGCTCACGCACGATCGTTACGAAGAAGTCAGCGAAGCCCGCGGGCCGTTTCGAAGGCGCGAGGCGCTCAGCGATTTCGCGGGCGTAGCTTGTCTTTTCCGCAATGTCTTGAGACCGCGGCTCGTTCACGATGAGGCGTCGCGCTGGCGGTGGTTCGCTAGCTGCATGCGCAGCCGCGTTGCTCCTGCATGGGCGGACACGCGACCGACCCGTATGAGCAAAAGACACAACAGTCGCCGGGCTTCGGACGGAGTAGCGTTTTGCAACCCCCGCACTCGTAGAAGAACTGACACGCGTCCGTCGGCATGACGTCCTGGTTCGCGAAGCCACATTCCGGGCAGGTAATGACCGACTCCAGCGTGATGTTGCTGGTAGAAGCGCTCATTTGTGTACAGCTGATGGAAATCCCGCGTCGGTTGTCGCCTTGACCAGGACCGCGGCTGTCGCCCGGTCGGGGTCAAACTTCACGGTTGCCGTCTTCTGGGCGAAATCAACCTTCGCTTCTGCGACCCCGGGCACATGCTCAAGCGACTTTCGCACTGTCACCGGACAGAGATCGCAATACATGTTCTTGACGTCAAGCGTGACGGTTTGTGGTGCGCCAGCAAGCGCCACGCTCACCCAGAGATTGGTTGCAGCAATCATCAGAATATTTCGCATAGACGTCTTCCTTTCAGATAAAGAGCGGAGCGATCCACGGGAAAGCAATCAACGCCAAGAGGAGTGCACTTATCACCCAAAAGATTGCCCGCTGGTGGCGGACTACGGCGGGAATTGCGCACGCTGTTCCCGTTGCACACGCCTGTGGCACGAGATAGAGCTTGCGAAATGCGAGCGCGAGGAACACCACCGTGGCTCCGATCAGGACGGGCCGATACGCCTCGAATGCACTCAGCGTGCCGATCCAGGCGCCGCTAACGCCGAGTCCTAGGAGCGCTAGCGGTCCAACACAGCAGATCGACGAGCCGATTGCGGCGAGCGCACCCGCCGTTATCGCCATTCTCGGCGTTGGTGAGTCCATGCCCTACCCAAAAGATTAGGTCAGACGTATCATAAGTTCCGTACCCTGGTACGGAATCAAGCCCCGCTTTCATCCACAGACACTCCCATATGAAGAGCCGGAACAGTGTGCGTCCTGCCACGGAAGTCCCGATAGGCACACTGGCTGAAGCAGCCGGCGTAAACGTGGAGACCATTCGCTACTATCAACGACGCGGCTTGGTCGATGAGCCCAACAAGCCACTCGGTGGTCACCGGCGCTATTCACCGTCCGCCATAAAGCGTGTGGTTTTCATCAAGCGGGCGCAGCAGCTTGGTTTTACATTGGAAGAGGTCAAGGCGCTCTTGCGCTTGGAAGACGGGCAGAGTTGTGGCGAGACGCGCGTGCTTGCCGAGCACAAGCTCGCGATCATCGAAGAGCGGCTAGCAGACCTCAATCGAATGCGCCGCCTGCTCAAGACCTTAATCAGCGAATGTTCGGCGGGCAAGCGACCTCGCTCCTGCCCCATTATCGCCACGCTCTCAGCAGGCGTATGACGGGGAATCCCGTCTCAGTCGCATTAGCTTATGTAAACGTTATGCGACCATGCTTCGCTGCGGGCCGAATAGTTCCGTTCGACGATGAAGTCGATCGCCTGCAGCACATCGGTGGAGTGCGATCGTGCGAACGGCATCGACTGTATCGATGCGCAGTGAGCGTCGCGTCAGGTCGGATCAGGAACAGTCCCGGCTCGGAAAAAAGGCCGGTGCGTTCTCGCTGATGGACGTCGAGATGTACAGTCCCCAGCGTCGGGCTGCTCGATGCTCAACCTGTAGACAATCGCAAGGCGCTCGATGCCCCAGTCCTTCCTCGATTGTTGAGCAGGTCCCCGCGTGTCGGTGCTGATCGCAACGACCACGCCGCCGCGCTTCTCGAATTCGTCCAACTTGCGATTGAGGTCGCGTACGTGCGGCCTGCAGATCGGGCAGCGCAGACCACGATAAAACGTAAGCGTCATCTGGAGGCCGTCTTCCGGTTGATCGGGTAAGCAGGCATCCTCGCACGCGGTGTCCACCATGATGGTGTGCACTATCGATGATGGTGCACACCATGAAGCGTGTACAGAGTAATGCTTCACCGCCCCCGAAGTTAGCCACGCGTCGCACGCACGACGCCGCGTTCAAGCGGCGCCTAGTTGAACTGACGCTCGCGCCGCGCGCCTCGGTCGCCCGGATTGCACTGGACCACCGGCTGAACGCCAATATCTTGTTCAGGTGGCGGCGCGAGCATTTACGCGCCCTGATGCAGTCGGTGGCAATGCCAGCGGCGGCGATGCTGCCGGTCACGTTGATCGAGTCGCAGGCGCAGCAGTCAACGCCGCCGACGGTGTCCTTGATGTCGGAGCGCCAGTCACGTGCTGCGTCGTTGAGTGCAAGTTCGCTCGAGATCGCGCTGCCGCTCGGTCGGGTTACGCTCAAGGGTGGCATCGACGGCGAAGTGTTGCGACTCGTGGTCGCGCTGCTGTCGCACCCATGATTGGATTGCCGGCCGGCACGCGCGTGTGGATTGCTGCGGGCGTGACCGACATGCGTCGCGG
>VBCG01000101.1:0-5423 GCA_005881895.1 Betaproteobacteria bacterium
AGTCGAAGTTGCCGTTGGCGATTTGCAGCAGGTAGCCGCTGCCCGAGTTCGATCCGACGAATTCGCCAACTACGGCGCCGACGACGGCCAGCGTGACGGACACCTTGAGGCCCGCGAAGATCGACGGCAGCGCCTGCGGCAGACTGATCCGGATGAACGTTGCAAGCCGCGATGCCTTCATCGAGCGGGCGAGGTCGAGCATGTCAGGATCGACCGATTTGAATCCCACAACCGTCGACACGACGATCGGAAAGAATCCGAGCATGAACGCGCAGATGACCTTGGGGATGATGCCGAATCCGAACCAGACAACGAACAACGGCGCAATCGCAATTTTTGGCACGCTTTGCGAGAACACGAGCAACGGATAGACGAAGCTCTCAACGGTACGCGAATACGCAATCAGCAGCGCCATCGGGATACCGAATGCGATCGACAGCGCGAACCCGCCGAGCGTCGCGTAGGTTGTCATTCGACGAAGAGCTGCTTCACGACGCCTTCGGGCGCCGGAATCAGATACGGCGGAATCCGAAAGATCCGAATCGTCAGATCCCAAACGACGAGCAGAATGACGATCAATAGGATCGGCCGCATCCAGGCGGACAGCAACAGCCGCTGCCACCATGTTCTCTTTGCCACCGTTTCTCCTTTATTCGTACGCGCGGTTTAGGTGTGCTGTCCGCCAACTTGCACGATTTTCATCGTATTCGTCCCACCTGACTTGCCCATCGGCTCGCCGATCGTCAACACGATGCGGTCGCCGCGCTGCACCTCGCCTTTGTTGAGAAGCAATTCTTCCGCCGCTCGCAGCACTTCATCGCGATCGGTGCTCTGCTCGAGATAGAGGGGGACGACGTTGCGATAAAGCGCCATCTTGCGCTGCGAAGCGATCCTCGGCGTGAGCGCGTAGATCGGACGGCCGCAGTCGTGGCGCGACATCCACAAGGCCGTCGAACCGGAATCGGTGAGGGCTGCAATCGCTTTCACCTTGAGATGGAAAGCGGTGAAGAGCGTGGCCATCGCAATCGATTGATCGATGCGCGTGAACGTGCGATCGAGAAAGTCGCGGTCGAGCTCGACGACGTCGTATTTTTCCGCCTCGTCGCAGATCTGCGCCATCGTTTCGACGGTCTCGACCGGGTATCGTCCCGCGGCAGTTTCCGCCGACAGCATGACGGCATCGGTTCCATCCAGCACGGCGTTGGCGACATCGGACACTTCGGCGCGCGTCGGCACCGGCGCATGAATCATCGACTCCATCATCTGGGTTGCGGTGATTGTCAGCTTGTTCCGCTCGCGCGCGAGCCGGATCATCCGCTTCTGCAATCCGGGGACCGCCGCATTGCCGACTTCGACGGCGAGATCGCCGCGTGCAACCATGATGCCGTCGGACGCGTCGATGATCTCCGCCAGCGCGCCGATCGCCTCGGCGCGCTCGATTTTTGCGATCAGAAGCGCCACCCCGCCCGCCGCGCGCAGCAGTTGGCGCGCCATGTACATGTCTTCCTTGCTCTTCGGGAACGACACGGCGAGATAGTCGGCCTCGAGCTTCGCCGCCGTCTTGACGTCGTCCATGTCC
Organism: Betaproteobacteria bacterium; assembly: GCA_005881895.1. GTDB lineage: Bacteria > Pseudomonadota > Gammaproteobacteria > Burkholderiales > Casimicrobiaceae > VBCG01. The sequence goes on from VBCG01000101.1 coordinate 1,580, forward strand.
TTCGCGGTCAGCGCTGGCGCCGTAAGACCACCGCCTTGCCGGTTGATGCCCTTATTGTTCGAGAGCACTCCGCCGATAACGACGCGCGTGATGATGCGCGGTCCATCGACTTCTTCGACGACGAGCTTGATGAGGCCGTCGTTCAGCAGCAGCACCGAGTCGCGCGAGACGTCCTGCGTCAGCTCTTTATAGTCGAGTCCGACGCGGTTCTTGTCGCCAAGCTCGCATTCCGCATCGAGCACGAAGCGCTGGCCGGGCTCGAGCGTAACTTTTCCTTCCGCAAACTTACCAACGCGAATCTTCGGCCCTTGCAAATCGGCCATGACGCCGATCTCGCGCGACAGCGATCGCCCGATCTCGCGCACGAGCCGCGCGCGCTCGAGTTGATCCTCGGCCGTCCCATGCGAGAAGTTGAGGCGTACGACATCGACGCCGGCTGCAATCATTCGATGCAATACAGCGGGATCGCTGCACGCGGGACCGAGCGTGGCGACGATTTTGGTGGCGCGGGGCAAGACAGCTCTCCTATCCGCAATAATGAGAAATGGTACGTGAATTCACCGGCGGCGGTAATTTGACCCGGATCGAGGATAAAATGCCGCGCCTGGCCGTCATCGGGTGCGGCATTTTTTTAGCACGTTAGCGAAAGGCGTACTTCCATGAGCGAACCGACTTCTGCTTCCGGCAACGACGACCCGAAGAAGCGACTGCGCGAGAAAGTCGACAAGCTCCTCGCGCAGGACGCACGCAAGAGCGAGGGCAGCGTTGTCGTCGACGGCCGAACGTTGAAGTACGACGCAATCGCCGAATTCATTCCTGTCTCGGCCGGCGGCTTGGACGAGAAGCGCGGCGAACCCGAGGCGGCGGTGTTCACCACGTCGTACTTTCTCGCGGATAGTGCGGCGGCGAGTCGACCCGTGTGCTTCGTGTTCAACGGCGGTCCAGGTTCGTCGTCGATCTGGCTGCATCTCGGCGCTCTCGGACCGAAGCGCGTTGTCATTCGCGACGACGGCACGATGCCCCCGCCGCCATACACTGTGACCGACAATGCGGATTCGTGGTTCGAGCACTTCGATCTCGTTTTCATAGATCCGCCGCACACCGGCTATTCGGTTACCTCCAGCGAAGACGCGCGAAAGAGGATGCTGAGCGTCGACGGCGACGTCGATGCCCTCGCCGAATGCATGCGCACGTGGCTTGGGCGGCATCGGCGCTGGGGCTCGCCGGTGTATCTGGCCGGTGAAAGCTACGGCACAACGCGTGGCGCGGCGCTCGCCGATAAGTTGCAGAACATCGGTGTCGCGTTGTCGGGCCTGATCCTCGTGTCGTGCGCGATGGATCTGCAGAGCGTCATCTTCGCGCCGCGCAATGACCTTCCGCATGCGCTCTTCGTGCCCGCATTCGCGTGCGTGGCGCAATTCCACGGTAAGCTCGCCGGATCATTGGCGGAATCGCCGGCTGCGGCCCGCGCCGCGGCAGAGAGTTTCGTCACCGAGGAGTACTTGAGCGCGCTGCATGCGGGCGCCCGGCTCTCGCAATCGGCGCGGCGTCGCGTGACTAATCGCCTGGCGGAACTTACCGGCCTTGCGCCCGCGTTCGTCGACGAGCAGAATCTGCGCATCAGCGACCACGCATTCTTCTTCGAGCTGCTGCGGGATCGCGGTCTGATCGTCGGTCGTCTGTAGGCGCGGGTCACCGGGCCGATGGCCGCGAGCCGTACGCGAGAATGGGAGTTCGATCCGGGCATTGAGGCGATTGCCGCGCCCTACACGATGGCGGCGCATGCGTACATGAGCGAAGCGTTAGGCGTAGATACGCAAGCCCGCGACGAGGTTCTCTCCATGGATGCCCACAAACAGTGGGATTGGAACCGCGGCGATGGCAAGGGAAACAGCTGCACCTGTACGAGCGGCGACTTGTCGCGCGCGCTGCGGCGCACTCCGCATCTGCGGGTGTTTGTCGCCAGTGGTTATTACGATCTCGGGACACCATACAGCGCGACGGATTGGTCCCTTGCGCAACTCGACGTTCCCGCCAGCGTGCTGGCGCGCGTCGAGCATCATTACTACGATGCCGGCCACATGATGTACACGCGTGAAGCCGATATGCGCAAGCTCAAGCGAGATCTCGGCGCCTGGCTCGGTAACGAGCGATGACAGTTGGTTACCTGGCAGCGCGCTCTTCGAGCACTGCCACCGCCGGCAGCGTTTTGCCCTCCAGAAATTCGAGGAACGCGCCGCCCGCCGTTGATATGTAGCCGATTCGGTCGGCGATGCCAAATTTGTTGATCGCTGAGACGGTGTCGCCGCCGCCGGCGATCGAGAATGCGTGCGATGCGGCAATCGCTTGTCCCAACTCCCGCGTGCCGTTCGCAAACGCGTCGAACTCGAATACGCCGATCGGTCCGTTCCAAACGATCGTGCCTGCGCGTGCAACGATGTGCTGCAGCGCGGCTATTGATTGCGGCCCGAGATCCAGAATCAAATCGTCCGTCGCGATGTTTTCTATCGCCTTCAATTCCGACTTGGCGCCGGCCGCGAATTCCTTCGCGCAAACGGCGTCGATCGGAATCGGCACCTTGCCGGGGAATTCAGCGAGAATCGATTTTGCCTCCGCCACGAGATCGGGCTCCGCAAGGGACTTGCCGATCTTCCCGCCCGCCGCAAGGATGAAGGTGTTCGCGATCCCACCGCCGACGATCAGCGTGTCGACTTTCGCGAGCAATGCGCGGAGCACGGTGAGCTTCGTGGACACTTTGGCGCCGCCGACGATCGCCACGAGTGGACGTTTCGGATCGGAGAGCGCTTTGCTCAATGCATCGAGCTCCGCAGCCATCAACGGTCCGGCACACGCGATGGGCGCGTATCTCGCGATGCCGTGCGTCGTCGCCTCAGCACGATGCGCGGTACCGAATGCGTCATTCGCGTAGACGTCACACAGCTTCGCCATCTTCTGCGCGAGCGTCGGGTCGTCCTTCTTTTCGCCTTTGTTGATCCGGCAGTTCTCGAGCAGGACGATGTCGCCGGGTTGCAGCGTATCGTGCCAAGCGCCGCCGTCGACCCAATCGCGTATCAGCGGAACGTCGTGGTCAAGCAGTTCACCGAGACGTCTCGCAATCGGCGCGAGCGAGTCGTCGGCCTTCCACTGGCCCTCCGTCGGCCGACCGAGGTGAGAGGTCACCATGACGGCGGCTCCGCGCGCCCATGCATCATGGATTGCGGGAACGGATGCGCGGATGCGCGTGTCGTCGGCGATGTTCCCCGCGTCGTCCTGGGGAACGTTCAAGTCCGCGCGAATGAAGACGCGCTTGCCGCGCACGTCGACGTCGGAGAGTCGCAGCAACTTCATCGGCGTTGCGCTATTTCGCCTGCATCAACGCAACGGCGACGTCCAGCATTCGATTGCTGAAACCCCATTCGTTGTCGTACCAACTCGACGCTTTGACAAGCCGCCCCGAGACCTTCGTCAGCGTGGCGTCAAAGATGCCCGATGCGGAGGTGTGATTGAAGTCCATCGAGACCAGCGGCGCGACGTTGTAGCCGAGCAAGCCGGCGAGGGGCCCGCTTTCGGAGGCGGCCTTCATGATCGCGTTGACTTCGTCGGCCGACGTGTCGCGCGCGGCAATGAACGACAGATCGACGATCGAGACGTTGATCGTCGGCACCCGAATCGCATAGCCGTCGAGCTTGCCGCCGAGCTCCGGCATGACCAGACCAATCGCGGCGGCGGCACCGGTCTTCGTCGGAATCATGTTCATCGTCGCCGAGCGTGCGCGCCGCAGGTCCTCGTGGTAAACGTCGGTCAGCACCTGATCGTTCGTGTACGAATGGACCGTCGTCATGAG
>VBCG01000101.1:5588-24110 GCA_005881895.1 Betaproteobacteria bacterium
TTCTCCTTCGACGTGAATAAGCCGGTGCATTCCATCACGACGTCGACTCCCAGCGCGCTCCACGGCAATGTAGCCGGATCGCGCTGCGCGAGCACCTTGATGCGGTCGCCGTCGACGATCATCGCATCGCCCTCGACTTGGACCTTGCCGGGAAACTTGCCGTGCGCCGTGTCGTAACGCGTCAAGTGGGCATTCGTTTCCGGACTGCCGAGATCGTTGATCGCGACGATCGCAAGGTCGTGCTTCTTGCCGCCTTCGTAATGGGCTCGCAAAACGTTGCGGCCAATGCGGCCATAGCCGTTGATCGCGACTTTGATGGTCATTCGATTACTCCTTGACGTTGGATGTTGCGCCATTCGCGACGACCGCGCGAACCGCCGCGGTAACGCGCTCGGCGGTAAAGCCGAAGAACTTGAACAAATCGCCGGCAGGGGCTGATTCGCCGTAACGATCCAGCCCAACGACGGCGGCATGCGGATCGTCGACGGCGCCGACGTACTTTCGCCAACCATCGGTGACGCCGGCTTCCACCGCGACGCGCGGCACGCCGAGCGGCAACACGGACGCGCGATATTCGGCACTCTGGCGGTCGAAAACCGACGTCGACGGCATCGAGACGACGCGCACGTCGATACCCTCTTGCGCGAGCGCCTCGCGAGCGCCCAGTGCGAGCGATACTTCGGAGCCGGTGGCAATGACGACGGCCCGTGCCTGACCTTGGTTCAAAGCGAAATCGGCCAGCACGTAGCCGCCGCGATGAATCGCCGCGATCTCACTCGAGTCCCGCTTGACGAACGGAACGCCCTGCCGCGTGAACAATAGCGCTGTCGGCCCATCGTGCCGGCGAAGCGCGGCGCCCCAGGCGACGGCGGTCTCCACCGTATCGCAGGGGCGCCAGACGTCGAGATGCGGAACGAGGCGAAGGCTCGCCGCGTGCTCGACCGACTGATGCGTCGGACCGTCTTCACCGAGACCGATCGAATCGTGGGTGAACACCGAGATCGTGCGCAACCGCATCAGCGCTGCCATTCGTAGCGCGTTGCGCATGTAGTCGGAGAACGTGAGAAAAGTCCCTGTGTAGGGAATGAATCCGCCGTGCACTGCGAGACCGTTGGCGATCGCCTGCATCGCAAACTCGCGTACGCCGAAGTAGACATAATTGCCGGGCTCCTGACGTGTGACCGTCGTGCTGCCCGACCAGTTCGTGAACACCGAGCCGGTCAAATCGGCTGATCCGCCGATCATTTCGGGGAGCAGAGCCGCGTACGCCGCGATCGCTTGCTGCGACGCCTTGCGCGTCGCGACGTTTTCGTGTTTGGCGTCCTGTTGCGCAATAAATGCCACAACGACGTCGTCGAAATCTTCCGGTAGCGCGCCCGCGATGCGTCGTTCGAATTCGGCGGCAAGCTCAGGATGCGCGGCACGATACGCTGCGAAACGTGCCGTCCACTCGCCGCTCAACGCCTTGCCGCGCTCGCGCGCATCGAAGGCCGCGTAAATGTCGGCCGGTATCTTGAACGGGGGAGACGACCAGCCGAGCGCCGCTCGCGTCGCCGCGACTTCCTTCTCCCCGAGCGCTGCGCCGTGCGCTTCCGCAGTACCTGCCTTCGTCGGTGCGCCTTTCGCAATGACCGTCTTGCAGCACAGCAACGACGGCTTGTCGTTGATGGCGTGTGCAGCGCGTATCGCGTGATCGACCGCTTCGATGTCGTGACCGTCGATGCCCGCGATCACATGCCAGCCATACGCTTCGAAACGCTTCGGCGTATCGTCGGTAAACCAACCGCGTGTCTCGCCGTCGATCGAGATTCCGTTGTCGTCGTAGAACGCGATCAGCTTGCCAAGTCCGAGCGTACCCGCGAGCGAGCACGCCTCGTGCGAAATACCTTCCATCAGGCAACCGTCTCCGGCGAACACGTACGTGTAGTGATCGACGATTGCGTGTCCGGGACGGTTGAAACGAGCTGCGAGCAACCTTTCCGCGAGCGCCATGCCGACGGCGTTCGCGAGCCCTTGCCCGAGCGGTCCCGTCGTCGTCTCAATGCCCGGTGTCACGCCCAGTTCCGGATGTCCGGGCGTCTTGGAATGGAGTTGGCGAAATCGTTGCAATTCGGCCATCGGCAATTCATACCCGCTCAAGTGCAGCAGCGCGTATTGCAGCATCGACCCGTGGCCGTTCGACAGCACGAAGCGATCGCGATCGGGCCAATGCGGATTGGTTGGATCGTGTCGCAAATGACGCGTCCACAGCGCGACGGCGATTTCCGCCATCCCCATCGGCATGCCCGGATGTCCCGACTTCGCCTTTTCGACGGCATCCATCGCAAGCGCGCGAATCGCATTGGCGAGCTCATGATCCGGTGCGCGCTCGGCGGTCGCGCCGCTGCGCGCTGTTGTCACGGTGTCAGGCATTGGTTGTTCCGGTGGCTTGTCGGCGCGTGGCGCGCCGTAGAGGGAATTTCGACGCGAAGGAATTGAAAATTATCGCGAAAGCACAACATTTGTGCAATAATCGTGCCTTTATCCAGCGCCGATTTCGACACGATGTATCCGCGGCGGATGTGTCCGCAAGTGTGGCAGACGAGTTGCAAATGAGGACGCGGTTTTCGGTCCAAGAGTTGGTCAATAAGGCCGGTGCGGTTGGGGCCGTTTTTGCGCAAGCGCATATGTGGAGTTTGCGCTCGCGAGAGACGAATTTTCGGGGGACGACTAATGGACGGAATCCATCTGTTAGGCGAATGGTACGGCTGCCCTGCCGACACGCCGGTTTTCACGCAGGCCGACGCTCACGCAGGCCGACGCATTGCGCGACGTTTGTCGCAAGGCGGTTGAGGAAGCCGGTCTCACGATCGTCGGCGATCGGTTCTTCCAGTTCAAGCCCCAGGGCGTTACCGGCACGGTTCTTCTCGCGGAGTCGCATCTCGCGATTCATACGTGGCCCGAAGCAGGCTTTGTCGCGGTCGACGTGTACGTCTGCAACTACACCACCGACAACAGCGACAAGGCGGACCGCGTCTTCCGCGCGTTGCAGGCGGTGTTGAAGCCGCAGCGCTCTCGCTTTCAAGCGATTCGGCGCGGGGGCAAGGATGACGGCAAGGAATCCTGAAGGCGATCTCGCGCCCGGCGCGATGACCGAGTATCTGACCGACGACTGGGGATTCTTCATCCGGTCGGCGCGACTGATCGAAAAATTCCGATCGCCGTTCCAGGATGTCGAAGTCCATGACAGCAAGCCATTCGGCAAGCTGTTTCGTCTCGACGGCTACTTCATGACGTCCGAAAAGGACGAGTTCTTCTATCACGAGAATCTCGTTCACATGGCTGCGCTGTCCCATCCGCACCCGCGACGCGCGTTGATCGTCGGCGGTGGCGATGGCGGCAGCGCCGAAGAGCTGCTCAAGCATCCCTCGATGCAAGCGGTGACGCTCGCGGAGATCGATGCGGCGGTCGTCGACATCTCGCGCAAGCATCTTCGCAGCGTGCATCGGGGAAGTCTGGATGATCCGCGCGTGGCTCTGCGCATCGAGGACGGTTTTGCGTACGTGCGCGGCACGGCCGAAAAGTTCGATCTGATCGTGCTCGATCTGACCGATCCGGGCGGTCCGTCGACGCCGCTTTACACCGTCGATTTCTATTGCGCGTGCGCGGCGCGTCTCGAGCCGGGCGGCGCGATGACGTTGCATATCGCCAGCCCGATCGCGCATCCCGATCGCATCCATGCCGGCTTATCGTCGTTGCGGAAGGCATTTCCGCTCGTCCGGCCCTACCTGGCGTCGATTCCGCTCTATGGCGGCCTGTGGATGATGGCCTGCTGCTCGGCAACGCTCGATCCCACCACCGTCCCACCGCAGGAAATCGACCGCAGGATCGCGGAACGGGGCATTCGCGATCTCCAGTACTACAACGGCGCCGTGCATGGCGCTGCGCTGGCGCTGCCCAATTTCGTGCGGGCGCTCGTTGGTTGAAACAAGGCTGCGGAAGCCGACGTAGGCGGCGCGGCCTTCCTGCGCGTTAATGGGCCTGTAGTCCGAACACTGCTCGCCTGTAGGCCGGAGCCCGGCTCTTGAACGGGCTTTACTCCGGCCGCATCTTCGTGGGGTGCAGCGTATCGTCCAAATCGAAAGGAGCCGCGAAAAGTGACTCATCTGATCGACATGATGGACAACGCCGATTTCGTCCTGATCGACGGCGTCGTGTTCGAGACGGAGTATCTGCGCGTTCCCGACGAGGATACCGTTGCCGATGATGTCGTCCTCGAAGCCAAACGCGGCGATACCGAGATCGCGCTCACCCGTGCCGAGATCGACGACGCCGAGCACGTCGGAGAAGGCGTATTTCGCCTGAAGAGCGGCGCGCACCTCCGTTTCTTGTCCAGCGCGACCATTCACTAAAGCTTCGCGCGGGATCGCGCCGAAGCTCGAAGATGTAGCCGGCAATTCGCGGTTACACCCCCGCTTTCGCCAAAATCACGACCGACACGCCGTGAGCGGCGCCGTGCGCATCGGGATTCTGGTACGAATGCGGAACGTTGCCCGGAAACGCGAGCACGTCGCCGGCACTGAGCTCGAAGCGATCGCCGGCGACGAAAATCGTGACTTGTCCGCCAAGGCATGTGAAGAATTCCCGCGTGCCCGGCAAGTGCGGCGTTCCGCGCATCGCGCCGCGCGGCGCGAAATCCATTACGGTCAGCATTTCTTCGGGAACCGGTTCGGGTACGAGCGGCCGCATCGTCACGCCGCGTCCCTGACTCTGTGCAGCGATATCGGTCGCCGCCCACTTGCGCACCTTCGCGCGCGGCGACGCGAGCAATTCGTCGATGGGGACGCCGAGCGAATTGGCGACCTTGACCAATACGGCCAGCGACGGGTTACCTTCGCCGGATTCCAGGTTCGCGATCGTTGAGCGCGGGACTGCGGCGGCTTTCGCGAGCGCGTCCTGCGTCAACGTGCGGGCGTGACGGAGTGAGAGCAGATTGCGCGCTAAATGTGCCGCAACGTGACGAGGAGCGTCCATCGATTCGACCTTCCGCCAATGTGTTGGACAGAGCGCTGGTATTACGAATCCGCGCTCCTATTATCGGTCCATCGACAGGAGAATACCGATGGACACAAGTTACCCAATTGAAATACGACATGACATCTTGCGCGGCGTTCGCGTCGCAATCACGGGCGGTACGTCGGGCCTGGGGCTGGCGCTTGTCCGAGAATGCAGCGCGCGAGGTGCGATCGTTGCGTTCGTCGCACGGACGCGCGAGCGTGTAGAACGCGTTGTCCGCGAAATCGCTGGCTCGCACGGCATCGTTGGCGACGTTGCGAAGAAGGAAGATATTCATCCGATCGCTCTGCAAATACTCGCTCGACTGGGGGGCGTCGACGTATTGGTGAACAATGCGTCGAGTCTCGGCCCGACGCCCCTTGTGCTGCTCGCCGACACTGAATGCGAAGCGTTCGAGGATGCGCTCGCGACGAACGTGCTCGGGCCGTTTCGTTTGACGAAGGCCTTGTTGGGCGCACTCGCCGCTTCTGCGCGCGACGGTCGCGGTGCGTGCGTCGTGAACGTTTCGAGCGACGCCGCGATCAATCCCTATCCGACCTGGGGCGCCTATGGCACCAGCAAAGCGGCGCTGCATCACATGACCCGGATCTGGAACGAGGAATTGATCGACGAAGGCGTGAGCTTCATCTCGGTCGATCCGGGCGATATGGACACGCCGCTTCATGCACTCGCGGTTCCGGATGCCGACGCGAGTGCACTCAAGCGTCCGGAAACGTCGGCGCGCGAGGTGGTTGACCGGATCGAACAAGCGCTGACGGACAGCGGCCGAACCGCGGTCGACGCGTCAGCGATGAATCTGCAAAATCTTGCGGACGTTGCATGATTGCTGCCAGCGTTCCCATTCAGAGAGCCCATCACGCGAAGCTGTTGGTTATCGATAAGAACGCCTGGATCATTCACGCGCCACGAAGCTCGTTCGCCGATTTTTTGCGGCGCTTCGATATCGTCGTCGCCAACGACGCCGCAACGTTGCCGGCGAGCCTCGCCGGTTTTCACGCGCCGACCGGCGAAGCGCTCGAAGTTCGCCTTGCCGGCAGTCGCTCGCTGGACGGCGACGATGTCAGTCACTTCGTTGCGATCGTGTTCGGCCCTGGCGACTTTCGCACGCGTACCGAAAATCGGCTGCTTCCGCCGCGATTGCGACGCGGCGATCGCCTCGCGCTTGGACCGCTATGCGCGATCGTCGAACGAACCCTCGATCATCCGCGTCTTGTCGCGTTGCGTTTCGAAGGATCGTCGGCATCGATCTGGGAGGGGATTTCGCAGCATGGCCGGCCGATCCAGTATGCGCACGTTCATACGCCGCTCGCGTTGTGGGACGTCTGGACGCCGATTGCCGGCGCGCCATTCGCCTTCGAGCCGCCGTCGGCGGGCTTCATGCTTGACTGGAAAACGGTTGCGTCGATACGCGAACACGGCGCTGATTTCGCAACGATTACGCACGCAGCGGGAATCTCGTCGACAGGCGACGACGCGCTCGATCGACGGTTGCCGTTCGACGAACGGTACCGGATATCTGCAGCGACAGCGCACGCTCTCTGTCGCGCCAAGAACAATGGAGGGCGCATCGTTGCAGTCGGCACAACTGTCGTGCGCGCGCTCGAGCACAGCGCGTTGATCAACGGAACGGTTCGCGCCGGCGCGGGAATTGCCACGCAACGCATCGGCGCCGCGACGCCCCTTCGCGTCGTCGATGCGATCGTTTCTGGAACGCACGAGCCCGGCACGAGTCACTATGAGCTGCTGCGCGCGTTCGTCGATGACGCGACGCTTCGTCGCGCCGCCGACGAGCTCGACGCGCGCGATTATCGGACGCACGAGTTCGGCGATTCGATTTTCATCGAGCGTCGCCTACGATGCGCGGCGCGCGCAAAGCCCGCGGAACGACTGCTCGCAGCGTGAGTGCGGTTGGTTAGCGAACGGTCACGCGGGCGAACTTGCGCTTGCCCGCTTGCACGACAACGGTCCGCCCCGGGGCGATTGTCATCGTCTTGTCGACGACGACGTCACCGTCCACTTTGAGACCGCGTTGCGCAATGAGGCGGAGCGCCTCCGACGTCGAATCGACGATACCGGCTTGTTTGGCCAGTTGCGAGACGGCGAGTCCGGCACCTGCGCCGTGCAACGTAATTTCCGGCATGTTGTCGGGTAACGCGCCTTGCCTGAAACGTGCATCGAACTCGATGAGCGCGTGTTCAGCCGCTTCGTGAGAATGGAAGCGCGCGACGATTTCCTGCGCCAGCATCACTTTTGCGTCGCGAGGGTTGCGGCCTCCGTTGCATTCCGCTCTGAGTCGCGCGATCTCTTCGATTGACCGGAACGATAACAACTCGTAATAGCGCCACATCAGCGTGTCGGAAATCGACATCAGCTTGCCGAACATTTCCGCGGGCGACTCGGTGATGCCGACATAATTGTCGAGCGACTTCGACATCTTGTTGACGCCGTCGAGTCCCTCGAGCAGCGGCAACGTCAGAATGCATTGCGGCTCCTGCCCGAAGTGGCGCTGCAGCTCGCGGCCGACGAGCAAGTTGAACTTCTGGTCGGTGCCGCCCAACTCGACATCCGCTTTCAGCGCCACCGAGTCGTAGCCTTGCGCAAGCGGATACAGGAATTCGTGGATCGCAATCGGCTGCTCGGAGGCGTAGCGCTTGGCGAAATCCTCGCGCTCGAGCATTCGCGCGACTGTGTACTTGGCCGCAAGCTTCACCATCCCGTCGGCGCCGAGCGCCATCAGCCATTTCGAATTGAACGCGACTTCGGTCTTGTCGCGGTCGAGGATCAGAAACACCTGGTCGGCATAGGTCTTCGCGTTGTGGACGATCTCGTCAGCGGAGAGCGGCGGGCGCGCGGCGTTGCGTCCGGTGGGATCGCCGATCATCCCCGTGAAATCGCCGATCAAGAAGACGATGTGATGTCCGAGGTCCTGCAGCTGGCGGAGCTTGTTGAACTGGACCGTATGACCGAGATGGAGGTCGGGACGCGTGGGATCGAACCCTTCCTTGATCTTGAGCGGCGCGCCGCGCGTAAGCTTGGTGACGAGCTCGGACTCGACGAGAAGCTCTTCGGCGCCCCGCTTGAATACGGCCATCTGATGGTCGACGTCGAACGCCATTATTTTTTCCAATCGACATCCGCCGGCATGCTGCTAGAATTCGGCACTTCGCCCGTCGACGGCAAGTCGTGATCGTAAACAAACCTCCGATTCTAGCGCAGCGGATCACGTCGTCCGTGGGGCGTCCGATGCACGACTCGCTGTCGCTCCCTTGGCAGGCGTTCGCGCTTGCCGCGCTGGGGTTCTCCGGCGTAGCCGCATTCGGATTCGCGCCCGAGACGACGCTCGAAACGGTCGTTACGCATAGCGTCGTGCGCGCGCTGCCCGCACCGGCGCCGCTTGCCGAGGACGGCGAAACCGGCGTGTTCTGGCGCGAGGAGCGTGTGCAGCGCGGCGATACGATCGGCAGCCTGCTGGCACGCGCTGCGGTCGATGATCCCGTTGCACTGACATTCCTGCGTGTCAACGCTTCGGCGCGTCCGTTGTACCGATTGCAGCCCGGCCGTCCGGTCCGTGTGGCGACCGATGAAGAAGGGCGCCTCATCGCGCTGCGCTTTATCGCGGGCGGCGGCGACTTGCTCGAGGTCGCACGTCAGGGCGATACGTTCGCTGCGCACAGCGCGCCGCCGACGATGGAGACGCGGCTCACGTTGCGCGGTGGTGAAATCCGCTCGTCGCTGTTCAGCGCGGCCGATGACGTCGGCCTTCCCGACGCGATCACGCTGGCGCTATCGGATGTCTTCGCCGGCGACATCGATTTCTATCACGATTTGCGCCAGGGCGATCGTTTCAGCGTTCTCTATGAGACACGCTATGTCGACGGCGAAGCGGTCGACGTCGGTCGCATCGTTGCGGCCGAGTTCGTCAATCAGGGGATCGCGCATCGCGCGTTTCTCTGGCAAGCGCCTGACGGTAGCGAGGGCTATTACGCCGAGGACGGCAAGAGCACGCGCAAAGCGTTCCTGCTGTCACCGATGGAGTTCTCGCGGATCACGTCAGGGTTCACCGCCGCACGCTTCAATCCGTTTCTGCAGACGATGCGCGCGCACCGCGGCATCGATTTCGCCGCGCCCATGGGAACATCGATTCGCACGACCGGTGACGGCGTCGTCACGTTTGCGGGCGAACAAAACGGCTACGGTAATGTCATCATGATTCAGCACACCGGGGATTATTCGACGGTCTACGCGCACTTGTCGCGCTTCGCGACGATGGCGAAAACCGGCGCGCACGTGCGGCAAGGCGACACGATCGGATACGTCGGTCAGACCGGATGGGCGACCGGACCGCACTTGCATTACGAATTTCGCATCGGCGGCGAGCCGCGCAATCCATTGGCCGTCGATTTGCCGACCGCGCTTCCCGTCGTCGCGGACGACCGTCCCGCGTTCATGTCCGCGATCGCCCCGCTCGTCGCGGAGTTGCAGGTCGCTCACGCTGCACCGGGGTCGCGGATCGCAGCGTCCGACTAGGCGAGCGATTTAACGACGGTGCCCATGGCCCGCGAGTTGTTTGCCGGTGTCATGTCCGGCACGAGTCTCGACGGAATCGACGCCGTTGTCGCCGACTTCGCGCCGGCAAGCGGCACTGCGTGCGAAACGCTTGGCGCCGCACATGTTGGATTCCCGACCATGTTGCGCGACGAGCTCCTGGCGCTGCAAACGCCCGGTGCAAACGAGCTTGCACGCGCCGGTTCGGCCGCCAACATGCTGGCGGAACTTTATGCCGACGCCATCCGCCGCGCGCTCGCGAGCGCCAAGCTCGATAAAAAGCAAGTCATTGCGGTCGGCGTACACGGGCAAACGCTGCGACATCGTCCCGAGCGCGGCTTCACGTTGCAACTCAACAATCCGGCGCGGGTGGCCGAACGCGCGGAGATTGCGGTCGTCGCCGATTTTCGCAGTCGCGACGTGGCGGCGGGTGGCCAGGGCGCACCGCTGGTGCCGGGATTTCACGCCGCGCTTTTTCGAAATCGAAATCGGCATCGTGTGATCGTCAATATCGGCGGGATCGCCAACATCACCGACCTGCCGCCTACGGGCGCCGTAAGCGGCTTCGACACCGGTCCCGGTAACGCACTTCTCGACTTGTGGTGCGCGCGTAACCGCGGCGATCCGTTCGACGCAGGCGGCGTGTGGGCAGCCACGGGCAAAGTCAACGACGCGCTGCTGACGGCGCTGCTGGCCGAGCCGTTTTTCACTGCGAAGCCGCCGAAGAGCACGCATCGCGACAAGTTCAATCTTTCGTGGTTGGAAGAGCGGCTCGTCGCCGCAGGATGGAAAGGTGAGGCCGACGATGTGCAGGCAACGCTCGTGGCGTTGACCGCGCGCACGATCGCCGATGCGATCCGAACGCAGGCGCCGGACTCGCTCGATGTTCTGGCTTGCGGCGGCGGCGCCCGCAACACGACGTTAATGAAAGCGCTTACGCGCGAGCTTGCACCGCGGCATGTTGGGACCACGGCAGACGAGGGCGTACCCGTCGAGCACGTTGAAGCGCTCGCGTTTGCATGGCTCGCGCGCGAAACGATCGCCGGCCGCCCCGGCAACCTTGCATCGGTCACCGGCGCCGCGGGCCCACGTGTGCTCGGCGCTATCTACCCGCGCTAATTCAAACCGCTTCACTTGTTTCGAAGCGGGGTGAGCCGCTGCACTTCAGGGCTTCGGGTGGCGCAAACCGTGTCGGCGAGCGGGTACCCCGCGCGGCTTCGTCGTCGACCCAACGACTCCTCGCCGCGCGACCCGCTTTTTCGCCGACTGCGCCACAGGCGCCCTTCGCGCAGCGGCTCACCCCGCTTCGATGCGTTGGTGCTGATCCGAAGCGTCCAATACGTCCGGGCTAGTCGTGCTGCGCGTCGGTGCCGACGCATCGAAGGCAGCGGGCAGGGCGCGGCGAGCGCGAGTGTCCGCGGCTGCCGTAGCGGGTGGCGCGGTCGTCTTGGCGGCGTTGGGTCGACGCTGATGGCCGCGCCGGGTACCCGCAGGCAGCCACGTTTGCGGACATCCGAGCGCAGAGACGAGCCCTGCCCGCTGCCTTTCGAAATGTTTGAGGCGATGTCCAAAAAGAAACAGGACCACGAAGGCCCCGTCTCAGCATTGCGATTAGTCGAGGATCAGACCGAGAAGCTCGAGCCGCACCCGCAGGTTGTCGTCGCGTTCGGATTCTTGATCACGAATTGCGCGCCCTCGAGCCCTTCCTGATAATCGATTTCGGCGCCGACCAGATATTGATAGCTCATTGGGTCGATCAGGAGCGTCACGCCGTCCTTCTGCATCGCCGTATCGTCCTCGTTGACGACTTCATCGAACGTGAAGCCATACTGAAATCCCGAGCACCCGCCGCCCGAGACGAAAACGCGGAGCTTGAGGTCCGGATTGCCTTCCTCGTCGATCAGCGTCTTTACCTTGGCCGCTGCCGCATCGGTGAAAACCAGCGGCGCCGGCATCTCGGTCATTGCATTCATCGTATTGCTCCAGTGGCGCCGGCATCGGCCGGCGCGCGTTTAAGTTCGACCACGGCGGCAACGCCGGGTTCGTTGTGGCATAGACGCCCTTGTACCACCGCGCCGAGCTGCATTTCAAGCTTGCGATAGGTGACATCGCCGATGACGCGCGCCTTTGCCTGCAAATCCAGGTAGTCGTCGGCGATGATCGGCCCCCGCACCGTACCGTTGACGACGACGTGCGAAACCTTGATTTCTCCGTCGACCTGCGCTTGTTCGCTGATTACCAACGTTCCCGCATCGCCATTGTTCGTCGAAATCTTGCCTTCGACGCTACCGTCGATGCGGAGTCCGCCGCTGAAAATGATGTCGCCGCGGACAATGGTTCCGGCGGCAATCAAGCCGTCGATCCGTTTTTGAGGTTGCGCTTCCTTCCGTCCAAACATGGGGCGTCTCAAGGGTTAGTCAAGGTACACGTAACGCGCGGACCGGTGCTGCCGCCTCAATACGCTGATAATACTTGAACTTGAGCGCGAGAGCGGATCGAGCCTCCGGCTGGTCGTCGGGCACGGTCAGCGCTGGCGGCGCCTTGGGGAAGCCGCTGATTTCCCTGTGTCTCCTACAAGTCGCTGCAAAATTGCTGCTTCCTCTTTGAGCCGCGCATTCTCGGCCGTCAGGTCGGCGACTTGGCGCGACAGCGCCTGCTGTGCGCCCCGGCTCATCGCGAGATCGCTTTCGAGCTGCGAATAGCCTACTCGAAGGGCGCTTGCGTCGCTGCGCAGGCGCATCGCCTCGGTTTGGAGGGCCGCGGTCCGCGCATCGACGTCGCGGAGATGAGCGCCTCCGAAGATCTGTCCGAAGTCGAATGCCCACCAGACCACGAACGCCATCACCGCTGTGAGAACGAGCACCGCGGCACTGCGCTCCCACCAGGGAAGGCTCGTCGTCACCGTCATTCGCGGCGCACTAATCCCGAAGTGCCCACGGAATCGACGCCAGATGACCGGGACGGCCATTGTGCTAGGGCACTACCGGAAGCGCGCCGAGACCGGTCGTTTCGGGCAGGCCGAACATCAGATTCATGTTCTGGATCGCCTGGCCGGCCGCACCTTTCACCAGGTTGTCCTCGGCCGCGAGAACGAGCGCAAGATCGGTTCCTTGGGGGCGGTGGACGGCGATGCGTATCGTATTCGAAGCCCGGACGCTGCGGGTATCCGGCGATGACCCGGGACGCATCACATCGATGAACGGTTCGCCCGCGTAGCGTTTCTCGTAGAGCGCTTGCAGATCGACGTCTGTTCTCTTGAGCGGCGCATAAAGGGTTGCCAGGATGCCGCGGATCATTGGCACGAGGTGCGGCGTGAACGCGAGCTTCACGGGCGTCTTGCTCACGCGGTTCAAGCCCTGAACGATCTCGGGCATATGACGATGACCCCCGATGGCGTAGGCGGCGAAATTGTCGGCCGCTTCGGCGAACGCGAGGTTGAGCTCCGCTTTTCGCCCGGCACCAGAAACGCCTGATTTGCAATCGGCAATAAGGTGATCGGTGTCGACGAGGCCTGCCTCGACAAGCGGGAGGAAACCCAATAGCGCGGCGGTCGGGTAGCAGCCGGGATTGCCGACAATGCGCGCCTTGCGGATCGCCTCGCGATTCATTTCCGGAAGCCCGTACACCGACTCGGCGAGCAGCTCGGTACAGCTATGCGGCATCTTGTACCAGCGCTCGAAAACGCCGGGGTCGGCAAGCCGGAAGTCGGCCGCGAGGTCGATGATCCGCACGCCCGCACCGACGAGCTCCCGGGCTTGCGCCATCGCGACGCCGTGCGGGGTCGCAAAGAACACGACGTCGCAGGCGCGAAGCTCCGCGTCCGCCGCGTCCGAGAACGCGAGATCGTAGCGGCCGCGAAGGCTCGGAAACATATCGGCGACCTTCGTACCCGCTTCCTTTCGCGACGTGATCGCGCGGAGCTCGGCCTTCGGGTGCTGCGCGAGCAGTCGCAGCAGCTCCACGCCGGTATAGCCCGTTCCACCTACGATTGCGATCTTGATCATGGCTGGCTTTGGCTCCTGTCGATTCTATCGCCGGACACGCTGTTATGACAATGGCATGGACAGCGCAACCGGGACTAATTGGATCCACCGAAACACAAAGGCCGCCTCGAGGCGGCCTTTGTACGGTCGAAGCGGAGATTCTTAGCGCTTCGAGAACTGCTTACGGCGGCGCGCCTTGTGGAGGCCAACCTTCTTTCGCTCGACTTCCCGGGCGTCGCGTGTCACGAGACCCGCCTTCGACAGCGCCGGCTTCAGCTGACCGTCGTAGTCGATCAAGGCACGGGTGATTCCGTGGCGCACCGCGCCGGCTTGCCCGGATTCTCCGCCGCCGATAACGTTGACCATCACGTCGAACGTCTTCTCATGATTGGTCAAGACGAGCGGCTGACGGACGACCATCCGGCCGGTCTCACGCGTGAAGAATTCGTCGACGGGCTTTTCGTTGACGACGATGTTTCCCGAGCCTTTTTTAATGAAGACGCGCGCCACCGAAGTCTTGCGCCGGCCCGTGCCGTAATAGTAATTGCCGATCATCGTGGCGTTCTAGGTCTTTGGTGAATGAACGTTATTCGGACCGCTGGGAATCCGGGATCAGATATCCAGCGCTTTGGGCTGCTGCGCCGAGTGCGGATGCGAAGCACCGGCATAGCACTTGAGCTTCTTGATCATTGCGTAGCCCAGCGGCCCTTTGGGCAACATTCCCTTGACCGCTTTCTCCAGGGCGCGTCCGGGGAAACGCGCCTGCATCTTCTCGAAATTCGTCGTGCGGATGCCACCGGGATAACCGCTGTGCCGGTGGTAGAGCTTCGCTTCAGCCTTGTTTCCGGTGACGCGCAACTTCTCGACGTTCGTGACGACGATGAAATCGCCCGTATCCACGTGCGGCGTAAAGATGGGCTTGTGCTTGCCGCGCAGCCGCGCGGCGATTGTCGCGGCGAGTCGGCCCAGCACTTTATCGGTGCCGTCGACGACGTACCAATCCCGCTTGATATCCTCGGCCTTGGCGGAATAGGTCTTCATTTCGGGGGTCCCTCGTTCATCTGAAACGTTTGCAAAGCCGGAAATTGTACTGTTTTATGGTGGTGTCGGTCAATTGAGAAGCAGTTTAACCGAACGCGCAGGCTACCAAAATGGCGGGACTCTAGGCGAAGCGGCCATCATCGAGGGCTTGGACTTTGATGTCCAAAAAAGTCCAAAAAAAGGCGCGGTCGCTAGGACCGCGCCGAGGATTCCACCATAGGAGGAGAATGGAGGAATATGTTCGCGGTGCCGAAGGAGGGTCGGCGAGGCCGCGAACGGTTGCAATGGTCCCATATTGCGCTGCACAATGCAAGGGGTTTCCCGCACTGCAGCATTAGCCAGCTGCTATCGCGTGTCATATTGGTTACAATCAACGAAGTAATCACTGACTTACGTCAAGTCTCCCGATTCGCGCCACTTTCCAATGGAAGCCCGGATCAAATGGATTGAGAACGTAAGCTTCGTTGCCGAAACCGGCAGCGGCCATACTGTCGTCGTTGACGGCGCTCCGGAGGCCGGCGGGCGAAATCTCGGCGCCCGCCCGATGGAGCTCGTGCTCGCCGGCGCGGCGGCGTGCACGGCATTCGATGTCATATGGATTCTGAAAAAAGCACGCCAGTCCGTCATGGACTGCATCGTCGAAGCAGAAGCCGAACGCGCAACAGTGGAGCCCAAGGTGTTCACACGAATTCATTTCAAGTATCGCGTGGCGGGACGCGGACTCGATCCCAAGCAAGTGGAACGCGCGGTCAAGTTGTCGAAAGAAAAATACTGCTCGGCGACGATCATGCTCGCGAAGAGCGCCGAAATCACCTTCGAGGTCGCAATCGCCGAAGGCGACCGGCTTGACTGATAAGTGTTATCCCGAACGCGGCAAGTTGCTATTCGGTTTTGGCGTCCCGCAATAGGCGCATCAAGCTCGACGTATCCCAGCGTCCGCCGCCGCGCGCCTGGATCCGCGCATAAAATTGATCGAGCAATGCGATGACCGGCAGCGCCGCGCCGTTGGCGCGCGCCTCGGCCAGGCAGATCGCGAGATCCTTGCGCATCCAGTCGACGGCGAAACCGAAGTCGAATTGATCGGCGACCATCGTTTTGCCGCGGTTTTCCATCTGCCACGATTGTGCGGCACCTTTGCTGATGACGTCGAGCACGCGCAGTGGATCGAGCGCCGCGCGCTCCGCAAAGTTCAATCCCTCCGCCAGACCTTGAATCACGCCCGCGACGCAAATCTGGTTGACCATTTTGGTGAGTTGACCCGCGCCGGCGGATCCCATCAGCGTCACTGCGCGGGCGTAGGTTGAAAGCAGAGCCTCCGCGCGGGAGAAGGTATCCGATTCACCGCCCACCATGATGGTCAGCTTGCCATTCTGCGCACCCGCTTGTCCACCCGAGACAGGGGCGTCGAGAAAGCCGATTCCTTTTGCGCGCGCCGCGCTTGCGAGCTCGCGCGCTACCGCGGCCGATGCCGTCGTGTGATCGACGAGAATGGCGCCGGTGCTCATCCCGGCCAGCGCGCCGTTGTCGCCCAACGCCACCGCGCGAACGTCGTTGTCGTTGCCGACGCACATCATGACGAGCTCGGCGTCGCGCGATGCCTCCGCCGGACTCGCGGCGGCGGTGCCGCCGTATTCCGCCACCCAACGTTTGGCTTTCGCTTCAGTCCGGTTGTAGACGGTCACCCGATGACCGGCGCGCGCAAGATGACCCGCCATCGGATATCCCATCACGCCCAATCCCAGAAATGCGAGTCGCTGTTGCATCCGTCACTTTTCCGCGATGGTTCGGCGCGCCGCGGCAATCGCCGAACGCACCTGCGCCGGCGCCGTTCCACCGACATGATCTCGGCTCGCGACCGATCCTTCGAGCGTGAGCACGGTGAGCACATCGTCGGCAACCAATGGCGCGAAGTGCGCGAGGTCGCAGAGCGGGAGATCTGCAAGATCGCAGCCCTTGCTTTCCGCGTGCCGCACCGCCTTGGCGACCGCATCGTGCGCGTCGCGAAACGGCATGCCCTTGCGAACAAGGTAATCGGCGAGGTCGGTTGCCGTTGCGTAGCCTTCGCGGGCCGCCGCGCGCATCCGTTCGCGATTAACCGTCAAGCCGGTGCCGACAAGATCCGTGATGATCGCCAATGAATCGGCCAGCGTGTCGACCGTGTCGAACAGCGGCTCCTTGTCTTCCTGATTGTCCTTGTTATAGGCGAGCGGCTGTCCCTTCATCAGCAGCAGAAGCGCGACCAAATCACCGACGACGCGCGCGGCCTTGCCGCGAACGAGCTCCGGTACATCCGGATTTTTTTTCTGCGGCATGATCGAGCTGCCGGTGCAGAAGCGGTCGGCCAGCGCGACAAAAGAGAAGCGTGGATTCGACCACAGCACCAATTCTTCGGCGAAGCGCGAGAGATGAATCATGACAAGCGAAGCGCCCGCTTCGAACTCGATCGCGAAATCGCGATCTGATACGGCATCGATCGAGTTCTCGCAGAGCTTTTCGAAGCCGAGCTCGCGCGCGACGTGCTCGCGGTCGATCGGATAGCTCGTGCCGGCGAGCGCAGCGCTACCGAGCGGCAATCGGTTGACGCGATGGCGGCAATCGACGAGTCGTTCGACATCGCGCGCGAACATCGCATCGTAGGCCATCAAATGATGACCGAACGTCACCGGTTGCGCGACCTGCAGATGCGTGAAGCCCGGCATTATCGTGTCTGCATGCTTCTCGGCGAGATCGATCAATGCGCGGCGCAATGCAACAAGCTCCCCAATCAATGCATCGATCGCACCGCGCAACCACAATCGCAGATCGGTCGCGACCTGATCGTTGCGCGAGCGTGCCGTGTGCAATCGCTTTCCTGCATCACCGGCGAGTGTGATCAGACGCCGCTCGATATTGAAGTGAATGTCCTCGAGCTCCCGCGCAAACTGAAACTCGCCGCGCTCGATTTCGGTGCGGATCTGCGCGAGACCGGATTCGATCGCGCGCAAATCGTCGGCGGAAATGATATTCGTGTGGGCCAGCATCCGCGCGTGCGCGAGTGAAGCCGCAATGTCGACTTCCGCGAGACGACGGTCGAAATCGATCGACGCGTTGAAACGCTGCATTCGCGCCGACATCGGTTCCGCAAAACGGCCCGACCAGGTGCCGCCCGACGGCAGCGAACTGGCGGCGGGCGTCGCTTCATCGCGAGCGTCGTCGTTTTTAGGGGACGGTGCGGCGGACATGGCTCGATCGGGACGTTCTGCGGCTTGCATCCAATTTGCCGCGTGCCGAGAATAGCCTACGTTGACGTCGAAAATTCGCTGAGCAAAGGGGTCAGCGTGCGGCCGCCGGTTCCTCGGCGTGATAGGCATGATGCTTGCATGCCCCTGCGACCATGCGGGGAATTATAAGGCAAAAGGCGGAGTTTCCCGTGCTGCCTGACCTGCGCAACCTCGGCACGATCCTGCGCATTCTGCTTGCGGTCAACGCATTGGCGCTGGTAGCGGCGTTTGCGCGCGAGCAGCACTGGAATGCACTTCCCAACGAATGGATCGCGCTCACGAGCTACGTCGAGCCGTATCTGCTGTTCGAGCTCGCTGTTCTCTGGCTGGCGGCGCCTTGGCTGTCGCGCCAATCATATTCGGCCGGCGTCATTGTGATCGCGCTAGTCACGATCATCGTCGGGATTGCGGTACACATGCTGATCGAACGGCTGTTGCCCGGTCAAGCGGGGTCGCTTCCGCGTCAACTTGTCTTCGGTCTGGCAATGGCGCTGGTGTTGATTTCCTATTTTCAGCTGCGGATCAAAGCGCTCTCTCCGGCAATCACGGAAGCGCGGTTGCAGGCGTTGCAGGCGCGCATTCGGCCGCATTTTCTGTTCAACAGTATCAATGCGGTGCTTTCACTCGTTCGCAGTGAG
>VBCG01000102.1 GCA_005881895.1 Betaproteobacteria bacterium
TCGGGCCGGATTCCACCTCGGCCGAAGAGCTCGCGCAAATCGCGGCGCTTTCGCGCCGCCACGAATTCGCGCAATGCGAGGTCGACCAGCTCCCGCTTGGTTTTCACGGGCGCATGACGAAACGCCTCTTTCACGAGTTCGTCATCCAGAACGATGTTCGTACGCATCGTACACCTCCAGCGTGTATTATAAGGTGTATAATGGCGGCACGCAAAAATAAACCGGCGTTCGGCCTGAGATGAGCGCGTTTTGCTCAACGCACGGTGTCATGGACTTCCTCACAAATATGCTTCCTGCTCACCTTTTTCGCCATGCTCGCGGATCCACTGAGCGAGGTCTCGAAGAGCCGCCGGCAGCGATAAGGTGAGCAAAGCTTCGATCTGCGCGCGGTCCCTGCCGGTCACGACCTTGCGCGAAGGCAATGAGGAAAGTGTCTGAGCGTCCATCCGCCAAGGCAACCAGTCACAGCCGAGCAATTCCCAGATTTGTGCGGTGGTTGCGGCAATGCGAATTCCGTCTGGATCCGGATCGCAGGCGATCAACGCGGGTGCCGGCAGGAAGCTGACGAGGCGCGAGACCGCTTCACGCCACGCGAGCGGAGGATAGCCCGGGAGCCAGACGACCGCGTCGCGATGGCCATGCGCTCGGGCCACGCGCTCGAAACTCGTGCGATTTTCCACCAGTCGCCAAGCGTCGATTGCTCCCTCAAGCCCGAGAGCGGATCCGATAGTCAATGCAGTGATCGAAATGAAATCAGGCGCAGCGCCAAGATCAATACGCCCAGCCGCCAAGACGAGCGTCGTCGGAGCGCGCAACTCGATCGTCATCGCATGCCGCATGACGCCGTGCGCTTCGAGTCCCAGTGCGGCCGCAAGCCATGACCATTCGGCGTCGGTGATCGCCTTGGTGCTGCCACGCGCGAATAATGCGAAATCCCTGCGCGTCCCGAATCGTTTCTCGGCAATCCAATCCGCAAGGGCAACTAACAACTGCCGCCGGCGAAGCGCCAAGTGAACCGGAAGGTCTGCGAGTGCAGCATGCGCTCGATCCAATGCCGGGTCATCGAAGTGCTCCGCTGCAAGTGCGCGCCAACTCGCCGCATTCGCTTCGGCGTCGCGCAACCCAAGCTGTCGTCGCAGCAGTGCCGGATGTCGGAAGTTAACGGCGCGGCTCACCCAGCGACCACGCTCGAATTCCTCCAGCGTGTCGATCCAGCCGGCGTCGAGCAGCCAGTCATGCAACTTAACTTATGCGCGGCTTCGACCTCCGCGTTTCCAGCGTCGCTTAGCAGCGTCACCCAACGCGTACGTGGCGCCCGCCGCTCCCACCGCACGAGCAACTCGCGCCAATCGTCCGGGAGAAGCGCGATGGAAGCAGGGTTACCCGGCCGGTAACGACGGCGGCGACGCTTGAGCGTACTCTTCGCCGCTGACCGAATCTCCTCGACGACGATGGTAGACGCAGCGTCGCTCACGTGGTCGCCGGCTGTCGAGGCATCCTGACGAGCCGCGCGACGCGCGGCGCCCACCGCTCCCTTCAGCGTCCCACGGCACGTTGGACACTACACCCCCTGCTTCAGGCTCGCCCCGATGAAATCGTCGAGGTCGCCGTCGAGCACGGCTTGCGTGTTTCCGACCTCGTAATTTGTGCGCAGGTCCTTGATCCGCGATTGGTCGAGCACGTAGCTTCGGATCTGGTGTCCCCAACCGATGTCGGTCTTCGCGTCCTCGAGCTTTTGCTGCTGTGCCTGGCGCTTGCGCAATTCAAGCTCGTAGAGCTTCGCCTTCAGCATCGCCATCGCTTCCGCGCGATTGCGGTGTTGCGAGCGATCGGTCTGCGACTGAACGACGATGTTCGTCGGCAGATGGGTGATCCGTACCGCCGAATCGGTTTTGTTGACGTGTTGTCCGCCGGCACCGGAAGCGCGGTAGGTATCGATCCGCAGGTCGGCCGGGTTGACGTCGACTTCGATCGACTCGTCGACCTCGGGATAGACGAACACGCTCGCGAACGACGTGTGACGCCGCGCATTGGAGTCGAAGGGGCTCTTCCGCACGAGGCGGTGGACACCGGTCTCGGTGCGCAGAAACCCGAAAGCGTAATCGCCCTCGACTTTTATCGACGCGCTTTTGATGCCGGCGACTTCGCCTGGCGATTCTTCGAGTACTTCGGCGCGATAGCCCTTGCGCTCGCAGTAGCGTAGATACATTCGCAACAGCATCGCCGCCCAATCCTGCGCTTCGGTGCCGCCGCTGCCCGCCTGGACGTCGACGAAACAATTGTTCGGGTCCATCGGATTACTGAACATCCGACGGAACTCGAGATCGGCGACTGTCCGCTCGAGCTTCGCCACGTCCGACCCGACCGCGGCAAGTGTGGCGTCGTCGCTTTCGGTGCGCGCCAGCTCGAACAACTGGCCGCTGTCATCCAAGCCTTGGTCGAGTTGCGTCAGTGTGTCGACGACCTGCTCGAGCTGCTTCTTTTCGCGCCCAAGATCCTGCGCGCGCTGCGGATCGTTCCAGATATTCGGATTCTCGAGCTCCCGCGTAACGGCTTCGAGTCGCTCGCGCTTCACCTCGAAGTCAAAGATACCTCCGCAGCTGCGCCGTGCGATTCTTGAGGCCGGATAACATATTGGCGATCTGATTGACCTGCTCCGCTTCCATGATCTTGTGCTTTCGGGGCAATTCGTAATCGTGGAATTATACCGTGTGCCACCTATCTAAGTCCTTGTGAATCGAGGGTCTTTTTGGCGTCGATCACCGACGCGATAGAAACGCTTCGCCTGTTCGCCTACCATTGACTTTCGCCCCAATTCGCTTTGCTCTCGTCCTTTCCGGAGCCTTTAATGCCGATCCTGTTCGTCAACAAAGAGCGCGTCGATATCAGTCCCGACGTTCCAACCGATACGCCGCTGTTGTGGATTCTGCGCGACAGTCTCAATCTCACCGGAACCAAATACGGCTGCGGAATGGCGCTATGCGGCGCGTGCACCGTGCACGTTGATGGACAGCCGGTGCGCTCATGCCAGACGCCGCTTTCCGCAATCAAGCAGGGCGCCGACATCACGACGATCGAAGGACTCAAGACGCGGGAAGGCGCGGCGCTGCAAGTCGCCTGGCAGAAAGTCGACGTTCCGCAATGCGGCTATTGCCAGTCGGGACAGATCATGTCGGCTGCCGCGCTGCTCGCCAAGAAGAAGCAACCGAGTGATGCGGATATCGACGCCGCCATGAGCGGCAATATTTGCCGTTGCGCAACGTACGTGCGTATCCGCGCGGCGATCAAAGAAGCGTCGCAGAACCTGGGTTGAGGACCTCACAATGAATTCGTTACGCCTGCACGCTGGCAGGGACGAGTCGACGCCGATCGACCGACGCACTTTTCTCAAGGTGATGTCTGTAACAGGAGCCGGCTTGACGCTCGGCATCTTTGCGGTCGACAACGCCGCGCAAGTGTCGGGTCCCGGCAAGACCACCGGAACCGCCGCCACCGGCGAATTCGCGCCGAACGCATTTCTGCGCATCAAGCCGGACAACACCGTCATCGTGCTCGTCAAGCACGTCGAGATGGGCCAGGGAACGTATACCGGACTGCCGACGCTCGTTGCCGAGGAGCTCGACGCAGCGTGGTCACAGGTGCGAGTCGAAGGCGCCCCCGCCGACGCCTCACGCTATGGCAACACGATCTGGCGCGAGGCATTCGGAGTCGACGCGCAGGGTACCGGCGGGTCGACGGCGATGGCCAATTCGTTTGACCAATATCGGCAAGCCGGCGCGGCCGCGCGCGCGATGCTGGTCTCGGCCGCCGCGCAAAAATGGAACGTTGCGCCGGAATCGATCACCGTGAAAGCCGGCATGCTCACGCATGCAAGTGGCAAGAAGGCGACGTTTGGCGAGCTGGCCGCCGCCGCCTCGAAGGTAGCGGTGCCGCAAAACGTCAAGTTGAAGGACGCGAAGGACTACGTGTACATCGGCAAATCGTTCGCGCGTCCCGACAGCAAGGCGAAGGCGACGGGAACCGCAACGTTCACGCAAGACGTCAAGCTGCCCGACATGCTGACGGCGGTCGTCGCGCATCCACCTAAGTTCGGCGCCACGGTAAAGAGCTTCAAGGCGGAATCGGTCCAAGGGATTCCCGGCGTCCGCTACGTCGTCGAAATTCCGACCGGCGTTGCCATCGTCGCGACCAGCTTCTGGGCGGCGAAGAAAGGGCGCGACGCGCTCGCAATCGAATGGGACGACAGCACCGCATTCAAGGCGTCTTCCGCCGACATCCTTGCGGAATACAAGCGTCTTGCGGCGACGCCGGGCAAAGTCGCGCGTAACGAAGGTGACGCGGCCAAAGCGATCGCGGGTGCGGAAAAGACGATCGACGCGACTTACGAGTTTCCGTACCTTGCGCACGCGACGATGGAGCCGATGAATTGCGTTGTGAAGCTGGCGGCCGATCGCTGCGATGTCTGGAACGGCGAACAGTTTCAGACCGTCGACCAGGGCGCCGTCGCCAAAACCATGGGTCTCATGCCGCAGCAAGTCTTCATAACGCAATTGTTCGCCGGCGGCAGCTTCGGCCGCCGTGCGAATCCGCAGTCCGACTACCTCGTCGAAGCTGCGTCGATCGCGAAGTCGCTCGCCGCGATGGGCAAAGGAGGCGCGCCGATCAAGCTCGTGTGGACGCGCGAAGATGACATGAAGGCCGGGTTTTTTCGTCCAATGTATTTTCATGTCATGAAAGCCGGACTGGATTCGGCCGGCAACGTGGTCGGATGGCAGCATCGCATCGTCGGCCAATCGATCCAGATGGGAACGGCGTTCGAGGCGGTCCTCGTGAAGAACGGCGTCGACATGACGAGCATCGAAGGTGCAGCAACGCTGCCCTATGCAATTCCCAACTTGATGGTTGATCTGCATTCGCCACAAATCGGCGTTCCGGTCCAATGGTGGCGATCGGTCGGCTCGTCGCACAATGCGTATGCGACCGAAGCGTTCATCGATGAGGTGGCAACGAGCGCGGGCAAGGATCCGGTGGCGTTTCGTAAAGCGCTGCTGACGCATCAGCCCAAGCATCTGTCCGCGCTTACGCTTGCCGCGGAAAAAGCAGGATGGGGCACGCCGCTTGTGCCGGGCAAACCCGGCACCAAGCGAAGCCGCGGCGTCGCCGTGCACGAGTCGTTCAACACGGCGGTCGCGCAAATCGTCGATGTCACCGTCACGAGCGACAACAAGTTCACTGTCGATCGCGTCGTATGCGCCGTCAATTGCGGATTGGTCGTGAATCCCGACGTCGTGAAAGCGCAGATGGAAGGCGGGATTGGGTTCGGACTTTCGGCGGCGCTCTACGGTGCGATCACGTTGAAGGACGGCGCGGTCGAGCAGTCGAACTTTAACGATTACCCCGTGCTCCGAATGAACGAGATGCCGGCGGTGGAAGTGCACATCGTGCCGTCGACCGAAAAGCCGACCGGCGTCGGTGAGCCGGGTGTGCCGCCGATCGCACCGGCGGTCGCGAATGCGTTGGCCGCAGCGACGGGCAAGCGCTTGCGCAAGCTGCCGCTGTCGCTCGCTTGAGCGAGCCCCCGGCGCTGGCGGTACCTGGTCTCGCGATTGCTGCGTTGTCGCTTGGCGCGTTCGGCGCAGCCGCGTCGGCGCGCGTTGCCGACCCGATGTTGCCCGCGCTTGCGACCGGCTATGGCGTAGGAATCGGAACGGCAGCGAATGTCGTGACGCTATTCACGCTTGCGTACGGCGTTTTTCAAATCGTGCTCGGGCCGTTCGGCGATCGCTACGGCAAATATCGGGTCATAGGATGGGCTTGCGCAACATCCGCCGCAACTGCGCTCGGTTGCGCGCTCGCGCCAACATTTGGCACGCTTACGGTCGCGCGATTCGTCGCCGGCGCCACCTGCGCAGCGATCGTCCCGTTGTCGATGGCGTGGATCGGCGACGTGCTCCCCTACGAGCGACGACAACCGGTGCTGGCGCGTTTTCTGATCGGCCAAATGCTCGGTTTCTCCGCCGGCTCGCTGCTCGGTGGCTTGGGTGCCGAGCACTTCGGCATCCATACACCGTTCGTCTTTCTCGCGCTCTGGTTTGCCGGCGCCGCAGCGATCGTGTTCGCTATGCCGCGCCGAATGAATCCGCCTGGACTCGCGCAAACCAAAGGCGCGTCGCTCGCGACGCTCCCCGCCGGCATCGCTTACGTTTGGAAACAACGGTGGGCGCGCATCGTGCTGCTGGCCGTGTTCCTTGAAGGCACGTTCATGTTCGGCGCATTCGCGTTCATTGCGACGCATCTTCATCGCCACTATGGGATTTCGCTGTCGTTCGCGGGCACGCTGGTGATGCTCTATGGTGCCGGCGGCATCCTTTTCGCGGCGCTCTCGACGATTCTCGTTCGCAGGCTCGGCGAAGCCGGATTGGCGACCACCGGCGGCGTGCTGATATGCGCAATGCTGATTGTTATCGACGCAACCGAGCGGTGGCCGTTGGCGGCGCTCGCCGTGCTCGTGATGGGAACCGGTTTTTACATGTTGCACAACACGCTGCAAACCAACGCCACGCAAATGGCGCCGGAAAAGCGAGGGACCGCGGTGTCTCAGTTCGCATTTTGCCTTTTCGTCGGCCAGTCGGTCGGCGTCGCGCTCGCGGGATTGATCGCCGAACGTGCGGACACCGATGCGGTTCTCGCGGCAGGCGCGTTCGGCGTTCTTGCCGTGGCGCTCGCCTTCGCGCAGCTGCGGCGCACGCGCCAGCGCCGCGTCGAGATTTCGGCCTGAACCTATCGCGTCGCCGATACGTCTATCCTAGACGACATGCATACGCCTCAAGGCTTCGCTCCTTCGCACACGCTCCCCGCGGTGCTTCCGGGCACGACGCTCGCGTTTGCGTTCAGCGATGCGAACCTGCTGGTCGCCGGCTCCGATGCGGCGCCGACGGTGCCCACGCTCGATGAGCTCGGCGCCGCCGGTATCGACGGCACCCGGCATTACTTGGGCGAGCTTGCCGGCGTGCCGTGCGTGGCGATCGGTTTGGCGAACCCGATCGCAGCGCCTTCCGATTTCCGGCTGCTGGGTTTGCGCGCGCTGTTCTTTCGCGTTCCCGAAACGCTGCTCGCCATCGGCGCACGTGCATTCCAGATCGTGGAATGGGACCGCACGCATCGTTACTGCGGTCGCTGCGGCACGCCGACACGGGACAAGGCGAGCGAGCGCGCGAAGGAATGTCCGGCGTGCGGTTACGTCGCGTATCCGCGCGTGTCTCCGGCAATGATGGCGCTCGTCACGCGTGGACGCGAGCTGCTGCTCGCGCGTGCGCATCGATTTCCACCGGGGCGCTACAGTGCCCTCGCCGGCTTCGTCGAGCCGGGCGAAACGATCGAGGACTGCATTCGGCGCGAGGTGAAGGAGGAAGTCGGCATCGACGTCGACGGCATTACCTATTTCGCGAGCCAGTCGTGGGCATTTCCGCATTCGTTGATGATCGCCTTCACCGCCGAATATGCCGGCGGTGAGCTTCACCCCGATGGTCGCGAGATCGCGGAGGTGCGCTGGTTCGCACCCGACGCGCTGCCGGACATGCCGCCGTCACTGTCGATCGCCCGGCGTCTGATCGACGCGACCGCGGCACGACTACGCCAGAGCTGATCTGATCGGGTCGTTGCGCTAGAATGCGCGCTGCTGCGGGTCCGCTTTTCTCCAGGTATCGATTGACTTCCTCTCCCAGCATCTACCGGCACGCCGCGATCATCGTCGCAGCGATTGCGCTAATCGGTCCGCCCGGCTTCGCACGCGGCGCGGATTCCGACCCATCGTCAACCGCCAGCGCAACGCAGGAAATCTCCGAAGCAGCACGCAAGGCTTATGCGGAATCGATGCGCGAAGCGCGCGCACTGCTGACGCAAAAAAAATACGATGAAGCCATCGCCAAGCTTGATCGGCTCGCGACCGAGCGTCCGCGCGAGCCGCAAGCGCGGTTCTTGAAGGCGGTCGCGCTGACCGATCAAAAGAAGGCGGACGCCGCCGTCGCCGCTTACCGCTCGCTGGTCGCCGATTTTCCCGAGATGCCGGAGCCGCACAATAATTTGGCCGTGCTCTATGCGCAAAAAGGCGAGCTCGCGCTCGCGCGGGACGAATTGCTGCTCGCCATCGGAACCGCGCCCGACTACGCGTTGGCGCACGAAAATCTGGGTGATGTCTATGCGCAGCTCGCGGCCGAGCAATACGAGCGCGCGGCAAGCATCGATAAGCGGAACAAGACGGCCGGCGCCAAGCTGAAGATGGTTCGCGACGTCATCCAAAATACGCCCTAATCCCGCGGCGGTTTTACGATTCTCCCTCCGTTCAACCAGGAGTACCCATGTTTCGCTATTTTTTGACGCTCGCCGCAACCGCGATTGCGCTCGCAAGCGCGTCCGTCTTGGCGGCCAATCCGCTGGTCGAGCTCGACACGACGGCCGGCAAGATCCGGCTCGAGCTCTATCCTGATGCGGCGCCGAAGACCGTGGAGAATTTCCTCGCCTACGTGAAAGGCAAGCAGTACGACGGAACGCAATTTCATCGCGTGATCGACGGGTTCATGATTCAGGGCGGTGGGTTCACCGCTGATTTCTCGCCAAAGCCGATCCGGCCGGCGATCGTCAATGAGGCCGAGATGAGCAGCAAGGCCGGTCTCAAGAATATCCCCGGAACCATTGCGATGGCGCGCACGTCCGACCCGAATTCCGCGACCAATCAGTTCTTCATCAACGTTAACGACAACGCGCGGCTGAATTTCCGCAGCCCGGATCCAACCGGCATCGGCTACACCGTGTTCGGCAAGGTCGTTGCGGGAATGGACGTCGTCAACAAGATCGCGAAGACGCCCAAGGGAGGCGGCAAGCCGGTGCCGCCGGGAACGCCGGTCGATCCAAAGGACGTGCCCTCGGAGCCGATCGTCGTCACGTCGGCGCGCATCGTCGAAAACGCAAAATGATGGATTTCATGAAGAGGCCGCGATGAGCCAAGTGATCCTGCATACGAACCACGGCGACATTACGCTCACGCTCGATGAGGAGAACGCGCCTGCGACGGTTGCGAACTTCCTGCAATACGTTCGCGATGGCCATTACGACAACACGTTATTCCATCGTGTCATCGATGGGTTCATGATCCAGGGCGGTGGCTTTGCACCGGGTCTACGGCAGAAAGGGGTGCGTGCGCCGGTCGCCAACGAGGCGACCAACGGACTCAAGAACACACGCTACTCGGTCGCGATGGCGCGCACATCGGACCCGCACTCGGCGACGGCGCAATTCTTCATCAACGTCGCCGACAACGCGTCTCTCGATCACAAGGGGCCGAGCGCACAGGGCTGGGGCTATTGCGTGTTCGGGCGCGTCGTCGCGGGAACCGATGTCGTCGACAGGATCAAAGGTGTCGCGACCGCCAACGCCGGCATGCATCAGAATGTTCCGCGCGACGATGTCATCATCACGCGCGCTGAAGAAGTGCCGGCGTAGCGCTCCGGGTTCTCGCGACGCTTGCGCCGCAGTCGACGATGAAGCCGGCGCTCGTGCTCTCCGATCTGCATCTTTCCGCGACACGTCCGGCGGCGGTGGAGGCGTTTCATGCGTTCGCGCGCGGACCGGCGAAGCAGGCGTCCGCCGTGTTCCTTCTGGGCGATTTATTCGATTGGTGGCTGGGCGACGATCAGCTTTCCGATCCGCTCGCGGCGTCGGTTGCCGCATCGATTCGATCGATTGCCGATCATGGCGTGCCGGTCTTCTTCGCGCGCGGCAATCGCGACTTTCTTCTGGGAGAACGGTTCGAGCAAGCGACCGGCGCGCGCCTGTTGCCCGAGCAGCATGTCGTCGCGCTGGCGGGCGTTCCGACGTTGCTGTTGCACGGTGACGAGCTGTGCACCGCGGACGTCGAGTATCAACGCTATCGCGCGCGCATCCGCACACCGCGCGCCGCGCGGCGTCTGCTCGCGCTTCCCTATTTCATCCGCCGCGTGATCGCGTGGTACTTGCGCCGCAAGAGCCGCGACGCCAACGCGCTCAAGCCGGAATCGATCATGGACGTGAGCGACGACGCGGTCGCCGATGCATTTCGACGCCATGCCGTCGCGCGAATGGTTCACGGTCATACGCACCGGCCCGCCCGACATGCGCACGCGGTCGACGGCGTGACTTGCGAGCGCGTCGTGCTCGCCGATTGGCATGATCGCGGCCATTATCTCGAGATCGACGAGACCGGAATGCGCGAGCGCGAGATCGCGGGTTAGCGCCGCCGGTCGACGTCCCTAGAACCTAGGTTCTAGTCGGCTCGCTGCAGATCGGCGATTGCAGCGTTCAGAAACCGCGTAGCTTCCCCGCCAGTCACCGCGCGGTGGTCGAACGTGAGCGACAGCGGCAGTACGCGATGCACACCCGGCCGACCGTCGACGGCAACGACTTCTTCGCGAATACGCCCCGCGCCGAGAATGGCTACCGTTGGCGGCACCACGATCGGCGCCGCATAGCGCGCGCCGATCGTACCGAAGTTCGACAGCGTGATCGTGTGGCCGCGAAGCTCCTCGGACGGGATCTTGCGCGCGACGACATCGGCGCGCATGCGGTCGAGGCCGCGGCGAAGGTCCGCCGCATCGCGATTCGCGACGTCGCGCAACACCGGGACGAACAAGCCGTCCGACGTGTCGACGGCGATGCCGACGTCGATCTTTTTCAGCACGCGACGCGCGACCGCCGCGCCGTCGTAGAGCGCGTTGAGCTCGGGCGCGGCTTTGCATCCCGCGACGATCGCGCGCACGAGCCGGATCGTCGCGTCGGTTCCCGGTGGCCACGCGTGCACGTCGGCGTCGTCCATGACGGTGGCGGCCGCGACTTCACGCTGCGCGAGCGCCATGTTGCTCGCCATCGCGCGGCGCACGCCGCGCAGCGGCTCGGCGGGCCCCCATTCCTGCAGAAGCTTCGCCACGCGCTGGACGTCCTGCGCCGTGACGAGTCCGTCGGGACCCGATGGCGTCACGAGCGTGAGATCGACGCCGAGACGGTGCGCAAGGGCGCGCACTGCGGGCGTGGCCCTGATGCCGGCGGTCGCGCGTCCCGCCGCGACCGTCGCCGGCTCCTCGACGGCTTCGTGGCTGCTCGGCATGTGGCCGACGACGGTCCCCGCATCGGCGTCGGCTTCGCCCTCGAACCCGACGAGCGGCGCGCCAACATGCACGACATCGTGCGGCTTGCCGAAGAGCTTTTCGACATGTCCGGCTTGCGGCGAGGGGACCTCCACGATCGCCTTGTCGGTTTCCACCGAGACGAGCGGCTGATCGGCCCGCACCTCGTCGCCTTCCTTGACGTGCCATTCGACGATCTCGGCTTCCTGCATGCCTTCGCCGAGATCGGGAAGGTTGAAGATCTTCATGTCGCGCCTTATGCGTATTCGAGCGCCTTGCGCGCAGCGGCGACTATCCGCGCAACGCTCGGCAGATACTGGGGCTCGAGCCGCGGCAGCGGCACGACCACGTCGTAGCCCGTCACTCGCTGCACCGGCGCAAGGAGCGACGTCAACCCCTGCTCGGCAAGCCCGGCGGCGATCTCCGCGCCGAATCCCGACGTCCGCGCCGCCTCATGCACGATGACGCAGCGACCGGTCTTCGCCACTGATTCGAGGATCGTCGGCAAATCGAGCGGCTTCAGCGTCGCAACGTCGATCACTTCGGCGCTGACGCCGTCGCGCGCAAGCGCATCGGCGGCGGCGAGCGTGTCCTGCAGCATCGCGCCCCAGCTTACCAGCGTGACGTCGCCGCCTTCGCGCACGACGAAGCACACGTCGAGCGGCAGCGCTTCGCCGTTGTCTTCGACCGCCTGCCGGTAGAGACGATAAAGGCGCGTGGGCTCGAAGAAGACCACCGGATCGGGATCGCGGATCGCCGCGAGCAGCAGGCCGTAGGCCCGCGCGGGCGACGACGGGATCACCATGCGCACCCCCGGAACGTGGGCGAACAGCGCTTCGGGACTCTCCGAATGATGTTCGGGAGCGTGGATGCCGGCGCCGGCGGGCGAGCGCAACACAAGCGGGCACGCGAGGCGCCCGCGGGTGCGATGGCGAATGCGTCCGGCGTGGTTGATGATCTGGTCGAGCGTCGGATAGATGAAGCCGGTGAACTGAATTTCCGCGACGGGCCGCAGCCCTGCGACCGCCATGCCCACGGCGACGCCGGCGATCGACGCCTCGGCGAGCGGCGTGTCGATGACGCGCTCGGGACCGAAGCGCGCCTGCAGGCCCACGGTGGCACGAAAAACGCCGCCGTTGACGCCGATGTCTTCGCCGAGCAGCACGACGCTCGGATCGCGGGCGAGCTCGTGCGCGAGCGCGAGGTTGACCGCTTCGACGAGATTGATCTCAGCCACGCGCCGTCCGATTGGCGCCCAGGTTCGTGTTCATTGCGGCTCGCCCTTCGGCGCGAATTTCCGCGCTTCCTCACGCTGCGCTTCGAGCGCGTCGGGGAGCGTCTGGTAGAGGTGATCGAACATCGCGTCGCACGTAGGCGGCGGCAGCGCGAAATAAGCATCCACGGCGGCATTCACTTCGGCGGCGCAGTCGCGCTGCAGCGCGTCCTCTCGCTCCTTGTCCCACGCGCCGATCCGCGCGAGATAGCGACGCAGCCGCAGGTTCGGCTCGAACGTCCATTGCTCGCGTACCGACTCCGCATCACGATAGCGGCTCGCATCGTCGGCGGTCGTGTGGTCGCCGAGCCGATACGTCATCGCTTCGATCAGGGTCGGGCCGCCGCCGCTTCGCGCCTTGTCGAGCGCCTGCCCGACGATCTGGCGCACGGCGATGACGTCGTTGCCGTCGACCTGGCGCCCCTCGACGCCCGCCGCGATCGCCTTCTGCGCGAGCGTCTGCGCCGCGCTTTGCAGGTGCCTCGGCACCGAGATCGCCCATTGGTTGTTGTTGATGACGATCACGAGCGGCAGCCGCCACACGCCGGCCATGTTCATCGCTTCGTAGAAGTCGCCGCGCGAAGTGCCGCCGTCACCGAGCAGACAGACGGCCACCCGCGGTTCGCGCCGCAGCTTGAATGCGTACGCGGCGCCGGCGGCGTGCGGAACCTGCGTCCCGATCGGCACGCAGTTGGCCAAATCCTGCCGCGGACCCGCGAAGTTGCTGCCGCGCTCGTCGCCGCCCCAGTAGAGCAGGCTCTCGACCATCGAGACGCCGCGGACGAATTGCGCCGCGTGATCGCGGTAGGACGGAACGAGCACATCGTCGCCTTCCATCGCGGTCGCCACGCCGACGCCGACCGCTTCCTGGCCCAGCGCCGATGCGAAGGTGCCGATCTTCCCGGTTCGTTGGAGCGCGATCGCCTTGGCGTCGAACGCGCGCGTCAGCACCATGGCGCGGTACATCGCGACAAGCGCCGCCGTGTCGGCAGCGAACGGTGGTAACGCTTTCACGGCCTCGCCCTGCGGGTCGAGGAACTGCGTGTGGTCGATCTCGAAGGCGGCGACGGTCGTCATGCGCGTAACGTCAGCAGCGATGGAATCGACGCTTGCGCGCCATGAATCGGCGCGGCGCGCCGCTCGGTTGCGTGATCAGCCCCGGCGTGCGAAGCGTGCGTGATCAGCGTGCTCCATCAGCGCCATGAACGCATCGCGGTTCATGTGCAGCAGCGTTTCGTGGTCGCCTCCTTCGCAATAGATCTCGGACTGCAGAGCTAGGCTGTCATCGACGATCGTCGGCATCCCGTACGCAAGACCGAGCGGCGGAATCGCGCCGGTCTCGCAATCGGTGAAAAGCCGCGCGAGCTCGTCTTCGGTCGCCAGGCGAAGCCTGCGGTTCAACTCACGCGAGAGCTTGCCAAGGCGAACGTGATACGTCGACGGAAGGACCGCCATCACGTAGCCGTCGTCGTCTTCCAGGATGACCGATTTAGCGACTCGATCGCCCGGCACACGCGCAAGCTCCGCGGTTTCCATGCTGCTGTGCGAATGCGGAT
The DNA here is from genome assembly GCA_005881895.1 of Betaproteobacteria bacterium. Classification (GTDB taxonomy): domain Bacteria; phylum Pseudomonadota; class Gammaproteobacteria; order Burkholderiales; family Casimicrobiaceae; genus VBCG01. The sequence continues at coordinate 13,983 of VBCG01000102.1, forward strand.
GCGTCAGCACGTCGCAATGGACGCCGTGACGCATCATGTAATCCTCGACTCTGCTAGCCGTTGCCATCGTCCTCTCCTTCAACCCGTCAAGGGTGTCGCAACAACTATTCTGGTCATCCGGCTCCCGTCGCGCAAGCAGATCGGTGCCGAGGCGATCTTGCTCGACTTTGCGCTCTTGTGACGGGTTCGACGGTAGAACCCGGCCGCGATCTCCGTGTCCCACCGGCCATGACACCTGAGCTCTTCGCGCCCGCGTGGTTTTCCGCGCTGGCCACGATCATCGTGATCGATCTCGTGCTGGCCGGCGACAACGCGATCGTCATCGGTCTCGCGGCGCGCAACGTTCCGCGCGAATGGCAGCGCCGCGTCGTCCTGTGGGGAACCGCCTGCGCAATCGTCGTGCGCGTTCTTCTGACGGCGATCGTCGTCTGGCTGTTGCGCATTCCTGCGTTTCTGGTGATCGGCGGCTTGGCGCTGATCTATATCGGCTGGAAGCTCACGCAAGACAATGGTCATGCGGCGCACGCGATCAAGCCGGTGCGCTCGGTGCGCGGTGCGGTCGGCACGATCGTCGTCGCCGACGTCGTCATGGGGATCGATAACGTGCTGGCAATCGGCGGCGCCGCTCAGGGTTCGCTGCTTCTGGTGATCATCGGGCTCGCCGTGTCGATTCCGATCGTGATTGGCGGATCGACGCTCGTGCTCAAATGGGTCGAGCAGTATCCGGCGATTCTTTGGCTCGGCGCAGCAGTGCTCGGCTGGACGGCCGCCAAGATGATCGCCAGCGAACCGCTGCTGAAGACGTGGCTCGTCGAATATCCGATCGTGCGTAGCGCGCTCTATCTCGTCATCGTCGGAGGATTGATCGTGGTGCCGATGTGGCGTTCGCTGTCTCCGCGGCAGCGCGCGCAGGCCGCCGTGATCGCGCTTCTCATCGTGTGGCTGACCTTTTGGGGTTGGATCGAAGACGGTGCCGGTATCGCATTCGATCCGATCGACGGATGGAAATGGGACGATGAAGTTGTCGATCTCATCCGCTGGGTTGGATGGATTCCGTTCGCGTTGATCCTCCACAAGAGAATCGACGCGACGGCGACGCAGGCATTGCGCGAACGCCGTTCTTGATCACGCAAGCGCTTGCGCGAAATCGCCGAGCAGATCGTCGCGATCCTCGATGCCGACCGAAATGCGGATCAACGAATCCGCGATGCCCATCTCCGCGCGGCGCTTCGCGCCCATTTCCCAGAAAATCGTATGCGCAACCGGAATCGCGAGCGTCCGATTGTCGCCGAGATTCGACGACAGCACGACGACGCGGAGCTTGTTCAAGAACTCGAACGTATCAATGCCTTCCGCCAGCTCGAACGACAACAGCGCGCCGAAGCCACGGAACAATTCGCGCGCCAGTGCATGCTGGGGATGAGCAGAAAGACCGGGATAGTAGACAGCGCGTACGCTGCGATGCACGGCGAGGAAATCGGCGAGCGCCTGCGCGTTCTCGCATTGTTTGCCGAGCCGCAGCGCGAGCGTTTCGGCACCCACGGCGACGTGATGCGCGTCGGTCGCGGCCAGCGTTCCGCCGAAATCGCGCAGCCCCTTCTTGCGGATCTGCGTCAGTCCCCATAGCGAAGGCTTGGCGGACTTGTAGTGATCAAGAATATTCGGGTAGCGCGTCCAGTCGAACAATCCCGTGTCGGTGATGCTGCCGGCGAGCGCGTTACCATGTCCGCCGATGTATTTGGTGAGCGCATTCACCGCAAACGTCGCGCCGACGCGTTTTGGCACGAATAACCACGGCGACGTCATCGTGTTGTCGACGACGTAGATCAGTCCTTTTGCTTTGCACAGCGCGCCGATGCGCGCCAGGTCGGCGATCTGCGTGCGCGGATTGGCGATCGATTCGACGAACACCAGCCGCGTTTGTGGCGTCAGCGCACGCTCGACTGCGCCACCGTCGGTCGCATCGACGAACGTAATGGGCGTGCCGTGTTCGGACAGCGTTCCGAACAGGCTGTTCGTGTTGCCGAACAGAAAATGGCTCGACACGATGTGGTCGCTCAGCGAGAGCATCGCGGCCGCAATCGCCGCCATGCCGGTCGAGAAGCACACGGTGCCGACGCCTCCTTCCATTGCGTTGACTTTTGCTTCCAACGCGGCCGTCGTCGGATTGCCTTGGCGACCATAGGCATAACCCGTTTGCCGTCCCTGAAACACGGCGGCCAAATCGCGCGCATCCCGATAGCCGTAAGCGACCGATGTGTGCAACGGCTTGTGCAAAGCGCCATGCTCGATCGCGGATTCGCGGTCGGAATGAAGGATCGCGGTCGTAAATCCGCGTTTGCTGCTGGTGTCATTCATGTTGTCGGCCTCGCTCAACCGCTGCGCGTTGGCAACAAAAAACCCGTCCGGCTCGCCGCCGCACGGGTTTCGTGTGCCCCGCCCGGTATCTCCAGGCTGAGGCGAACCTCGCTTTAGCGGCATTTATTGGGCGCCCGCAAGCTGAAGCTCAAATCGGCGCAATGGAATTCTACCAGAGCGCAACTCGGTCAATCAATGGCGGAGCGGCTCGCTCATGACGCAACGCCGCGGCGAGATCGTCAAAATGGGCATCGCGCTGCAACTGCTCGAGCGAGAGAATCAGTTTGCGGCGCCAGTTCGGATGCTCGGTTGTGGTCCCGGGGAGATTCGTCTGGTCGAGCATGCCGATCGCATCTTCGAGCTGGACGACCGTCAGCTTGGCAGGCGTCCTCGCCAGATAGACGTGAACGGCGCGCGCCAGCTCTGGCGTCATCACGGGCACCAACGCCGGATCGATGCTCACGCCTTCCGGTTTGAGCTTCGCATGGTCAAGCGCCAGCAGAAGCCTGGCGCGATCCTGCGCGCGCGCGACGAGCTGGCGGTCACGCTCCTCCTCGGTCGGAATCAATCCCAGTGCGTCGCGGAGCGCAAGATCGCGCGATTCCCACCATCCTGCGAGCGTAGGAAGATCGTGCGTGCTGGCGACCGCAATCGCCTGCTCTTCGTATTCCTCAGGGGATTTGAAATCGCCGGACGATCGCCGTTCGAAATAGAAAACGTCGTACGACAGCACGCCGGCATCTTCTAGCGCAACCCGCACTTCGCCGGGCACCGTACCCAAATCCTCGCCGATGATCAGGCAGCGATTACGCTGGCTCTCGAGCGCGACGATGCCGAGAAGCGCATGCAATGGATAACCGACGTAAGCACCGTCCGCCGGCATGCCGCCGAGCGGGATCCAGAACAAGCGCATCAACGCCATCACATGGTCGATGCGTAATGCGCCTGCGTGCCGCATGTTGGCGCAGAGGACCGCGATGAACGGTTCGTAAGCGGCGTCGGCAAGGCGCGAGGGTATCCATGGCGCGATGCCCCAGTCCTGTCCAAGCAGATTGAAATCGTCGGGCGGCGCCCCGACGCTCGCACCGAGCGCGTAACACTGCTGGTAAGTCCACGCTTCGGCGCCGCCACGATCGACAGACACCGCAAGGTCTCGATACAAGCCCACCGAAAGCGCCGGCGTCGATGCTCGCCCGCATGCGGCCGCGAGTTGCAGGTCGGCCTGCCATTGAAGATAGGCAAAAAATTCGACGCGTTCGATGTGTTCCGTTAAAAATCGCGCCACGGCAGGCGACGCCGGATCGCGGTAGCGTTCCGGCCACGCCGGCCATCCTCTCCGGCTCGAATCATCACGCTCGAAATGTTCTTGCAGCGCTTCGAACAGGGCGTAGCGTCGAAGCGCTTCGCCGCCTTCGGCACAAAAGCGCCGGAACGCGTCGGCACGCGTGGTTCCGCTTGCGAGATGGCGAGCGCGAAAGCTTGCATACAACATCTCGAGCACGCGACTGCGCACTGCCGCTGCGCCGGCGCGATCGACGAGCTCGCAGCCACGAAGCGCGCGTAGCGTCGCCTGAAACCGGGGCGTCGTGAAGAGGGCACGTGCCTCGTTGCACTCGTCGAAATCCGCAATGGCTTCGACGTCGAGGTACTGTGGATCGAGGAACAGGCGGCTCGAAGCGGCATACGGACTCGCCTCGGCCGGATTGTTGGCGGCACGCGCATGCAACGGGTTCACGCCGACCACCGACGCGCCGGCGCGCGCGCAGCGGTCGACGAGCACCCGCAGATCCGAAAAGTCACCGCTTCCCCAATTCCGCTGTGATCGTAGGCCATAGAGCTGCGCAGCCACGCCCCACGCGCGGCCATTGTCAGCGAGCTCACGCGGCATGTAGCAGCGGGACGGCGACACGATCAGAAGACCCTCACCAACGGCGGCGTCGCGTTCGAAAATGAAAAGCCTGTGGTAGCCAGCGCCGAGCGCAACGTCGAGAGTCAATTCTCGGGCAACGTAGGCGGCGCCCGAGAACGCCATTCCTTCGCGGGGAGGAAGTATCTTGGGGTCGAACGTCGAACTCGATTCCCGGCCGTCTTCGGCGATGACTCGCCAGCGGAGATTTGCTTCGTCGAGCCCGCTCGGCAAACGCAACGTGATGCGGAGCGGCGTGTCCTCGCGAATAACGGTCGCGGCGTCGATGACGCGCTGCCAGCGCAGCCGTGTCGTTTCGACGAATGCCTTTTCCACCGCTTCACCAGTCGACGCGTCGATGCCCATCGTCGACAGCAACGCGCGGAGCGTACCGTCGCTGACGGAATGCAATGCGCCCCAGATGTCGCGATAGTCGCTCGCGATGCCATGCAGCGCCGCGAGGCGATGTAATGCGGTAGTCATGAGCGCCGCCGGGCCGTCCCAAGGCGCGAATTGCTCCCCCTTGGGGGGCAGCGCAGCGGCGACAGCCGCAAGCGTGGGGGCCCAATATCCGTCACGTTTGGAGCAGCAGCACGATGGAGCGACCGGCAAGATCGTACGTCGGCGCGGTGTGAAACGTTTCGTCCGCGACGATGCCCCCGTCGTGCGCCGTGTCGATCAGCACGCGCCAGCGCCGCGCACCGTCGTCGCCGGGCAGATGGAACTCGATCGCGTCGTGATAGGCGTTGAACAGCAACAGGACGTTATCGTCACGCAACGGCTGCCCACGCGCATCCGTTTCGCCGAAGGCATCGCCAGCCAGCAGCACGCCGAGACATCGTGCAAAGTCCTGGTTCCATTCGACGACGGTCATCTCAGTGCCGGCCGGCGTGAGCCATGTGACGTCTTTCCCCGTTGCGCCCTGCGGCGCGCTTCCCTGCAAGAATCGACGACGCCGGAACACCGGGTGCAGACGTCGAAGCGCCAGCACTCGACGCGTGAACGCCAGCATCTGCTCGCGTTCGTCATCCAGATGCCAATCGACCCAGCTCAACTCGTTGTCCTGGCAATAGGCGTTGTTGTTGCCGTGTTGCGTGCGCCCCATTTCATCGCCGGCCGCGAGCATCGGCACGCCCTGCGAAAACAGGAGCGTCGCCAGCAGATTGCGTTTTTGCCGCGCGCGTAGCGTGCCTATCGCGGGATCGTCGGTTGGGCCCTCGACGCCGCAATTCCATGACACGTTGTGGTCATTTCCGTCTCGGTTGTGCTCGCGATTCGCCGCGTTGTGCTTGACGTTGTAGGACACGAGATCGGTGAGCGTGAAGCCGTCGTGCGAAGTCACATAGTTGACGCTCGCATGCGGAAGCCGGCCGCTGCCGCCGTACAAGTCGCTCGACCCGGTCAAGCGTCGCGCGAACTCGCCGATCAATCCGCGGTCGCCTTTCCAATACGCGCGGACGATGTCGCGATAGCGATCGTTCCACTCCGACCATCCCGCAGGAAAATGTCCGAGCTGATAGCCGCCCTCGCCCAGGTCCCACGGCTCCGCGATCAGCTTCACCTGCGCGAGCAGAGGATCCTGGCGCAAGAGCTCGAAGAATGGACCGATGTGGTTGGTTTGATGCAGCTCGCGGCCGAGCGCCGGCGCAAGATCGAAGCGAAAGCCGTCGACGTGCATTTCCGCGACCCAATAGCGGAGCGAATCCATCATCATCTGGAACGCGCGCGGATATCGCATGTCCAGCGTGTTGCCGCAACCGGTGATGTCGACGTAGTAACGCGGGTTGTCCTCGCGAAGCCGGTAGTAAGCGGTGTTGTCGATGCCGCGAAACGACAACATCGGGCCGTGCTCGTTGCCTTCCGCCGTGTGGTTGTAGACGACGTCGAGGATTACCTCGAATCCCGCCTTGTGCAGCGTTTTCACCATCGCTTTGAATTCGCAGACGGGATCTTGTATCGCATAGCGCGCGTCCGGCGCGAAGTAACCGATCGTGTTGTAGCCCCAATAGTTGCGCAGCCCACGCTCGATCAGCGGCCGCTCGTCGACGAACGAATGCACCGGCATCAATTCGATCGTTGTCACACCGAGGCGCCGCAAGTGATCGATGACGGGCGCCGTGGCGAGTCCGGTGTAGGTGCCGCGCAGCGCCGGCGGAATGTCCGGATGGCGCCGGGTGTAGCCGCGCACGTGCAGCTCGTAGATGACGGTCTCGTGCCAAGGAACCGCCGGGCGTCGATCGTCATTCCACGTGAACGCGGACTCGATGACCTGACTCTTCGGCATCGCACGCGCGCTGTCGCGCCGATCGCGCGACAGGTCCTCGCGCGGATGACCCGGCGTATGTCCATAAAGCGCGTCGCTCCAGCGCACCGAGCCGACGATGCTGCGAGCGTAGGGATCGAGCAGCAGTTTGTGCGCATTGAAGCGATATCCCTCTTCGGGCCGATACGGGCCATGCGCGCGGTAGCCGTACAGCAGGCGCGGTCGCGCTTCGGGCAGATAGCCGTGCCACACCATGTCGGTGCGTTCGGGGAGCGGAAAGTGCTTCAACTCGCGGCGGCCGCTCGCGTCGAAGACGACGAGGTCGACACCGGTTGCGTTCGCCGAGTACAGCGCGAAGTTCACGCCACTGCCGTCCC
>VBCG01000103.1 GCA_005881895.1 Betaproteobacteria bacterium
CGACGCTTGGAATTGTCACGCAGTGCTTTCGGGGCCGGGCGCAGGGCGCCCGCAATGCGTCATTTCACCGATCGATCGAGCGAGTGGCGCTGCTTGGTGTCGAGTTCGCTTTCATGCTGTCGCGACCAACGTTCCAGCCACTCGGCGGCGCGTTTCTGCCCGCCGATTCCGAACGCCAGCGCCAGCGCCAGCGCGACCGCCGCGAGGATGATCAGGAAGCTCTGTCGAATGATGTCGCCGAGCCCGAGTTGGTCGAGCGCGACGAGGACGACGAACACGAGAATCGCCCAGAACGAGAGCCGGCCCAGGAGCGGCGCGTCGGGGAGCGCGATGTTCTTGCAGTAGGTCGCCACCGCCGCACCCACAAACCGCGCGAGATAGGCGCCGAACGCAAGGATGACGATCGCGACGATCACTCGGGGAACGAACAGGAGCACACGTCCGACAAGATCGGTCACGTACGCGAGCCCCATGCTGTTGAACGCGATCATCAACGCCGCGAGGATGGCAAGCCAGTAGATCAACAAGCCGAGAATTTGCGTGGTGTCGAGCTCGCT
>VBCG01000104.1 GCA_005881895.1 Betaproteobacteria bacterium
GGGTTTTTGAGCCGCGTCGTGTGTGACCAGCGCGTCCGCATACGCTTTTGCGACGGCTATTGGGGCAAGGTGCCTCAGTGTCCGGGCGGCATCGTGAATCCCGATCGAGGTCAGTAAAGTACCCCCACGCTTGCGGCTGACGCCGCTGCGCTGCCCCCGAAGGAGGAGCAATTCGCGCTTTGGGGCGGCCCTGCAGCGCGAATAAAGTATCCCCACGCTTGCGGCTGACGCCGCTGCGCTGCCCCCGAAGGGGGCAATTCGCACTTTTGGGGCGGCCCTGCAGCGCGAATAAAGTGCCCCGCCCCTGGGGAGCAATCCGCTTCTGCGCGACCGACCTGATGTAGTCATTTTACCGACAGCCCTTTCCGGGTTCAGCCGCTGCTTCGACTTAAGCCTTGATCGCTACTATTGGGTCAAGGCGGCCTTCCGTCGGTCGCAACATCGGAATGGCTGTCATGACACGAATCATCGCCGGAGTATTCGATGACAACGCTTCGGCAAATCGCACGATCGAAAAATTGCACGACGTCGGCTTCACCGACGCCGACATCGATCGCTTCGCCGTCAATCCGCCCGGACGCCATCATCGGCTACCGCTGGGCGGCGATCAGGACGCCGACGAAGGCGCACGCGGCGGCGAATTAGGCGTACTCGCTGGCGCCGCGGTTGGCGGCGCGCTGGGCGCAGTCGCAGGGTTAGTTGCATCACCGCTCGTGGGTCCGGTGGCCATTGCGGGCGGTCTCGCCGCGGGGGCCTACGCTGGGTCGCTCGCGGGCGCGATGCGGTCGTTGGGTGCTCCGGTGGAAAACGGCACGGCGAGCAATGTCGTGCGACAAGCCGGGATTATGGTCGCCGTGCACATCGACGGTAACGAGAACGAAGGTACCGTGGTCGATGTGCTGCGTATGCAGGGCGCCCGCACGGTGGAATGGTCGGATGGCCTTTGGCGCCGTGGCCATTGGGTCGACTTCGATCCGGTCGAGCCGCCGCGGCAAATCGTTGCGTTCGAGCCCAGACAGCGCTCGCCGCGCAGAGGCGGACCCGAGCCGAGACACGGGCCGCCACGACGGATTCCTTCGTCGGCCCGATAACGCGGACCGTTCTATCGCGTACGGCGGCCGCTAGCCGCGACCGACGAATGGCATCTTGGTTGCCATCACGGTCATGAACTGTACGTTCGCGTCGAGCGGGAGGCTTGCCATGTGCACAACGGCATTGGCGACGTGCGCGACGTCCATCAGCTGCTCAACTGCGATCTGACCGTTCGCCTGCGGTACGCCTGACGCCATCCGCGCCGCCATTTCAGTCCCGGCATTGCCGATATCGATCTGACCGACGGCGATATCGTATTTGCGCCCATCGAGCGAACCCGACTTCGTGAGTCCGGTGACCGCGTGCTTGGTCGCCGTGTAAGGGGCGGAATTCGGCCGCGGCGCATGCGCGGAGATCGAGCCGTTGTTGATGATGCGGCCGCCCCGCGGCGTCTGGCTTTTCATCCGCCGGAAAGCTTCCTGCATGCACAGGAACATGCCGGTCAAGTTGATGTCGACGACGTTCTTCCACTGTTCGAACGTCAAATCCTCGAGCGGAATTCCCGGCGCGTTTACGCCCGCATTGTTGAACAGCACATCGACGCGGCCGAATGCTTGCACTGTTTCGCCGAACAATGCGCGAACCGATGCAGGATCGGCAACGTTTGTTGGAACGACGAGCGCGTGGCCCTCGGCGGCTTCGGCAGCCGTCTTCTCCAGCGGCTCGCGCCGTCGTCCGGCGAGCGCAACGCGATAGCCATGCTGCAGTAACGCAAGCGCGGCGGCTTTGCCAATGCCGCTGCCCGCACCGGTGACGATTGCGACTTTTGTGGAGGAGGGCATGCTGTTGTTCCCGCGGATGACTGAGTTGCCATTCTAGCGGTAGCGGATCGGCCACGAATATTCGTTTGCGTCGGGGCGCGAAATGCGGTGTAGTTCCGCGGCGATCTTTTCTCGACCATCGACCACCATGCCGAAAGCCAAACGTTCGCGTCCTCGCGCGAGTACGTCTGCCGGCCGCACGCTCGATGCACGGCCGGATACGCTCGATTTTCGCGACTTGCTCTATACGCCGACGCTCGTCGAAGTGCCGCCGGTCCGTCCGCTAGCTCATTACCGCAAATCGAAGGTGCCGGTGCAGGACCAGGGCTCGGAGGGCGCATGTACCGGATTCGGGCTTGCCACCGTCGTTCACTATCTGTTGCGGGCGCGCCAAGTCGCGCCCGATGCAAGCGATGTAAGTCCCTTCATGCTCTACGACATGGCGCGTCGTTACGACGAATGGGCCGGCGAAGACTATTCGGGGTCGAGTTGTCGCGGCGCGATGAAGGGTTGGCAAAAACACGGCGTTTGCACCTTCGACCTATGGCGCGCTTCGGGCGAAGGGCTTCTGTCCGAACGCTGCGTGAACGATGCGCTGCGGCGACCGCTCGGCGCCTACTTCCGCGTCAACCATCGCGATCTGGTCGCCATGCATGCGGCGATCACCGAAGCGGGCATTCTTTACGTCAGCGCGAACGTTCATTCCGGTTGGCTTTCGGTCAAGCGCGACGGACATATCACGCCGGTCGACGATACGCGTGGCGTGCACGCGTTCGCACTTGTCGCGTACGACGCCGAAGGATTCTGGCTGCAGAACTCCTGGGGCGCGCGTTGGGCGCACGAGGGATTGGCGCACCTGGGCTACGACGACTGGCTCGCCAACGGCACCGACGCGTGGGTCGCGCGGCTCGGCTCGCCGATTGAGCTCCGCACGCGGCTGTCGACGTCGAAGCGCGTCTTTGCCGCCACGGCACGCGCGAAGGAATGGGCCTACGACGAGATCCGGCCGCACGTGATAAGCCTCGGCAACGATGGCGCGCTGCAAACGCAGGGCAACATCGGGACGACGCCGGAGCTGGTCCGCGAGATCGTACAGAGCGACATTCCGCGCATCACCGCCGGATGGAAGAAGAAGCGGATTCTTCTCTACGCGCACGGCGGGCTTGTCGCCGAGGATGGCGCGCTGCATCGCATCGCCGACTACCGCAAGACGATGCTCGACGCCGAGGTCTATCCGCTGGCGTTCATCTGGCACAGCGACGCGTGGAGCGCGGTCAAGGACATCCTGCAGGACGCGATCAATCGACGCCGACCCGAAGGCATCATTGACGCTGCGAAAGATTTCGTTCTCGATCGGATCGACGACACGCTCGAGCCGCTCGCACGCGCGGCCGGCGGTGCGGCCATGTGGTCGCAGATGAAACAGAACGCCATTGCCGCGACGGCATCGACAACGGGCGGGGCGCGGCTCGTATTGGATGAGCTTGCCACGCTCGCGCGAGCCGATGCCAGCATGGAGCTTCACATCGTCGCACACAGCGCCGGCAGCATATTCCACGCACCGGTCGTGCAATACGTGACCGGCACGGGAACGATCCCCGCGGGTCCGATTCGCGGCGCGACGGGACTCGGTCTGCGTATCGCGAGCTGCACGCTATGGGCGCCGGCGATCACCACGCTGCTCTTCAACGAAACATATTTGCCGGCGGTCAAAGCGGGGACTCTTGCAAACTTGGCGCTCTTCACGCTCGACGACGCGACCGAGCAGGACGACGATTGCGCCAACCTCTACCACAAGTCGCTGCTCTATCTCGTGTCGAACGCACTGGATGACACGCTGCATGTTCCGGTCCTGCACCCGAAGGGCGAGGCGCTGCTGGGCCTCGCAGTGTGCATCGATGCCGATCCGGCGCTCAAGGCGCTGTTTGGCACGAACGGCAATGCGGAATGGGTGCTCGCACCGAACGATGCGCCGGAAGGATCAGCGGTGGCATCGAGGGCCAAGCATCATGGCGACTTCGACGACGACAAGCCAACGCTTGCGGCGACGCTTGCGCGCGTGTTGGGCGTCGGGAAGACCGGTCTCGATTTCACGTTCCAGCCGTCCGCACAGCGTAAGCGCGCGATCCGCCGCAACATCGATCACGCACCTGATTTCGCGTTGACGCGCTAAACGAAACACGTAGGAACCGACGGCAGGAGGGATGACGATGGCAAACAAGACGATTCTCGCGCCGAGCTGGCGGCGTCACACTTGCATCGATCGCGTGGTCCCGGCGGAACTTCAGCCGGCGTTGCACGTCGCGCGGCGCGATGCCGAAACGCGCGCTCGTGCGCTGCTGACTGCGAGTCGATCGGGAGCGCTTCGTGCGGAAGATATCCTCCGCGCAAAGATGGCGGTCGTCTCCGGCCGTAAATGGGAGGACGGGCAAAAAGTACGCTGCCGCTTCATCGATGGTTCCGCAAAGCAACGCAAGCGCGCCGAAGCGAAAGCGCATATGTGGGAAGAGTTCGCGAACATCAAGCTTGCATTCGGCAACGACAAAGATGCCGAAATCCGGATCTCCTTCGCGTTTGACGAAGGATCCTGGTCGGCGGTGGGGACCGAATGTCTCGTCGCGGCGTATTTCCCCAAGCATCAGCCAACAATGAATTTCGGCTGGCTCAAGGACGATACGTCCGACCGCGAATACCAGCGTGTCGTCGTACACGAGTTCGGGCACGCGCTCGGCTGCATCCACGAGCACCAGAGCCCAACGGAGCATCTGCACTGGAACAAGAAGGCGGTCTACGCCGCTTTTTCCGGACCGCCCAACTACTGGACGAAGGAGGACATCGACGACAACATCCTGAAAAAATATTCGCCGAAGGGCATTGCGGCATCGGCGTTCGACATCGCCTCAATCATGCTGTACCAGTTCGATGCGAGCCTGTTCACCGATCACAAGGCGACGCCGGAGAATTACGCGTTGTCGAAGCAGGACAAGGCGTTTATCGCGACGATGTACCCGTAGCGTGGGGGTTAGCGCCGTCAAATGCAGAAACTGCCGAACCCGTGGCGAAATGCCCGACCCGCGCACACCGAAACACCCCACCCCGGTGCGACGTAACCAGGCGCGTAGTACGGGGCGTAATAAGGATACGGATAGTAATACGGCGGGGCCGGGTAGGGCGGCGGCGCGATGACGATGCGATCGGCAGGCGGGGGCGGCGCCGGTGCGAGACCAGCCGCTTGCTGGGCAAGTTGCCATTCGCGCCATTGCAGCAAACGTTGCGCTTCGTCGGAGGTAATTTCGCCGCGCGCCACACGGGCGTCCGTCTCGCGACGATAAACGTCCATTTCCCTTTGTACCTGTTGCGCCTGCGTAGCGCTGAGCGGCGGCGCCGGCGGCGTGGCGTCCTGGGCCAACAAGGCATTGGGGAGAATCGCGAGCGTTGCCGCCGCGACCGCCATGATCATCCGCTTCATCGGAACTCTCCTCTGCAAGGCGCCGCTATCTTTTGACCGATTGGTCTTCGCTGCGTTTGCTGCGCCATCCGAGAGAAAACGGCGGTTAGCGGCATCGCGTTTACGGCAACATTGGCCAAATCGTAACGAGGTATGTACGAAGCGGGCCTCGGCAAGCGTTTCTGCACCGATTTCACAAGAACTTTAATAATATCAATCAAGTATGGTCGATATCAGTCGTTCTTAGAACTGGGCAATGACAATGGCATATAGTTTGCAGGTTGACGGCGCGTACTCTCCTGCGGGTACAATGACGTTGTCATAAGCTTGCAGTCGCGTGTTATCGCTCGTGCCCTCGGGGGCGGGCCAGGGGCCATGATGAAATGCAACATCTGTGGCGGGCGTACTCTGCCTCGCGCCAAGTTATGTCTACCGTGCCGAGCCGCGCTTCGCCGGGCTCGCGACGATACGGTATCCGAGCTGCTTCCGCTGCCGCGCCGTCTCGAAGCGATGGCATTTCCCGTGGCACGCACCGTGTCGCGGACCCTGGATATTGTCAGGGTACGGCGTGCGCGACGACACGCCAAACCCGCCGCTCCTTCTGTCTCGCCGGCTGCGTCAAGCACCAGCTCGCCGTTGCAAACCACGGCAATTACATTGTTTGCGCTTGCCGTCGGCTTTCTTGCTTACGGATTCGCGCAACAGTTGCGAGGCGGGCGGGAGGCATCGAGCGAGCAACCGTTCTCCGCGCCTGTGAGCGCTGCGCCGCAGTCAGGCATTTCGCCAGCCGCGCTCGCCGCCGAAGCGTGGCGTAACACAGCACTTGCACCGCTGCCCAGTGCCGAAACGATTCCCGAAACGGTATCCACCGCCGAAGCGCCGCGCGTCGAGCCGATCAAGCCCCGCAAGAATTCGTCCGTCGCGCGCACGAGTGCGAAGGCGGAAAGCATCGTAGTCGCCCCCGCCGCGGCCGTTCCCTCGACCGTCGCGGCGGCGCCGAAAACAGCAAGCGACGACGTTGCCTCACCGGTCGCCCCGGATCGCTGGCAGTCGTTGTCGGCGGCGCTTGGCCGCTGCACGGTCGGCAATATTTTTTCGCGGTTCGCGTGTGAGCACACTGCGCGCGCGCAATTCTGTGACGGTTATTGGGGACAAGTCGCGCAATGCCCCGGCGGAGTCGTCAACGATCACGGGCAATAATCGTGGAAAGCTATGCGCGGGCCGCGTCCGGCACGTTGCGAAATTCCACGCACGGCTTTTTCAGTCCGAGAATGTAGGGCACCGAACGGCAGATTAATCTGACGTGGCGCGCCAATCGCGCACGCACCGGCAGCTTTGCTGCTGCGGGCAACGCGTCACCGCAATCGCGCAGATCCACATAGTAGGCTTGCGCCGGACCGAGATCGTCCATCTCGAGGCTGACGTTCGCCGCGCGCTCGCGCATCGGCGCATCGAGCATCTCGTAAACCGGTTTCGTCACCAGTAGATACTCGGGCAGCGGCACGTCGTTCTTCAACATGCGGTGGACGACGATCACGTCCACGCCCGCGAGTTCCGTCATCTGCTTTACCTTTTGCACGGCCACCGCGCCGACATGGCCGACGAGCTTGATCTTGAGGTCGCCGGCTTGCGTGCAACCGTCGCAAGGACACAAATTATTGGCGCGCAGATCGGCGGCGCGCGCATGAAACGCCTGGTAGATCGCTGCAGCTTGACTCGCGACAAGAGAAGGATCGAAGCTACCGTCCGAGGCGCTCGGCAAATAGAAAAAGGCCGCATCGCCTTCGAGTTTCGCAAGCCGCAACGCGGGTGCACCGTCGATGATGGCCTCGAGAAGCTTCGCCACGATTTCCTGCGCGTGGACGAGGCTCATGTAATGGAATTTCATGAACCGCGTATAACCCGCGATGTCGGCAATCATCAGGAGCGTCGGTTGGATGCTCATCGGACTCTTGGGTGATGGATCACAGCGTGCTCTGGCCTGTACGGCTGCGAGGGACGGCTGGATGCAACCGCGAGCATAACGGAACCCGGGAAGGTGCCGGTGGTATCCGCTCGGCCTCGGCCGGACTAAACTTCCCCGACTCGATCTTGTCTCCGCAACAACACAGCACGAACATTCTAACGAGGTAGCGAGGTCATCATGGCGCCTTCACTACGGCGAGCAACGCAGCTCTTCGTGGTCATCACCACGCTTGTCTCGGCGGCCGCGGCGTGGTCTGAGCCATCGTATTTCAACGTCGCGCCCGGAGCGGGCGTCCATGATGTCGCCGCGACGCCAACGGCGGGCGGACCCGTCTACTACACCGCGCAGCGTAGCGGCAAGCTCGGCATCCTCGATCCCAAGACCGGCCACTACGACGAGGTTCCGCTGGGCCGCGGATCAGCGCCGCATGGCGTCATCGTCGGACCTGACGGCGCACCGTGGGTGACGGACGGCGGACAGAACGCAATCGTCCGCATCGATCCGAAAACGCACGACGTGCGCAAATGGCCGTTGCCCTCCGACAACGGCTACACGAATCTCAATACGCTGACGTTCGATAAAAAGGGACGCGTCTGGTTTACCGGGCAGGGCGGCTACTACGGGCGCGTCGATCCCGCGACGAACGACGTCAAGGTCTGGAAAGCGCCGCGCGGTCGCGGGCCGTATGGCATCACGACGACACCGAACGGCGACGTCTACTATGCGTCGCTCGCCGGCAACCACATTGCGCGCATCAACGTGGAAACCGGCGACGCCACCGTGATTGAGCCGCCGACGAAAGACCAGGGCGCGCGGCGAATTTGGTCCGATTCCAAAGGGCGACTGTGGGTCAGCTATTGGAATACGGGGCAGGTCGGCATGTACGACCCGGCGGCGAATACGTGGCGCGAATGGAAGCTGCCGGGGGCCGCGCACGCGTATTCGGTCTGGGTCGATAACCGCGACAAGGTATGGGTCACCGACTGGAGCACGAACGCGATCGTGCGCTTCGATCCGGTCACTGAAAAGTTCGATAGTTTCCCATCGAATCGCGACAACGCCGATGTCCGCCAGATGCTCGGCCGTGCCGGTGAAGCATGGGGCGGGGAGTCGGGTTCCGATCGGCTGGTGATGATTCCCGCGCAATAACGAGCGCTACCGACGCGAGAATTCAAGGAGAGCGCGATGCCGAGCTACCGGTTGCGCGTGAACGGCGAGGCGCGCAGCGTCGACGTCCGCGATCCGGACGAGCCGCTGCTTTATGTGTTGCGCAATCATCTGCGACTCACCGGCGCGAAATTTGGTTGCGGACTCGCGCAGTGCGGCGCTTGCACGGTGCTCGTCGACGGACAACCCACGCGCTCGTGCACGCTGCCCGTTTCACGCGTCGGCTCGGCGAACGTCACGACGATCGAAGGCGTGGGCTCGCTCGAGAAGCCGCATCCGGTGCAGGCCGCGTTCATTGCCGAGCAGGCCGCGCAATGCGGTTATTGCACGAACGGCATGGTGATGACATCGGTCGCGCTACTGAAGCGCAAGCCTGACGCCTCGCTCGCCGATGCGAAAGCGGCGCTCGCCGGAAATCTTTGCCGTTGCGGCACGCATCACCGCATCCTTCGCGCGGCGATGCGCGCGAAGGCGAACGGCAAGGAGACCAAGGCATGAACACGGCGATTACGCGGCGCGAATTTCTCCAGACGGGCGGCGCGCTCGTCATCGGGTTCGCGTTGCCGGCATCAAGCATCGCGCAGGTTGTCGCCGGCGCCGATCGCGCGCTCGGGAAGCCGCTCGACGTGAACGACGTCGACGGGTTTCTCGCCGTCCATCCCGACAGCAGCGTCACGCTCTACTGCGGCAAGGTCGATCTCGGGCAGGGCCTGCGCATTGCGATCCGCCAAATGGCCGCGGAAGAGCTGGGCATCGACGTCGGCACCATTGCGCTGATCGAAGGCGACACGGCATTAACGCCGGACCAGGGGCCGACCGCCGGAAGCAGCGGCATCATGCGCGGCGGCGTGCAGATCCGCCAAGCCGCGGCGACCGCGCGTGAGGCATTGCTGCGCCTCGCGGCCGAGCGTACGGGCAAGCCTGCAAACGAGCTCGAATGCGTCGGCGGCAGCGTACGAGCAAAAGGCGGTGGCGCCGGCGTTCGCATCGGCGAATTGGTGGGCGACAAGCGCTTCGCGCAAAAGGTCGATCCGAAAGCGCCGCTCAAGGATCCGTCGACGTACACGGTTGTCGGCAAGCCGCTGCCGCGTCCCGATATACCGGCGAAAGTGACGGGCCGCCATCTTTACGTGCACGATTTTTCGTTGCCGGAAATGGTGCACGGCCGGGCGATTCGGCCGCCCACTGTTGGCGCTAAGCTGGTCGACTTTGATGAAGCGTCGATCAAGTCGATTCCCAACGTTCGCGTCGTGCGCATCGGCAGCTTCCTGGGCGTCGTCGCGCCCGACGAATGGGATGCGGTGATTGCAGCGAAGATGCTTAAGGCGCAATGGTCGAACGACAGCAATTTGATCGGCAGCGCCGCGGTGCGTGAATGGTTACGCACCGGCCCGTTCGAGGGCGAGGAATTCCTCGTGCGAAAAGGCGAAGCGCAACGGACGCTCGCGCAAGCATCGGCCCGCATCACCGGCGAATATTATTGGCCGCTGCAGACGCACGGGTCGATGGGACCTTCGTGCGCCGTCGCCGACGTGAAGAGCGATCGCGCAACCGTATGGACCGCGAGCCAGGCGACGCATAAATTCCGCGAAACGTTCGCCAAAATGCTCGGCATGTCGCAAGACAAAGTGCGGCTCATCTATCTTGACGGCGCGGGCTGCTACGGAATGAATGGGCACGACGACGCGGCGGCCGACGCCGTGCTGCTGTCGCGTGCGGTCGGCAAGCCGGTTCGCGTTCAGTGGATGCGCGCTGACGAGCACGGCTGGGATCCGAAAGGCCCGCCGCAATTGATCGCGATCGAAAGCGCACTCGATGCGGACGGCAAGATCGCCGCGTGGCGGACGGAGATGTGGCTGCCGAAAGCGACAGCTA
This sequence comes from Betaproteobacteria bacterium, assembly GCA_005881895.1. Lineage (GTDB taxonomy): Bacteria > Pseudomonadota > Gammaproteobacteria > Burkholderiales > Casimicrobiaceae > VBCG01. The sequence goes on from VBCG01000104.1 coordinate 10,310, forward strand.
ATTTACCGAACGTCCCGCTTCTCGGGCTGGAGGCAGCCGGCATCGAGCAAGTGCCGGGCATTTCGACTGGGCTCATCAGCCAGAACGGCGCGCCGTCGTATACGTGTCCGCATACCGAAGTCCAAGTGCATTGGCACAAGACGTCGCCGTTGCGGCCGTCGAACATTCGCGCGCCCGGCAAAGTCGCAAACTGCTTCGCAGTGGAAAGCATGGCCGACGAGCTGGCGGTCGCGGCGAAACGCGACCCGTTCGAATGGCGTCTCGCGAATCTGACCGATCCGCGCGGCATCGAGGTGCTGAAGCGCGCCGCAGCGCTGATCGAATGGAGGCCACGAGCCTCGCCATCGCAGGCGCGCGTCGGACGCGGCATCGCGTACGTTCACTACAAGAACAACGAGACGTATGTTGCGACGGCACTGGAGGCCGAGGTCGATCGATCGAGCGGAGCGATTCGCGTGACCCGTGTCGGTTGCGCCCACGATTGCGGACTCGTCATCAATCCCGACGCGCTCTCGCAACAAGTCGAGGGCTGCATACTGCAAACGCTGTCGCGCACTCTATTCGAGGAAGTCGCGTTCGATCGCGGGCGCGTGACGAGCGTCGATTGGGCGAGCTATCCGATTCTGGCGTTTCCCGACGTCCCGGAAATCAAGATCGACCTCGTCATGCGCCAAACCGAGCCGCCGCTCGGCGCCGGCGAGGCTGCAGCGACGACAGTACCGGCGGCGCTGGCCAACGCGGTATTCGATGCGACCGGCAAACGGTTGCGCACGGTGCCGTTCACGGCCGAACGCGTAAAGACCGCGCTCGCTTAGACCTTAGCGGTTCTTTGTCTTAGCGATCGGACGCGTCGCGCGCAGCTTCATCTCGAAGCTGGAGGATGACCTGCTGGAGATCGCGGGCGGCAACGGGCTTCTGCAGGATTGCCGTATCGCGGGGGACGACGTCCTCGCTCGTCACGGGAATTCCTGTAATCATCACCATCGGGAGACCCGGGAACCGATGCCTCACGACACGGCGAAAATCAAAGCCCGAAACCTCGGGCATCCGAATGTCGGAAACAACGAGGCGAATTTCAGGGCTCTCGTCCAACAAATCCAAGGCTTCGCGGGCTGAGTAAGCTGCCGTAACCGTATGCCCGTATTCGCGTAACGCCATCGCGAGCGCGTCGGCGGCATCGCGATTGTCATCGACGATCAGAACATTATCGCCGGTCGGCTTTGCCTTCGGCGGTCCCGCATCTTGTGCACTCATGGGCAATCCTGGTTATCGCTTCCGCATACGGTCGCTTACGGCCCGCATGTCACGGCGTTTCGATATCGGTATACAAGGTGCGGTAATTATTTCGCATCACGCTGCACATTATTGCACTCCCGTCGTCTACTTCACCGCAGCGCAACCAGCACAATGACGATGTCCATTCTTGTATCGCAGCTGCACACTGTAATCGTCCGGACCCGCCGGCTCGCCATTCGAGAAAACTCTGATGACGATGAACCGACGAAAGCCGTCGAACAACAACGATCAACGCGATGCGCTGGAAGTATTGCACGCTGAGCACGTCGAGTTGCTGGAAATGTTTGGCAAGCTCTCCGATGCCGAATCTCGCCACCATCGCGCCGCGGAGAAAAAGCTTGCTGCCGAAGCGTGCAAGGCGCTGCGGCGGCACTCGCAGATCGAAGCGGAGCTCTTTTATCCCGCGCTCCGCGCTTCGTCGGTTCTCGACGTCGATTTGGTGGACGCGGCGCGCATCGAGCACCGAACGCTCGACGAGCTCGTCCTCGAGTTGTCGCACACCGATCCGCGTAGTCGCGAGTACGCCGGGAAGATCGACGCGCTTGCCATGTATGCAGCGCATCACTTCCGCGAAGAAGAGGCAAAACTCTTTCCGCGAGCGCGCGCGAGCGGCTTGGACTTGGCAGAACTAGCACGGCGGATCGCGCATCGAAAGGCCGAGCTGGAGGGTTGAGAAGCAGCTGAAAATCAACAGCAACTCCTTCGCTCCGCTCAGGACTCGCTTCGCTCGGCTCAGGACTCGCTTCGCTCGGCTCGACTGCCTGAGCTTGTCATTCCGAGGACAACGCTCAGTCGTCCGAGGAATCTGTTTTTTTACTCTGCCGCCGCCTTCGGCGATCCGTCGTCGCGGCGCCGCAGCTCCCTGTCGAGATCGAAGACGAGTTGCTTGGCAATATCGAGCGCCGTATCCATCTTCGTGAGCGCACGTTGCCGACGAGTGGCATCGTTCGGCGATGCGGAAGCGTCCGGCGATGGCGCGAGCTCGATCCGAATCCACGCCAGCGTGTCGACGAGCTCCTGCATCCGCCGGATCACCGAGCCGTCCTCGTAAAGAAGAGAAGCCTGGCGTAACTGCCTAATCCGCGACATGAGCAACTCCTGGCCGCGCGCCGGACGGACATGGAGTCCCTCGGTGATCTTCATTCGCCGTTTCGCAGTCTGTAAAAACGTCACTAGGGACTTCAATTCTTTCATGGGGAAGAATCTACAATACAGCCGGAGGATGTCGCAATCTGATGTAGGACTTTTCCTACGCCGCAGTGCGCGGCGCGCGCAGCTTGGCGACGGATCGACGCTCAGCGGCGCGCGTGAGCGCAATGCCCGGCGCGCGCAGACGAAGCTTATTTTTTCTTCGAGGAGGACTTCTTCTTGGAGGGCTTGCGGGGTACCTTCGCGCCGGCTCTGCGCGCTTGCGAGAGGCCGATCGCGATCGCCTGTTTGCGGCTCTTGACCTTCTTGCCCGACCTGCCGCTTTTCAGCGTCCCGCGTTTTCGTTCATGCATCGCCTTCTTGACCTTGCTTTTCGCCTTGCTCCCGTATTTGGCAGCCATTTCGCTCTCCTTCGCTCAGTTTTCGGAAACGCGCGAGCTCATAGAGCTCCCAATCGTCGATGACTATTCTCTTGCGCGCGTTGCCGATTCATTATCGGCCGCCGTCTGATACGGGCGTAGGAGGTACCAAGGCAAGTAGCCATGCCGCCCTATCAACCATTGGGCGGTACATCCACAAAACGGCGCGATGAAGCGAGCAGAGCCTTACGTCACGAGACTGTTCTTCACCGCATAGGCGATCAGCTGCGCGTTGTTTTGCAACGTCAGCTTCTGCAGGATCCGGGACCGGTATGTGCTGACCGTCTTGATGCTGAGGGAAAGCTGTTGCGCGATGTCGCGCGGCGTGACGCCCGAGGCCATCAGACGCATCACGGTAAACTCGCGGTCGGACAGCGTTTCGTGCGGTGGGCGCGTCGATTCGATGCCCACGTTGGTAGCGATCTGCGTGGCCATTCTCGGACTGAGATATTTCTCGCCGCGCAAGACTGTGCGAATCGCTGCGACGAGTTGCTCCGGCGCGCTTTCCTTGTTGAGATACGCGCTCGCCCCCGCGCGCAGCATCCGCACCGCATACTGCTCTTCGGGGAACATCGACAAAACCAGGACCGGCAGAGCGGGGCGCTCGCGCCGCAATTCCTTCAACAGCTCGAGCCCCGTTTTACCCGGCAGCGCGATATCCACGAGCGCGCAATCCCATTCGGCCTTGCGCGCAAGATGCAGCGCCCGCGCGGCGTTCGTCGCCTCGCCGACCTGAACGCCATCCCCCATGCTGGCGAGAACGCGCTTCAACCCTTCTCGAACGATCGCATGATCATCGACCAGTAGTACTCGCATGGCGCCCCCTCTATGAGGTAGGGATGCGGACGGTGACGCGTGTGCCGCGCCGGCCGCCGGAGATAGTCACTTTACCGCCAAACGACTGCGCGCGCTCCTGCATTCCGACGATTCCGAACGATTTTCGTCCCGACAGCTCCTCCGTTTTGATGCCGCGGCCGTCATCGGCGATGGAGATGACGGCCGCTTCGCCGTTGATTCGCTGGCTGATGCGCACCTTCGATGCCTTGGCATGGCGAATCGCATTCGTCATGGCTTCCTGCACGATCCGAAAGATTGCCGTGCCCTTGTTGGGTTCGGGCTCCTTGTTGAATCCTTGCAGCACGACCTGGCACCGGATGCCGGCACGTTCCTGCACATCCTGCGCGAGCCATTCGATCGCGGCACAGAGGCCCATGTTGTCGAGAAGGCTGGGACGAAGGTCGCTGCAGATTCGGCGCATTGCCTCAATGGCGGCGTCGATGCGACGGATGACCGCCGCATTGCGCCGTCCAGGCTGCGCAATTTCTGAATCCGCAGAGATGGACGGCAGCGCCAGCTCCATCCGGATCGCGGTCAGCGCCGCGCCAAGCTCGTCATGAATGTCTTGCGCGATGCGCGCTCGCTCCGCTTCGATCTGCGATTGCAAATGCGCGGATAGATCGCGCCACTGCTCGCCGGTTTGGGTCAATTGCGCAACGCGATCGACTTGTGCCGAAATGTCGCGGCAGATCGCCTGGATCCGCAGCTCCTTGCCGTGGAGCACCGGCGAGACGTGCTGACCGAGCCACACTGTCCGCTGGTCCTTGGACAGTACAGGAAATTCAAAATAGTTTTCCTGTCCCGGATGTTGCAGCTGGCGCTTCGCGAAGGCGCGGACCGCCTTCTGATGGCCGCGTGGAACGAGGTCGAGCAAGCGCCGTCCCAACAGCTCGCGTTCCGTGTATCCCAGAATGCGCTGCGTCGCACGTTCGTTACAAAAGATGAAGCGGCCGCTGCCGTCCAGTTCGTAAACGATGTCGGTCGCGTGCTCGACCAAGTGCCGATAGCGGAGCTCGGAGCCGCGCAGCGAGTCTTCGGCGCGCTTGCGTTCTTCGATTTGCGCGAGCAAGTCCAGTTGCGCCGCCCGTTCCGTGCTGACGTCGCGAAGCGTCCAGCGGAGCTCCACGTTCGCCGTTCGGGGCGAGCGCGCCGCGGTCACGCGAAGAACAGCTGGAAATTCGCCTCCGCCGCGCCGGACGATCGATGTTTCCAGCGTCTGCGTCGTCATTTCGCCCGCCGCCATGCTGTTGATCAGCGTGCGGAAGGCGGGCCGCCGATCGATATGGACGAACACTGACAATGGCTTGCTGAACAGAGTGGCGGTTGTGACGCCGAGCAATGCGGCGGCCATGCGGTTCGCCTCGCGGATCACCGCCGTTGCCGTGGTGACCAGATAACCATCCGGCCCGAACTCGAACAGCTCCTGGTAGCGGCGCCGTTCTTCCGAAAGCCGGTTCTCGGCCACCAGCAATCGTTCATTTTGCTCGCGCAGCTCGTCGGATCCTGCCTGGAGCTCATGCAGCGCGACAGAAAGCTCTTCCAGAACCTCGTCCAAGAGCCGCGGGTTGGCGTCGCCGTCGGCGCTCCGCTCGCGGAGGTCCGCAAACCGCTGGAGCGCCAGATCGGCGTCGTGCTTGAGCGAGGCAATTCGGTTTCTCACTGCGTTTGTTCCATCAGCAGCGTGACGCCGCGATTGCCGTCGGTGCCGGTGAACGCTTTGCACGTGACCTTGCACGCGATCGCCTTGCCGCGCCGGTTGACCGCCTGCAGGACGTGTTCGTCACCGTCCTTTTTCCCGTTGAGGCATTCCCGTATCTGCTTGTTCAGCTTGTCGAGCGGCAGGCCGATCCCGAGGTCGTAGATCGACTGACCCTGCGCCTCCTTCGCGCGTACGCCCCACATGTTTTCGGCTGTCTCGTTCCAGGCGATCACTTCGAGACGCGAATTGGTTACGGCAACGCCGACCCGCAGACTGGACAGGACTGCGTGCATGAACGCATTCGCCTGATTGAGCTCGTCGGTCCGCATCTGCAATTCGTCGTTGGTCGTCTCGAGCTCCTCGTTGGTCGCCTGGAGCTCTTCGTTCATCGTTTCCAGCTCTTCATTCGTAGACTGCAGCTCCTCGTTTGTAGTCTCCAACTCTTCGTTGGTCGACTGCAGCTCCTCGTTCGTGGTTTCGAGCTCCTCGTTCGCGGAGTGGAGCTCTTCATTGGTGGTCTCGAGCTTCTCGTTCATTTGGTGCAGCGTATTCTGCAGGTCCTGCGCCCGCGTCACGTCGACGAAACTGACGGTCGCGCCGACGGTGTGCTTTTCATCGTCCTGCAGCGGAGTCACCTGCACGTCGAAGAACTCCGCTGTTCCACCCGGCTTCGTTCGCTTGACTTCCGGAACCGCGATTGGCGCGCGCTCGGCGTACGCTTGCTGAATGAGCGAGCGCAGCTCGAGCGGCCGAAATGAGATTTCGAGGTCCTGCAGCGGCTTGCCGACATCGGTCGGCGCGATCCCGAGCCTTGCGCGCGCGACCGCGCTGACGAGCACGATGCGACCGCTCATGTCGACGACGAATTGCGAAACGGGGACCGCGTTGAATGCCAGCTCCCGCATGCGAATCTGGTGACCGAATTGATTGGCCGCTGGGGTGCCGGCAGCGGCGTCGCTTGCCGGCTGCAGCGGTAGCAGACGCTCGCGCACCGCGGTATTGGGCGCTTTGCTGAAGATGCGGCTCTCGAGGTCGACTGTCTTGAACAGGTCGCTGTGCGAAAGCAGCATCTCGGACTTGCCGAGAAAGAGCAGACCTTCGTCATTCAATGCAAAATGAAAGCGGGCGATGATGCGCGCCTGCGCTTCCGCGTTGAAGTACATCAGCGTGTTCCGGCAGATGAGCAAATCGAGCCGCGAAATCGGCGCATCTTGAACGAGATCGAGGCGACCGAAGATCACCGCGCGGCGAAGCTCGCCTTTCACCACGAACTGGTCGGCGTACGAGTTCTCGAAATACTTCGCGCGTAGCTTTGCCGGCACGGCCGCAACCGATTTTCCGTTGTAAATGCCATGCCTTGCCTGGGCGAGCGCATCGGCATCGATATCGGTGGCGTAGATTTTCACGCGATCGCGAAAGCCCTTCTCGCCGAGCGCCTCGGCGAGCAGCATGGCGACGCTGTACGCTTCTTCGCCCGACGCGCATCCGACGCAGCACACGCGAATGGGATCAGCGGGCCGCTTCGCTTTCAGCATCCGTGGAATGACTTTGCCCGCCACGTAGTCCCAGGCGGCGGTGTCGCGGAAAAAGGAGGTGACGTTGATGAGGACCGTATTGAAAAGCGTCACAAACTCCTCGGGATGTACCTCGAGATAGTCCTGATAGTCTTCGTAAGTCTTGATGTTCTTGACGGCCGCCATCCGCTTCAGGATGCGGCGCGTCAGCGTTGAGCGCTTATAGCCGGTGAAGTCGAAGCCGCGGCTCGTCTTCAGATATTGGAGCAGCGACTCGAGCCCGGCGTTGCGTTCACTGGACATCCGCTATCCTTTCCCCCGCGACTAGGGTCACGAGCGCGGGCGCGATCTCCTCCAGCGGAAGCGCGAAGTCGACGCTCCCCGTTTGCGCCGCGGCTCCCGGCATCCCGAAAAACTCGGCGGTCTCCTTGTTTTGCGCAAGGACCGTCCCGCCCATCTTCTTGATCGCCTGGACGCCCATCGCGCCGTCGCTGCCGGACCCGCTCAAGACAACGGCGATGGCGCGGTCCTTGTAGCTCGCCGCGACCGATTCGAACAGCAGATCCGCCGATGGGCGCACGAAATGGACGAGCTCGGTATGGGTAAGCGACAGCGAATGATCGGCGTTGACGAGCAGATGGCGATTGGGCGGCGCGATGTAGACCGAGCCGACGGTGATCCGCTCGCCTTCCTCCGCCTGTTTGACATGCAGCTTCGTTCGCCGGCTCAGAATGTCGGCGATCAGGCTGCGATGACGCGGGTCGAGATGCTGGACGATGACAAGCGGCACCGGGAAGTCGGCGGGCAATGCGCGGATGAGCAACGTGATCGCGTTGAGCCCGCCGGCCGATGCCGCAATTGCAACGATACCGAAGGCCGGCTTCGCCGGACCGCGCTTCGCTGCAGACCTCCGCCGCATCACCTTGGCGCCCACGATGACCCAGTGTAATCCAACGTGAGCGGGCCCGTAGCCGGACTCCGTGCGGGGCCTTAAGTCCGAGTTGGCGGCGTAGCGCGGGTGAACCGCGCGCGTTCGCGTGCGATCTCGAGCTGGTCGTCGCACTGCCGCACGATTGTGTACGTCGGCACCGACGACGGTTCGCGGGGATGCCAGTCTTCGCGAAAATGCGCGCCGCACGAATCGTCGCGCGCGAGCGCCGCCGTCGCAATGACGCGACTCACGGCAATCAAGCTTCGGAGATTGAGCCAGTCGTGCCACGTCAGATTGTAGGCGCGGTCGGTGTCGCCGATGCCGGTCCGATTCAGTGCGCCGTCGAGATCGCCGAGCGCGGCGAGTGCGCGCTGCAATCCCGGTCCCGTACGCAGAATGCCGACGTCGTTCCACATGCAATCGTAGAGACGTTGACGGATCGCCTCGAGATTCCCCGCGGATTGCCGAAACGGCCTTTCGTGCTGAGCAATCGCGCTGTCGATCGCTGCTGCGTCGGGTTCAGATGCGCCGCGATTTTCGGCAAGCCATGCCGCGATGGTTTCGCCGGCGATGCCGCCGAACACCGTCGAATTGGCGACGCCATTGCCGCCCAGCCGGTTGGCGCCGTGCACGCCGCCCGTATCTTCTCCGGCAGTGAATAATCCGGAGATGGCCGTCGTGCAATCGGGCGCGAACACGACGCCACCCATCATGTAATGCGCGGTTGGAACCACTTCGACCAAACCGCCCGCGAGATCGAATCCGCAATCGGCGCAGCGCTCGACCATTCCTTTGAATTGCCGCCGAACGTTGTCCGGCCCGAGATGCGCCATCTCCAGAAAGACGCCACCGTGCGGTGATTGCCGGCCTTCGCGCATTTCGGTGTAGATCGCCCGCGAAACGATGTCACGCGTCGCACGCTCGGCCCGTGGATCGTAGCGCTGCATGAAGCGATCGTGTGCGCCGTTCAACAGATGGCCGCCGGCGCCGCGCAATCCCTCTTCCAGCACCGTTCCCGTCATCCGCGTGCCCGGTCCGGCGAGAAGACCCGTCGGATGAAACTGAACCATCTCCATGTCGCGCAGCGGCAGCCCTGCGCGCAATGCCATCGCCATGCCGTCGCAACTCTTGTCGCCCGACGGCGTGTGATAGCGGTACATCGTCGGGCCGCCGCCCGTCGCGAGCAGTACGGCGCGCGCCTGGACGAACAGGAAGCTGCCTTCGCGGATGTCGATCAGCAGCGCACCGGCGACTGCGCTTCCGTCGCGGGTTTTGATCAACTCCACTGCGCGATGCTCTTCGAGCCGATTGATATTGCGCGCCCACACCTGCTCGGCGAGGCGATTCATGATTTCGATGCCCGTCAGATCCCCCTTGTGCACGGTGCGGTCGAATGTCTGGCCGGCGAATGCTTTCTGGTGAATCGTCCCGTCGGGATTGCGATCGAAAAAACAGCCGAGCTCGTTTTCCAGCTCGCGAACGCGTTCGACGGCCGTGCTGCACAGCGTCCACGCAAGGTCCTGGTCGGCGAGCCATTGGCTGCTCTCCAGCGTGTCCATGAAATGACGCTCGACCGAATCGCCCGGAGCGAGGGCGACGTTGTAACCGCCCTGGACCATCCGTGTGCAGCCGCATTTGCCGAGCAGCCCCTTGACGGCGATCGTGATCGATAACGCCGGATTCGCCTGGTGCGCGTGCAGCGCTGCGAACAAGCCCGCACCGCCGGCGCCCAGGATCAGGACGTCGGTCGACAATCGCTTAACGATCATTCCGGTTTGACGCCGAGACTTTGCAGCACTTGCGCGCGGCGCGCTTGAGCGTCGTTGCGCACGACGTCGTACAGGCTGCCGCCGTGGCTGTCCATCGCGACCAGCAACGGGCCGAAGCCGCAGACCCGAAACTTCCACAGTGACTCGGGATTGAGATCGTCGAGGTCGACGTCTTCGATCTGCTCGATCCATGTCGTTTCGAGCGCGGCCGTGCCGCCGATAATCGCGAGATAAACGCCGCCCAGCTCGCGAAACGCGGCGAGCGAGTCTTCGCGCAGTCCACCCTTGCCGATGATGATGCGTACGCCGTACTGCGTCATCAACGGACGTGTAAATCGTTCCATCCGGTCGGACGTCGTCGTGCCCACGCAAATCGGCGCGTAGCCCGCTGGATGTGCAGCGCTCTTTTCTACGGGCTTTACGTTAGGCGCTGTGTGAATCACCGCGTGGCCGCGCAAATCGAAGCGCGTGCGGCGTCCGCGATCGAACAAGTGAATCTGCGTCGCGTCGCGCAAGCCGAATAGCGTCGATTGGAGCGTTGCCGTGTCGTTGATCTTGAGCGCGCGCACGTGCGCTTCGCTGATCGGCGGCGTCAGATCGAAATGCGCCACGTCAGTTCCGAAGGGCCGCCCCGAGGAACTGACCCGCCCCCGCTGGGGGCAGCGAGCGGAGCGAGCGTGGGGGTCGTATCATCCTAGAATCCGTACGCGACGCCGGAGGGCGTGAATGTCGCCCGTGCGCGGCGGGCCGAATGGCATTGCATGTTGACGGCGACGGGATTCATCGTGATATGCGTTGCGGCAAGCTCGACGTGCACCGCGAACGCCGTCGAATCGCCGCCCAGGCCTTGCGGGCCGACGCCGAGCGCATTGACGGCCGCCGATAATTCCGTCTCGAGCTTCGTGCCCTCCGGGTCGCTGCAATGCGTGCCGAGCGCGCGCGTCGCCGCGCGTTTGGCCAATGCGACGCACAAGTCCGATGTGCCGCCGATGCCGACGCCGACAATCGTGGGCGGGCACGTCTTGCCGCCGGCGGCCAGCACGCAGTCGACGACGAATGTGCGAATCGCGTCGACGCCTTCCGCCGGGATCGCCATCTTGAGAAACGAGTTGTTCTCCGAGCCGCTGCCTTTCGGAATCATTTCGATTTCGAGCGTATCGGGCGTTTCGCTCCAGTCGACGTGAATCACCGGTACCTCGACGCCGCACGAGGTCTGATCGTTCTTGCGCGTGAGCGGATGGACGATCGACGAGCGCAGCGGATGCTCGACCGTTGCCCGTGCGCAGCCATCGCGAATCGCACGCTTGAGCGCAATGCCGTCGATGTCGACATTCGTGCCGATCGATACGTTGTAGATCGGCACGCCGGTGTCCTGGCAGAGCAGATTGTCGGTATCCTCGGCGACGCTGATGTTCTTGATCATCGTGGCGAGCACGCGCTGCGCGATCGGTGTGGTTTCCTGCGCCGCGAGACGCGCGAAGCCTTCCTTGACATCCGGCGGCAGTACCTTCAGCGCGCGAAGATAAAGCTCCTTTGCCGCTTCTTCGACCAATCGGTAATCGATTTTCATCTCAAACTATCAGTGCAAGCGCATAGACGAGGCCGATCATGGCGGCCATGCCCAGCGTCCCGGCAATCCAGTCCTTGCGCAGTCCCGACCAAGGACGAAACTCGACCAGCAAAAGGCGCACGCCGCCCGTCAGGTGAACGACAAGGAGTACGACAAGACACCATTGCGCGAATTTCACCACCGGCTGCTCGGCAAAATGAAGAAAAGCATCCAGTGCTGCGGCGCCGGACAACGCCGTTCCCAGCGCCCAGAAATGCAGCGGCAGAAAAATTGCGAGCAAAAGCCCCGAAATTCGATGCGCGACGAACGCCCACCATGCGGGATGACCGTGCGCGCCGACGTTCCGCATCATACGAAAATCGCGTAAACCGCTCGAAACCCCATCACGAGAAGCGCGAGCGCGATGATGGCTGCGGCAATCGACGCGCTCCGCTCGCGCCAGCGCAGCCATTCGACCGCGATCGATTTGAGTCCGATGGGGACGTGGATGGCGCAGGCAGCGACGAATACCGAGTAGAAAGCGGCGAATGGCGCATTGCCGCGCGTGCGGGCCAGAATTTCAGCGGCCGTCAAGCCGCCGCGCGAAGCGTAAACGATCATCGCGAGATGACTGACAACGCACAACGCAAGGACCATCGCGCTCAACCGCTGCCAATACCACAGCTTTGCTTGGGTGACGACGTTGATCATTAGTGGACCCCCACGCTCGCGGCTTTCGCCGCTACGCTTTGCCCTCTGCCTCCAAAGGGGGCGTAGTTCGCGCCTTGGGACGCCCCTGCGGCGCTCATAGCTCACCCCGCACTGCGGCTTTGGCGGTCGCGCGCTTCAAACCGGCAATTGCAGCGGTCGGCGCCAATTGCTTCGGACACCACTGCGTACACGATCCCTGCGTATGGCAGGCGTGGCAGCCCGCATCGCCCGCGACCGCGCGCAAGCGTATGCGTCCACCCACATCGCGAGCGTCGTTGACAAGCGTCCACGCGCGATTGAGCGCGGCGGGGCCCAAAAAATCGGCACGCCAACCGACGACGTCGCATGCCGCGTAGCAAACGCCGCAGCCGATGCATTCGACGCCGGCGTCGGCGGCAGTGCGCTCAGGAGAGTTGGGCGCTACCCGCGCAAAATCATCGCGCCGGGTGCGCGTGCCCACGAAATCGCCTTTTGCGCGCGTCCATTTGTCGAAGAATTCGCGCATGTCGGTGACGAGATCGCGAATGATCGGCAAGTGCGCGAGCGGCGCGATCCGCACCGTGTTGCCCCTCACCACTTTCGCGACATGTGTACGGCACGTCCACCGGGGCGTTCCATTGACCGACATCGCGCATGACCCGCACATTCCGACGCGGCACGCGAAGCGGTAGGCCAGCGTGGGATCCAGATGCCGCTGGACATATGTCACGACATCGAGAACGGTCTGGCTTTCGTGGCGGGGAACTTCGTACGTCGAGAAGCTTCCGTTCGTCTTGCCGCGCCAGATCGCGGCGTAAAGCGGCTCGTTCATCCGTGCGAATTTACAGCAAACGGACCGTGGCGCCCGACAAACGAATTAGGCGCGTGTCATCCCGACCGAGGCGAGCGACCTGCTGTTGCTTTGCGGACGGAACCTACTTTACGGGCACCGCGCTGGTTGGCGGCCGGGAGGGAATGGCCGTCCCCGAGGTTGCGTTGGACGCCGGCACATTGCCCGCCGGTGACTGGCCGCGCAAGGGCACGATTCCGCCCACGATCTGGTCGACCGTCAACGTCGACGATCCGGCCGATCCGGTGAAGAATTCGACGCCGGGACAGCGATCGGCGTCCATCGCGATCATGTGCTGCCCGCGCTGCCGCATCGCCTGGCGTTCAGGCGCGCCGCGCTCGCTCAAGTCGATCGGTGGAATCGTGCCGCGATAGACAACGTTATCGTTGCGGTCGAGCACCGTGTAGCAGTTCATCGCGCTCGCCAGTCCTGCAGCACAGGCGAGCGCCGTACCCGCCGCGATCATTGACCATGTTTTGCGTCTCATCATCGTTGTCTCCGAAAGGATGAGACATCCTAGACCAGGCCGATGCGGGATAGCAACGGCCGGGTGTCGGAAAGCCAGACGGGTAACGGCAAAACGCGAATTATTGCGGCGGAGGCGAATTCGGTATGACGCGAGTCCAGCCCTTCGGGCAGTTTTGGACCGATGGGAAATAACCACTGTCGGGGCAGTAGTAATACTCGTTGGCGGGCGCCGGCCGCTGCGACTGCTGCGGATAGGGAGTCGCCTGCGGATAGGGTTGCGTTTGGCCGCCGGGCGAGTCCAGGTACACCGCGTTAGGCGCCGGGTAGTAGGAATACGCCGGATACGTGGCGGCCGGGTAGTAATACGGATCGTAGTAATACGGGTA
>VBCG01000052.1 GCA_005881895.1 Betaproteobacteria bacterium
AAGAAGCTGCTCGCGTTCAATGCCGACGATGTCAAGCGCGTCGAGGTCGTCATTCTTTCGCGTAACGATCCCGTCTCCGGATTGCGCGTGTTCCGCTCGGTGCAGGGCGCACAACTCGGCATCGAGCGCGGCGTGTTCACGCGCGGCCGCGCGCCATACAGCTATCTCGAGCCGCTGAAGGCGAATCTGTTCCTGTCGGCCAATGGCGAGGACGTGCGCGCCGCACTCAACGCGGGATTTCCCGCCGCGCTCGTCTACACGCAGACCGCGCGCGACGATCCGCATCCTGCCGAGGTGCGCATTGCATTCGATGGCGACGCGGTGATCTTCGCCGACGAAGCCGAACGCGTCTTCCGTCAACACGGGCTCGATGCGTTTCAGACGCACGAGGCCGATCACGCGACGCGTCCGCTTCCGCCGGGACCGTTCAAACCGCTGCTTGAAGCGCTGCACCGGTTGCAGCGCGTCGACTCGACCGGACAGGTAAAGATGAAGCTCCGGACGGCCCTTGTGACCGCGCGCAGCGCACCCGCGCACGAGCGCGCGATCCGCACGCTGATAGACTGGAATGTCAACGTGGACGAAGCGATGTTCCTGGGTGGTTTCTCCAAGGGCCCGTTCCTGCGGGAATTCGAGCCCGATTTCTATTTCGACGACCAGACGCGGCACGTCGAGTCGGCCGCGGCGCACGTGCCGTCCGGCCATGTTCCGCACGGCATCGCCAATGAATGAATCGTCGGTGATCGCATCGAAGCGTTCCATTCAGCGAACGTCGCGTTTGGCCGCCTTGCGCGCGCTGGCCGTGATCGTCGGACTTTGCAGTGGAGTGAGCCTTGCAGACGAGTACAAGATCGGCGTCATCAATACCGATCGCATTCTGCGTGAAGCGTCGCCAGCCAAGGAGGCCGCGCGCAAGATCGAGCAGGAGTTTCAGACGCGCGACACGGCGCTGACCAAGCAGGAGCAAGAGCTGCGCGACCTCGTGAGCCGGGCCGAACGTGATGCCGCGCCGACGGCGGAAGCCGACCGCGCCGCGCGTCAACGCGACATCGAATTGCGCGGGCGCGAGATTGAGCGCCAGCGCCGACAACTTGCCGAGGATCTCAAGACGCGGCAGTTCGACGAAATGAGCCGGATCAAGGAACGGCTCGATGCCGTCCTCACCAAGCTCGCGAAGGATCAGGGGTACGACCTCATTCTGCAGGATGGCCTCTATGTCGGCCGCGGCGTCGACATCACCGATATCGTGATCAAGGCGCTGGAGGGCCATTGAATGCGATGGCGGCGCGCCAGCGCAGCCGGATTGTTCGCGCTGCTCGTTGAGCTATCGTCGAGTGCAGCCGATCTCTACAAGGCCGTTGCAACGCCGATCAAAGCGCCGGATTGCATCACGGATCCGGCGCAGTCGTTTTTCGCCGATAACAGATCAACGGGTGTTGGCCCGCGCGAGGCCGTGCCGAGCGGCCGCTATTACCTCATCGTCCGGTATTTGGGCGACGACGCTGTTGTCGCACCCACTGACTATGACTTCGGCCACTTCTCCGACGCTTATCCGGCGCCGGAGCTTCGCGGTCTGGCCGTCACCGGCTTGACGGTTCCGCCACCTGCGTCAACGTGGCAGCGCGCAGAGCGAGCCAATGCGACGGTCGACGACAGCTCCGCGTTTCAGCTTTACTGCGATCACGCCGGCATGTTCATCAACAGCTGGACATTTCCTTCTCGAGAGGTCACGGGCGGCGGACCGCATGCGATCTACGCGTACAACTTCGCAACCGCTGAACGGCCGCCAGTCTTCGACCACAAGCCGACGACGGACTTCGCGCTGCAGGCGAACATCGAGATTCCGTGGTTCCGCTCCTGGATCGATCCGCTGTCGCCGCCGAGCTTGTCGCCGATCGGTCAGGTGAGCTTGTTCGCCTACTTCCACGATCGCGTGACCGGCAAGGCGCTCGCATTTCTGCTCGACATTTTCGACAATCGCTTTGCGGAAGTGCTGCGCCATCAAAGCTACGTGTCGCACGATGGCGGGATCCCGTTCGTCTCGGTACCGATGAATCGCCACGCGCCGTACGCGACGCCGTACCCAAAGTCGGCGCGGTTCACCGGCACGACGTGGTCGGGCCTGCGCTTGTTCGGCGCGAGCATTGCGCAGGAACAATTTCGCGCGGCCCTGAACGATATCAACGCGTTTTGCGCGGCGAACGTCGATTTGCCGAACTGCGCGAGCGTGCCCGGAATGGGTGCCGCGTATAGCGTAGACGTCACCGATTACGAGATGACGACGTTCGGCGTTCTACACGAGATCTTCGGCACCGACTCGCGCAACCACCTCAGCATGGGCGTGCACGTTTCGGGACTTGGCGCGTGGAATTTCCGGTAGCGGGATGATCGCTACAGCCGGCGCCCGTAGAACGGATACTGCGGATCGTTGTACCCCGGCGTTGACGGATGTCCGGGTGTCACCAGCGAATCGACGAGCTTTTCATCGTCGACCGACCACGCGGTTCCGATCGCTTCGACGTAATCCTTCCACTGTTCTAGCGTGCGCGGTCCCGCGATCACCGACGTGACGATGCGATTCGCCCACAGCCAGGCCAGCGCGAATCTTGTGGCCGAGCGGCCCGTCGATTCGGCGTGCCGTTTGAGTTTTTGCGCGATCGCAATCGATTCGTCGCGAAACTCGGTTTCCAGGATGCGGCGATCGTTGCGTCCCGCGCGTGAATCCGCCGGAATCGCGCCCGGCGCGTATTTGCCGGTCAACACACCGCGCGCGACCGGCGAATACGGCGCGACGCCGATACCGAAATAATCGCAGGCCGGCAGGATCTCGACTTCGGGTGTGCGATTTAGCAGGTTGTAATACGGCTGGCAGATGACGGGCTGCGGCACGCGCAGACGCTCGCAGCAGCGCATCACTTCGGCGATGCGCCAGCCGCGGAAATTGGAAATGCCGAAATACCGGATCTTGCCTGCCCGCATCAGATCGCCGAGTGCGGCGACCGTTTCGCCAATCGGCGTGTTCGTATCGTCGCGGTGCAGGTAGTAAATGTCGATCCAGTCGGTGCCGAGACGCTTCAGGCTCGCGTCGCACGCGGCGAAAATCCAACGGCGCGAAAGTCCGCCATCGTCCGGCGCCTTCGTCATGACGTTGCCGACTTTGGTCGCGAGGATCCAACGATCGCGCTCCCCGCGGATCGCCGCGCCGACGATCGTCTCGGATGCGCCTTTCGAGTAGACGTCGGCCGTATCGATGAAGTTGACGCCGGCATCCTGAGCATGCGCGACGATCGCGTTCGATGTCGCCGCATCGGTGCGATCGCCGAACATCATCGTGCCGAGACAAACGACGGAAACTTCGAGCCCGCTTTTACCGAGACGGCGGAATTGCATCGCGAACGCTCACATTGAAAGAATGAGCGCCATCGTGCAGCAAACGGTGCGCCGATGCAATCCGCCCGGTTGCCGGATTTTGGTTACGCCTGCTGCAAAAGGGGCTCCGGAAACAACAACTGAAAGCAGGCGCGAGTGCGATCGGTCAGATTTCGCGCTTGGGAGTCCGGCCGGCTCGCTGCTCTTCTTGATCAGGACGACGAGGACATCCTTGTCGGAGTCGCCGGCAAAATACACATCGCCGCGAAAAAATTCCTCGCGCAAGTAACAGCTCGCGCCGCCCCCCGCTGATCTCCAGAAACCACGCCTTCACCGCGGCACCCAACGCAGGAATTTCGCTCCGCCGCAGAAGCTCGAGGCGATACCCTCGCGGCAACGGCACCTTAGCGATCGTCGCTTCGATCTCCTGCCAGCTCGTCATGATCAAAACGTCGCGATCGGTTCGGCGGCGGCGCCCGCAGGCACCGTATAGTCGGGTGGGGGCGGCCCCGTCGTGCTGCTGCCTTCGTCGACGTGCCGGGCAGTCGCGGCGTGGGCAGTCGCGAATGGAACGTCGTGCGGATTGGGAGCAACGGCAAGAATCAACCACAAGATTGCGGCGATGGCCACCGTGGTCGTCGCCACGGCGATTCGATCGGCATCGGATTGAGGCAATTGGGAACGGGACATGACGGGTACTCCTCTTGATCGATTTGCCGCGGTCTTCGATCATCGATCCGCCGCAGCAGTCGCCATTGATTCTTCGGCAACGGTGCGTATTCTGTCCATTGTGCTGCACCGCGTCATGAGACCGAAGTCCCATGGCGTGCGGAATATTCGCATGAAAATCAGGAGGCGCGTGGGACCGTTGTCCCGAACCCCGCATTGCGCGCCAATACGATCGCCTGCGCGCGGTTTTCCACGTCGAGCTTCGCGAAAATGCTTGTGATGTGATTGCGCACGGTTTTGGCGCTCACGCCCAATTGCGCCGCGATCTGGCTGTTATCGCGGCCCTGCGCGATCAACTCGATCAAGTCGAGCTCGCGCGGAGTGAGTGAACCGAACGCGGGATCGCGCATGTCGATTGCCGGCAGGAACGCGCGCAATTCGCTCACCCACCGCGACCACGCCGGCTCGCTTTCCAGCAGCAGGTGATTGTTGCTTTCGAGCGGTACGAAGCGCGCACCCGGAATCATCGTCGCGATAAGCCGCCCCTCGTCGAATGGCACGCGCGCGTCGCGCACGCAATGAAACACCAATGTCGGGCAGGAGACGCGCGGCAGCAGCGAAACAACGTCAATCTCGTGGACCACGCGCATGAACCGGCCCGCGTTCACCGGCGACGTGGAAAGGCGCTCGAGTTCGTTGAACCACTGATGCTGCTCCGGGGTTCCGTCGGGAATGAATTGCGTCGTGAAAAATTGTCGGAACGCCGGATTCTGCTGGCCCCACCCGAGCTCGGCGAGCTTGATCATCATGTCGGCTTCGGCTCGCATCTTCGCGGGACCCGCCCACTTGAGCCGGCCCCGCGCATAGCCGCCGTGCAAGATCAAATGGCTCACCCGCTCCGGATGGCGAACCGCGTAGGCGATTGCAATGGACGCACCCTGCGAAATGCCGAGCAGCGCAAAGCGCTCGCTGCCGCTGGCCTCGACCACCGCTTCGAGATCGCGCACCCACGCTTCAAACGAAAGCGGGGCGTCCCAATCCGACAAGCCACAACCGCGCGCGTCGTAACGGACGAGCGTGTTGTGGCGCGAGAGCTCGCGCAACAGATGGATCCAGACGGGACTCGCACCATCGAACTCGAGATGGCTGAGCCAATTCGCGGCTTTGACGAGCGGCGGTCCGCTGCCGGACGTTGCGTACGCGATCCGCATGCCGTCATGGCTTGCGCAAAAGCGGATCTGCTGAGGCAATGCCGGCATGAATTTGTGGCAGAAGAAGGGTGCGACACGCGCGAAACGACTTCGCGGCGTCCGCACCGCGATTGCCAATGGTAGCGCAGCGAGACCGGGATTTCGCACCGGTATAATCACGTTCCCTTCGCTGTACATTCGCTCTCACGTCGCTCCCATGCACGTTCTCTTCGAGGACGACGGCCAGCTCAAGGCCGGCACGGTCCTCGCCGATCATGACCAGTCGTTGCAGGTCGAAGCCGTTTCGGGCAAGCGGCTCAAGATCAAGGCGGCGAGCGTCTTGTTGCGCTTCGCGTCGCCGGGTCCGGCGGAAGCGCTCGGTGATGCGCAGAGGCTCACCGCCGAGCTCGACGCGAATTTTCTGTGGGAAGCGGTGGGCGACGGCGAATTCGGCTTTGACGATCTCGCGCGCGAATACTATGGCGCTTCGCCCACACCCGCGCAGGCGGCCGCCGTCGCGCTATTGCTCGCGTCGTCGCCGATGCATTTCTATCGCAAGGGCAAAGGCCGCTACCGGAAAGCGCCGCCCGACGCACTCAAGGCCGCGCTCGCGTCCGTCGAGCGCAAGAGACAGGAGGCGACGCGGACCGACGAATGGGTGGCCGCGCTTGCGCGATGCGAATTGCCCGAAGCGCTCCGCGCGAAGCTTTCGATGTTGCTCTACAAACCGGACAAGAACACGCTCGAATGGAAAGCGCTTGCGCGTGCATGCGACGCGACGCGAAAAAGTCTCGTCGGGCTTCTCGCGGATTGCGGCGCGATTCCGTCAACGCACGAGTATCACTTTAATCGTTTCGTCGCGGAGGCATTCCCCAAGGGCATTGCGTTTCCGGCTGAAATTTCAGGTCCGCCCATACCCGATCTGCCGGTTGCGGACGTGCGCGCGTTCTCGATCGATGACGCGACGACGACCGAAATCGATGACGCGTTCTCCGTAACCGCACTGCCGAATGCCCACTTCCGGGTCGGTATTCATATCGCGTGTCCGGCGCTCGTCATTGCGCGGGGATCGCCGCCGGACACCGTCGCGCGCGAGCGATTGTCGACCGTGTACATGCCGGGCCGCAAGTTGACGATGCTGCCCGAAAATGTTGTTGCCGAGTTCACGTTGGCGGCACAGGCTTCGCGACCCGCACTGTCTCTGTACGTCGACGTCGACCAAGCCGGTCGCGTGCTCGGCCAATCGACCGTGGTCGAACGCGTGCCGATCGTCGCGAATCTGCGCTTGGCGGAGATCGATGAGACATTCGCGGGCGCTTCGCCGCCATCAGTCGAAACGCCGTGGGTGTGCGAATTGCAAGTTCTGTGGAAGATCGCCCAGCGGCTGGGCGATCTGCGCGGCAAGCCGGATGTCACGCGCATCGACTACAACTTCTATGTCGACTGGAGTGCGCGGGGTGTGAACGGCGAACCGGGCCGCGTCGACATCGTTCCGCGGCTGCGCGGCAACCCGCTCGACAAGTTGATCGCCGAGCTGATGATCTACGTCAACAACA
Organism: Betaproteobacteria bacterium; assembly: GCA_005881895.1. GTDB lineage: Bacteria > Pseudomonadota > Gammaproteobacteria > Burkholderiales > Casimicrobiaceae > VBCG01. The sequence goes on from VBCG01000052.1 coordinate 6,785, forward strand.
GCTGGGGCAAGCTGCTTGCCGACGCGGATGCTCCCGGGCTCTATCGCGTCCAGGCGAACGGCAAAGTAAAAATGAGCACGCGCGCGGGCGAGCATCAGGGACTCGGCCTGTCGCATTATTTGTGGGCCAGCTCGCCGCTTCGTCGCTATGCGGATCTTGTGAACCAGCGGCAGATTCTGGCCGTCGTCGATTCGCGCCGGCCGCCTTACGGCGAGAACGACGCCGAGCTCTTCGCCGTGCTCGCCGATTTCGAGGCGACCTATTCGCAATACGCCGAGTTTCAGGACCGCATGGAACACTACTGGTGCCTGCGCTGGCTGCTGCAGGAAAACGTGACCGAAATGGGGGCAACCGTCATACGGGAGAACCTGGTGCGTTTCGAGCGCCTGCCGCTCATCCTCCGGCTTGCCGACCTCCCGGCGCTTGCTGCCGATACGCGCGTTCGCGTGGCGATCGCGCGGGTCGACCTGCTCGCGGCAACGCTCGAATGCCGGTACGCGGGGACGGTGGAACCGGCAAAGGTCGAATCGGCTGCCTAGTCCACTACGAGCACCGAAGGGCCTCGGCCTCCTTGTAATCTGCGACGAGAATCGTTGCGGCGAGAGCGGGTCTCGTGTGACGACTCGCATTGGCCGTCGATCCCGCGTTGCGCGGCCCCTCGCCGGCTGCTCGCGTCACTACCCCTCGGTGCGGATTGCTCCCCTTGGGAGCAGCGCAGACGCGATGGCGGCAAACTGGGGGACCGCATTTACCGCTCGTTGCGCGTTTGGCAACACTGGTCGGCCGAGGACCCGATCCGACGCTTGTTGATGCGCCATGACGACGGCATGAACGGTACAATGGCGCCGGTTCGATCACCCGTTCAGGACGGACTTGCCGCCCCAAAACGCCCGGCCGAAGCCGCCTCACGCCGCCGTCGAAAAGTCAGCGCTTGTGTCGGCGGAGGGATTGCTGAAGCGCGAACGCAAGGGCGCGAAGATCGCGCTCGCCGGTGCGCTTCCTCCCGCGCAAATTCCGCCGGAAGCGCTTGCGTCGCCTCGCCACGATCGACTTCTTGCGACCGCGCTCGCCGTTTCAATCGCGTTGCATTTGACTGCGGCCGCGATCCATTTCAGCCCGTTCGATTTCAGCCGGCTCGTCGACAAGGAGCCGCCGCTCGAAGTCGCGCTCGTCAACGCCAAATCGGCCACGAAACCCACCAAAGCCGACATTCTTGCGCAGGCGAATCTCGATGGCGGCGGCAACACCGATCAAAAACGTCGCGCCAAGACGCCGTTGCCGGTGCTTCCTCGGGAAGCAGCCAAAAACGTCGCTGCGGCGGTCCCAACGACCGAAGCGCCGCGCGAGCAGCGTCAAGAACTCATCACGCAAGTGAATGCGAGCGCTGCCGTCCAGGCGCAGCCTGCGCCGGAAGAAACGCCCGAGCGGACCGACTCGCCGACGGTGAGCCAGTTGATGCAAAAGACGCTGGAAGCGATTCGGCTCGAGGCGCAGATTGCCAAGGATTGGGATGCCTATCAGCGGCGACCGCGACGCCAGTTTATCGGCGCGCAAGCGCATGAATACCGCTTCGCGCGCTATGTCGAGGACTGGCGACTGAAGATCGAGCGCATCGGCAATCTCAACTATCCCGAGGCGGCGCGATCGCAGAAGCTGTATGGCAGCCTCGTGCTAACCGTGTCGATCAGGAGCGACGGCACCCTCGAGAACGTCGAGATCAATCACAAATCGGTGCATCGCGTGCTCGACGCCGCGGCGCTCAAGATCGTCGAAATGTCCGCCCCGTACGCGCCGTTCCCGCCGGACATCAAGCGCGACACCGACATCCTGACCATCACGCGCACCTGGACATTCGCGAAGGGCGACGAGCTGACGAGCACGAGTGCGCAGTAACGCGTAGCTTGTAGGTTTCATGGCCTTACGACGCCCGCTGTGGGTTCGCCTGATCGGCTGGGCGATCGGGGGCTTCATCCTCGCGCTCGTACTGCTGCACGGCTACGTCGCGGCGACGATTTGGTGGTGGCGCGACCATCCGCCGCGCGAGACAGCGTTCATGTCGTACCGGCTCGCCGAGCTTCGCGCAGCCAATTCGGGCGCCCAGTTCAAATACCGCTTCGTTCCCTACGGCCGGATCTCGATCCATCTGAAGCGCGCGATGATCGCCGCGGAGGATGCACACTTCGTCGATCACGAAGGCTTCGACTGGGAAGGCATCGAGCTCGCGCTCGAAAAGAACCAAAGGAAGGGACGCGTGGTCGCCGGTGGCTCGACGATCACGCAACAGCTCGCGAAAAACTTGTTTCTTTCGCCGTCACGGAGCTACTGGCGCAAGGCGGAAGAGGCCGTGATCACCGTCCTGCTCGAAGGGATCCTCGACAAGGAGCGCATTTTCGAGCTGTATCTGAACGTCATTGAATGGGGCAGCGGCGTGTTCGGCGCTGAAGCCGCTGCGCAGCGGTACTTCGGTAGGAGCGCCGCGCGCGTGTCTGCCGAGCAGGCGGCGCGTCTCGCGGCGATGGCACCCAATCCGCGCTTCTACGAGCGGCATCCCGATGCGCCGGGCTTGCGGCGCAAGATCGGCATCATCCTCGCGCGCATGCCGTCGGCCGAAGTGCCCTAGAATGCCGCACAGATTTATTGCATCGTCTTTTGATACGTCATGCCCGATCACATTGAAGCTTCCGCCGCCGAGCGCGCGCAACCGCGCGAGCGCGTCGAGGATGCGCTCGCTGAAATAACGGCGCTGCTGCGAAGGCTTCGGCTCGTCGAGGGTCTGCTGAAGGAGCAGCAGGCGGAAGCCAGGGATGGCGATTCCGCGTCCGAGCCCGCCGAAAGCCTCGTCACGCAGCAGAACAGGGCCGAGCTCATTCGCAAGCTCGACCGCTTGCACGCCGCCGATATCGCCTACCTGCTTGAAGCATTGCCGCTCGACGAGCGGCTCTACATCTGGAACCTTGTTCGCGCGTCGCGCGACGGCGAAATTCTGCTCGAGGTTTCCGAGCCGGTTCGCGAATCGCTGATCAGCTCGATGGACACCGAAGAGCTGGTCGCTGCGACCGAAGCGCTCGAGGCGGACGAGATCGCGGAGCTTGCGCCCGACTTGCCGCAGGAGGTGATGGACGATGTGTTCCGGAGCCTTCCGATCGAGGAACGCGAGCAGCTCCGCGCCGCGATGTCCTTCGAGGACGACATGGTCGGGGCGCTGATGGACTTCGAAGATGTGCATGTCCGCCCCGACGTGACGCTCGAAGTCGTATTGCGCTATCTGCGCCGCTTTGATGAGCTGCCCACGCAGACCGATCAGGTCTTCGTCGTCGATCGTGACGAAAAGCTGCTTGGCGTGCTGCCGCTCAATCGGCTGATCGTCACGGACCCGGACACGCTCGTCGAAAAATTGATGCAGCCGCCGGCGGTCAAGCTTCTGCAGCACGAAAAGGCCGACGTCGCGGCCAGCGCGTTTGAACGCTACGGCCTGATCTCGGCGCCGGTCGTCGATACCAACGATTGTCTCGTCGGCCGCGTCACCGTCGATGAAGTGCTCGATTTCGTTCGCCAGCGCGGCGAAGAAGAGCGGCTGGCGCAAGGCGGCCTGCGTGAGGAAGAAGACGTCTTCGCCTCCGTGTGGAAATCGTTCCAGAACCGTTGGGCGTGGCTCGCCATCAACCTCGTGACGGCGTTCATCGCGTCGCGCGTGATCGGCGTGTTCGAGAACTCGATTCAGAAGTTGGTCGCGCTGGCGGCGTTGATGCCGATCGTCGCCGGGATTGGCGGAAACTCAGGCAATCAGACGATCACGATGATCGTGCGCGCAGTGGCGCTCAATCAGGTGACGCGCGAGCATGCGCGCAAGCTGATTGAGAAGGAGCTCACTGTCGCGCTCGTCAATGGCTTGATCTGGGGCGGCGTGATGGGATTCATTGCGATGCTGCTCTACAGGCAAATATCGCTCGGCCTGGTGATGGTGCTCGCGATGACGTTGAACCTGCTGCTCGCCGCGCTGATGGGCGTGCTGATTCCGATGACGATGATCAAGCTCGGGCGCGATCCTGCCGTCGGTTCGTCGGTCATGATCACCGCCGTCACCGATTCGGGCGGTTTTTTCATTTTTCTCGGGCTGGCGACGTTGTTCTTGATGTAGACCAATGGCGTCGCCTTCAAGTCGCGACGAATACTCGCGGCGCATGCACGGCGTACTCGAGCACATCGATCGCCACCTTGACGAATCGCTCGAGCTCGCGACGTTGGCGGAAGTCGCCCATTTCTCATCGTTTCATTTCCATCGCCTGTTCGCGGCGTGGATGGGAGAAACGCTCGGCGACTATCTACGGCGGCGCCGACTCGAAGTGGCCGCGCTGCGGCTCGTCGCGCAGCCCCGAGTACCGGTAATGAACGTGGCGCTCTCCGTCGGCTTCGGCTCGGCCGAAGCGTTCGCGCGGGCGTTCAAGACGCGCTTCGGCTGCACGGCCACGACATGGCGCCGGCGAGAAGCCAAGCGACGCGGCGCGGCGTCGTTCGATCATCTGCGGTCGATCCGACCGATGAGGAATAGCAATTCCGATCAGGCGTTTCGCAATCTCGATCAGGCGCGAAATCGCCCGCCGAGCAATCATGAAGCCTCCCGACAACGCACAACGGAGGCTTCCATGAACGTCAAGATCATCGAGCGTCAGCCCACTCACATCGCATATTTGCGCTACGTCGGACCGTACGGCGAACCGATTGCCGAGTTTTGGTTCAAGACGGTTTCCCCTTGGCTGGAATCGAACAATCTATTCGGGCGTCCCCGCTATGGCATCAGCCACGATGATCCGAGCATCACCGCCGCCGACAAATGTCGATACGACGCCGGCGTCGAAGTGCCGCCGGATTTCGCGCCGACGGGGAATGCGCATACGACGACGATCCCCGGGGGCAGGTATGCGGTTACCCGGTTTCGCGGGACGGCGGCGGAAATCGGCAAAGCGTGGGCGGTGTTGCTGCGCGATTGGCTGCCGGCGAGCGGCATGCAGCTCGACGCGCGGCCATTCTTCGAACATTATCCATTAGACGCCGGCTACGATCCGAAAACGGGTGCATTCGAATGCGAGCTGTGCATCCCCGTCGTGCCGCTCTAAGGAAAGCCGGAGCCAATCGCCGAAGCGTCGGTTTCGCGGTATCGTTCGCCGGTTGCGTTCCAACGTGAACCGCCGGCGCTGCTAACGGAGCCTGGTGTTTCGTCCCGCTTGAGCGCGTCGACCGGGAAGAACAATCGACACTTCAAAAGGAGGTTTCCATGACCGGCTTGTCGACGCTGTGGCTCCCCATTCTTCTTTCTGCGGTGATCGTTTTTGTGGCGAGCTCGATCATTCACATGCTGACGCCCTGGCACAGGAGTGATTACCCGAAGGTCCCCGATGAAGACATGCTGATTAGTGCAATGCGGCCGCTCGCGATTCCGCCGGGCGATTACATGGTCCCTGGTTGCGACGATATGAAAGAAATGCGCACGCCAGAGTTCGCCGAAAAGCGGAGCAAGGGTCCGGTGATGGTGATGACCGTGATGCCGAGCGGGCCGGTTTCGATGAGCGGAAATCTGGTTCAGTGGTTCATCTATATCGTCGTCGTGAGCTTCTTTGCGGCTTATGTCGTCAGCCGGGCGCTGCCGGTGGGTGCGCCGTACGCACAGGTGTTCCGCCTAGCCGGCGCGACCGCGTTTGCCGGATACGCGCTCGCGCTGTGGCAAATGTCGATTTGGTATCGTCGCGCGTGGGGTACGACAATCCGGTCCACGATCGACGGCCTGATCTACGCGTTGTTGACCGGGGGCACGTTCGGATGGCTATGGCCGCGATGAGTGCGGACATCGACCGTGGCGCTTGAGCCGTTGCTCGCGTTCGTCGTCACATCGGCGGTCGTGCTGGTGACCCCCGACCCGACGATCCTCACTGTCATCAGCTACTCCGCCACGCACGGCGACTGCGCGAACGGCGCGCTAGTCGCCGGCGTCGCGTTGAGCAATTCGACGGCCTTGGTCGCGTCGCTGCTCGGCCTGGGCGCTTTGCTCGCCACTGCGGCGTTTTGGTTCACAGTCGTCAAATGGATCGTCGGCTTGTATCTGCTCTATCTCGGCATCAAGCTGCTCCGCTCGGGCGTGCGGATTCCGGCCTCCAGGGAGAGGCGCTGACGCCGCGCTCGCATCTGCGGCCGTTCGCGAATACCTACGCAGTCACCGCGCTCAATCCAAAGAGCATGAAACCCGGGCTGAGACCGCCAGTCACGCAGAAGACCATCGCCCAGGGGAATACGCCCGGACGCTCGGCTGTTGACCTTTTCGCCGCGAATGAGGTTGGCAGCAGCATGGGCGTACCATCGCCCCTGGCACCGGCGGGCTCTCTCCCGTCCGCCGGTGCCCTTTACCGATGTCCACGGAACCGTCCCTGCCGCACCCCGAGCTTCTTGCCGCCATTCCACGGCTGCGGCGCTATGCACGCGTGCTGACGGGTGAAACGACCCGCGCCGACGACCTCGTCCAGGAAACGCTGGCGCGCGCCTGGGAAAAGCGCCGGTTGTGGGCAGCGGGGACCGACCTTCGCGCATGGCTCTTCACGATCATGCACAACGTGTTCGTCAATCAGCGGGCGCTGGCTCGCCGCGATGCGCAGAACGTTTCAATCGATGGCGACGAGGACGGCAATGCGGCGTGGCAGATACCGGTACGCGCGATGCAGCAGACGCGTGTCGAATTGATGGAGATCTTGCGTGAAGTCGGACGGCTTCCGGTCGATCAGCGTGTAGTGCTCGTGCTCGCCGCCGTTGAGGAAATGCGCTATGAAGAGATTGCCGCTGTGCTGTCGATCCCGGTTGGAACCGTGATGTCGCGACTGTCGCGTGCGCGCGAAAAGCTCCGCCGTGTCGCTCAGGCAACGCCGACCGAGCCGTCGACGTTGAAGATCGTCAAGTGACCGCGGGCGCAAAATGAACCCACTGCCCCTCACCGATGCGGATTTGAACGCGTACGTCGACGGCGCGCTTGCACCTGCTCGCGCAGCGGAAGTGGAACAAGTGCTGGCGAAGGACGCCGCGATCACGGCGCGCGTCGCGGAAATGCGGCAACAGAATTCGGCGCTTCGCGAGGCGCTCGATCCGTGGCTCGCCGATCCCATTCCGCCGGCCTTGCTCGACGCGGCCCGCATGCCGCAAGCGTCGGCTCGCTGGCGGCGCTTTGCACCGTACTTCGCTGCGGCCGCAACGCTACTGCTCGGCGTTGCGTCGGGTTGGTATCTCCGCGATGTGACGCTTGAACGCGGCGGCACGCCGACGACGTTCGCCCGCCAGGCCGCACTTACGCACGCGTTGTACGCCGGGGACATCAACCGGCCAGTCGAGATATGGGCCGCGGAAGAGAAACGTCTCGTTACCTGGTTATCGCGACGGTTGGGTCTCGCGGTCCATGCGCCCGATCTCAACGGTGCCGGCTTTGCGCTCGTCGGAGGACGCCTGGTTGCGGGCAACGAAAGACCGACGGCGCTGTTCATGTACGAAAACGCTGACAAGCAGCGACTTTCACTGCAAGTGCGCAAGCAGCCGCCTGGAACGAGCGAAGTCGCGTTTCGCTATGCGATCGAGGACGGCGTCGGCGTCTATTACTGGATCGACGACGCTTGCGCCTACGCGCTTTCCGGCCAGCTCGATCGCGCGCAAATGCTGACCATCGGAAGAGCGGTCTACGCGCAGCTTGCGGCGGCCGAGACGGGAACGCCGCTCAAGTAAAGTAGGGTCAGACTCGACTTCGTCGACGCTCCGTCGATAAAAGTAGGGTCAGACTCCACTTTCGTCCACGCTCTCCTTTACCTTTCGCAGATGGACACGAAAGTGGAGTCTGACCCTACTTGTGTCCCAACGTCCGCCCACACGGGCCGGGGACGCCGTTGCTGCGATTGAGACGTCGGCGCTCGTCCTCTCATTGCTTGTCGGCTTCGCCGAAGGCTGCGAGAAAGCGGTCCGGCTTCAATTCAGCATAAATCGTCAGCGCGATGTACACGATCACCAACACGAAGGCGCCGTAACGGCCGAGCGCATAGGGAATCGGCGTGAATGCGACAAGAAGCATCCCGACCCAGCGCAGGAAGACGAACGCGAAGCGGCGCTTCAATCCGAGTTGATCGGGCGTGTACTTGTGCAGCATTACGACAAGGTCGCGAAATGAAACGAGCGACGCGATCGCCTGCAGCGCCAGGCCGAGAAGAAATCCCTCCGCCTCTTCAACCGGAAAGACGTGATAACAGAATCCCGCCGCGATGACGCCGACCGCGAGCAGCGTATCGATGAAATACAGAATCAAAAGATTCGCCGCCGACCAGGAAACAAAGCGCGCCGATGATCGGCACGGCATTGCGGACGACGACGTTGAAGAGCGCGAACGGGGGAACGAGCATTGGGACAATTCAGAACGTCACGATACCTTGCGGCGCACGGAACATTGCGGCGAGTCGCGCGTACTGGGCGTAAGTCACCTTCAACGTATCGGCTAGGCCCAACGCGACAAGCGTGGCGCGAATCGGCGCCGGGTCCGGATGCTCGCCGGCGAGCGTGACGATGCGAATCCCGCTGTCGGCCAGTCGGTCGGACGGGTGTGTTGCATCGGCCCATTCGATCAACGTCGGGACGAGACCGGCGCCCGGTAAATGACCATCGTCGGGGATTGTGATCCGCCAGTTGAGATCGCCGCGCCTCATCGGATGCACGACGCCCTGATCGATCGGACTTAGCGCTTTCGCTGTTTCGATATTGTCGGTGCGCGCGGCCCAATGAATGAGACGCGGTCCTTCGGCGAGCGACGCCCGCATCCGCGGCTCATCCAAATCGAACCAACGCGGGCGCGCAGGCGCTAGTCCTTCGGGATCGATCGCGAGGATTTCGAGATACTGTCGCGGGCCGAGGCTGACGAGCGCATTGTGCGTCCCCATTGCGACGTGCTTGCCACCCTGTTGCGGGCGAACGCCGAATTGCGCTTCGATGAAATCGCAACCATCGGCGAGCGATTGCGCTGCGACGATGAGGTGATCGAACGCGACGCTGCTCAATGCGCGGCGGTTTCGTCGGGCGCGAAGTCGAGCTCGACGCGCGCGCCGTTGGGATCGAAGAAGAACACTTGCCACGGGCCCGAGCCGACCTGGCGACGACACGTATGCTCGATGCCGTGCGCCGTCAGATTGGCCAGCGTGTCGGCGAGGCCGACGGCGGAAAACGCCATATGGTCGATCACGCCGGGCTTGAGATCGGCGCGGGACCGGCCGCCGACGATGTGCAGAATTGCCGATGCGCCCGAATACAACCAGGCGCCGGGGAAACTGAGCGGCGGGCGCGGCCCGTCGCGCAATCCGAGCAGCTCGCTATAAAAACGCACGGTGCCGGGCACGTCGTCGGTCAGGATCGTGAAGTGATTCATCGCGGTCGCGGGCATCTTGCATCCTCCTTGGTTGAAGCGCGTTCATCCATTATCTCAAGCCAGAGCGTCGCGCGCGAATGTCCCAATCAAGGTTGTCGCGTCCGGCGCATGTGCATCGTTGTAGGGAAATTTCGAATCGCCGCCGCTCCATGCGTGGCCCAATCCAGTGACGGTGACGAGGCGCGCCACCAACTTCTCGCCGACGCGCCAGTCGCGGGTCGTCGTCGTCCGGCCGTCCACGCCTGTTTCACGCGACTCGGCGTCGGCAGTTGGCAGGACGGCGCCCGAAACAATCGGCGATTCGATGACCGGATATCCGTTGAGACGCAGATACTGACGCACCAAAGCGATCGCATTGCGAGGGGCGACAATGTCATCGTCGTCGCCGTGAAGCGCAAGCAGCGGAACGCGCAACGCTTCGCCGTGCTCCGTGCTTGCAGTGCGGCGAGCGTCGCTCGCTATCCGCTCGACATCGGTATCGGGTCCGCGTTTCATTACGCCGAGCGCCGTCATCGGCGAAGCGGCGGCGCCGCAAGCAAGACCGGAATGCACGATCGCCGCGTGGACAAGACCCGCATGCCTAATGCCCAAGACCGCGGCAAGCGCGCCGCCTGCCGACATGCCGGCAACCAGAACCCGTCTTGCATCCACGCGGTAGTGGCGAACGACGGTTTCGATTTGCGCGGCGACAATGGCGGCTTCGCCGTTGCCTTCGGCCGTCCGCAGATCGAACCAGTTCCAGCAGTGCCAGGGATTGGCGGATTCCTTCTGCCGCGGCAACAGGATCAGCCAACCCTGTTGATCGGCGAGCGCGGTCATCCGCGTCGCTTCGGCGATCTCTTCCGGCGTTTGTTTGCACGCGTGACATAGCACGAGCAACGGCGCCCGTTTCCAGCGCGACCAGCCGCGCGGAACATAGACCAGGTATTCGCGCCGTGGCCAGACAAATGGCATCCCCGCGAGCCATCCGTGCCAGGCGAACTTTGCGTGGGATTCGAAATGTCCCGGCGCGACTTCGCGCCGCAATAGACGCGCGATCCAGGACTTCGTGCGCTGCCAGAGCGAGAGCGTCATGTTGTTGAGAGAAGCAGGTCCCTCGGTTCCGCCTCGGGATGACAGTTCAGATCAAGATGACGTCGTACTGCTCCTGCATGTAGATCGTTTCCACCTGCAGCGAGATCGGCTTGCCGATGAAATCGCCGAGCTGAGCAAGACTCTGCGATTCCTCGTCCAGGAACATGTCGATCACCGCTTGCGACGCCAGGATGCGAAATTCGCGCGCGTTGAACTGCTTCGCCTCGCGCAAGATCTCGCGCAGGATTTCGTAGCAGACGGTCTGCGCGGTCTTGAGCTCGCCGCGGCCCTGGCAAGTCGAACACGGTTCGCACAGCACGTGCGCGAGCGATTCGCGCGTCCGCTTGCGCGTCATCTCGACCAATCCGAGCTGCGTGAAACCGTTGACCGTCAGACGCGTTCGGTCTTTCTCCAGCGCCTTGTTGAGCTCCGCCAGCACCGCCGTGCGATGGTCGGCGTTCTCCATGTCTATGAAGTCGATGACGATGATACCGCCCAGGTTGCGCATCCGCAGCTGGCGCGCGATGACTTGCGCCGCTTCGAGATTCGTCTTGAAGATCGTGTCGTCGAAGCTCCGCCCGCCGACGAATCCGCCGGTGTTGACGTCGATCGTCGTCATCGCTTCGGTCTGATCGATGATCAGGTAGCCGCCGGATTTGAGATCGACGCGGCGCCCGAGTGCCTTCTCGATTTCCTCCTCGACGCCGTGCAGGTCGTACAGCGGCCGCTCGCCGACGTAGTGATCGATCCGGTCGGTGAGCGCAGGCGTGTATTCGCGCGCGAACTCCTGCATCTTGACGAAGGTCTCGCGCGAATCGACGATGACGCGCGCGGTCTCATCGGTCGACATGTCGCGCAGCACGCGCAGCGCAAGATTCAAGTCCTGATAAAGAAGGGCGGGTGCAGGAACTTCGTGCGAGCGCGACGTGAGGTCGTTCCAGAGCTTGGTGAGATAGCCGATATCGTTCTGCATCTCGCGTTCGGTCGCCGTCTCGGCCATCGTGCGGATGATGAAGCCACCGGCCGAACCTTCGGGCAGCAGCGTCTGCAGTCGTCCGCGCAGGCTTTCGCGTTCCGCTTCGTCCTCGATACGCTGCGAGATGCCGATATGCGAGTCCTGCGGCAGGAAGACGAGCAGACGTCCGGCAAGGCTCAGTTGCGTCGACAACCGCGCGCCTTTGGTGCCGATCGGATCCTTGATCACCTGCACCGGCAGCGTTTGCCCTTCGTGCAGAATCTTTTCGATCGGCCGATGCTCGCCGCCGCTCTGGCGATGCTCCCAGATATCGGCGATGTGAAGAAACGCCGCACGGTCGAGACCGATTTCCACGAAGGCGCTTTGCATGCCGGGCAACACGCGTGCAACGCGACCGAGATAGATATTGCCGACGAGACCGCGCGCGCTTTGCCGCTCGATGTGCAGCTCCTGCACGACGGCTTGTTCGAGCATCGCTACGCGGGTTTCCTGCGGCGTTACATTGATCAGGATCTCGTGCGTCATCGGATGCGGCATCGCCAGTCGATCGCCGGCGTAGAAAATAGCCGCCGGCACGGTTATCGCCCGTCGCACGGTCATTGTGTGGTTATAGCGGGGCTGCCGTTATAGCACGGGCATGCCGAGACGCGCGAGAAGCTCCGCCGTTTCGGCGAGAGGCAGTCCCACGACGCCGGAGAAGCTTCCATCGATGCGCGTAATGAAGGCGGCTGCCTTGCCTTGGATCGCGTAGGCGCCGGCTTTGTCGGCCGGCTCGCCCGTGGCGACGTAATGCTCGATCTCCTGTGGCGCGAGCGATCGGAAAGCGACATTCGATATCGAGACTTCGACCTCAGTGCGTTCGCCCAAGCGCACCGCGACGGCGGTGATCACCTGATGCGTTTGACCGGACAGCACTTTCAGCATACGGGCGGCATCGGCGGCGTCGGCAGGTTTACCGAAGATGACGCCGTCCAGCACCACCTCCGTGTCGGCCGACAGCACTGGCCATTCGGGCAGCATGCGCTGGACCATGCGCTGCCAACCGGCGGCGACCTTGGTTCGGGCCATTCGTTCGACGTAATGGAGCGGCGGCTCAGCGTCGCGCGCACCTTCGACCACGTCACGTTCGCGTCCGGGCGCTTCGCGCAACTTCAACACATCAAAGTCGACGCCGAGCTGGCGCAATAGCTCCTGTCGACGCGGGCTCTTTGACGCAAGATGAATGTGAGGTGCAGTCATTTATGTACCTTTTGATCGGTTCATCAGTCGCGATGATACGGGTGACCGGCGACCAGGCTCGCGGCCCGATAGAGTTGCTCCGCCAGGATGACGCGAACGAGACCGTGCGGCAGCGTCATCGCCGAGAGCGCGAGTTGCTCCGCGGCGGACCGCCTGAACGCCCGATCGAGGCCATCGGCGCTGCCGATCACGAACGCCACGTTCGTGTTGTCGCCGCGCCATTGCTCCAGTTTGGTGGCGAGATCGCGGGTCGTCCAGGGCTTTCCGCGCTCGTCGAGGGCGACGATCCGATCATTCGCGCACGCGGCACGGATGCGCGCGGCTTCTGCGGAGAGCATTTGCGCGACGCTTTTGCCGCGGTCGCGTGGCTCCGGCTTGACCTCGATAAGCTCGAGCGCGTACTCACGCGGCAACCGCCTCGCGTATTCGTCGAAGCCCGCATTGATCCATGCGGGCATTCGTTGCCCGAGCGCAACAATGCGAAGGCGCATGCGCGCAGGGACGGTTCACGCGGCGGCCCGCGCCGTCTTCGCGCGGCGCGCAGGCGCCCACAGTTCCTCGAGGTTGTAATACGCGCGCACCGACGGTTGCATGACGTGAACGACGATGTCGCCGGCGTCGATCAAAACCCATTCGCCGCCTTCTTCGCCTTCGACACCGATGATCGTGGCGCCACCTTCCTTCAGCTTATCGCGAACGTGCTGTGCGAGCGCCTTGACTTGCCGCGCCGAGTCACCGCTGGCAATGATCAACGTGTCGTAGAGGCTGGTGAGCTTGCGGACATCGAGAACGGTGATGTCGCGAGCCTTGATGTCTTCGAGAGCGGTAACAGCGGAGTGCTGCAGTCGATTGAGGCGCATCCTAGGTGGTGGAATGGACTCGATAGAGCCCGTGGCGACCAATATAGGCCAAAACGCTGTCGGGGAGCAAACTCCGCACGGCGGCGACGCTGTCTCCTCCGCGCGCGATAGCTGCACGAATCGCGCTCGCCGAAATCGGCTGCGGAGTGACACGCTGTCGATAAATGGCGCCGAAAGGCTGCTCGCGCAAGAGCGCGGGATCGGAAATGAGCCGGGCATTCCATTCAGGCACAAGCGCAGCGGGTAGCGCTTGGTCGAGCAATATACCGGGACGTTCCGCGACGACGAGATGGGCGAGATTGAATAGCTCGCGCCAACGGTGCCAGTGCGGCAGACCGATGAGCGAGTCGGCGCCGATGATCCATAGCGGCGGACGGCGCGAATCCTCATCGCGGAGCTCCTCGAGAGTAAGAACCGTGTAACTTTTGCCGCGACGATGAATTTCGCGGGGATCGATCGTAAGACCCGGGAATTCCATGCGTGCAAGTTCGAGCATCGCAAGCCGATCGGACGCCGATGCATGAGGCGCGGAGCGATGCGGCGGGTCGCCGGCGGGAATCAGGCGCACCTCCGGCAACGCGAGCGCTGTGCGCACATCGTCGGCAAGGCGCAAATGCCCATAGTGAACGGGATCGAACGTCCCGCCGAGCAGCCCGAGCGGCGCGGCGTCAACCATGTCCGACGCGCGGTACGCCGACGATCAGCATTTCCGCGTGATCGATCTCGGCTTCGATCGTGCGTAACGTGTGCTCGTTGATCACCTCGGAGTCGCGCAATGCCATGAGTTCCACGCGCTCGGCTTCGAGCGCTGTGAGCTTCAGGCGTCTCTCCGTTGCGGCGAGGGTATCGAGCTCGACGCGACGCGATCCATTCGCCGCGTGGCGGTGCATCCGCGTTTCGTAATCGGCAATCAGCCGCTCCACGAAGGCGATCTCTTCGGCGCGCTTCAACGCGGGTAATGCGCTTCGCAGCGCCTTGGACGCGGCTTGCGAGAGCGACAAACGCGCCGCCCGCTCTTCGCGTTCCGTGCCGCCGTCCGCGCGAAGCTTTAACAGGCGGATGACGAATGGCAGCGTCAGACCGTTGATCAGCAATGTCAGCACGATCGCCGCCGCCGCGAGGAACAGAATCAAATCGCGCTCGGGAAATGCCTCGCCGTTCGGCAGCGTGAACGGCAACGACAACGCCGCGGCAAGCGTCACCGACCCGCGCAGACCCGACCAACCCACCAGAAAAATGGCGCGGGGATTGTGCCACCCTTCGCGTTCACGTATCCGCCGCGAGAGGATCAACGGCAAATACGCACCGGGGTATACCCACAGCACGCGAAGTACAGTGATCGTCAGATAGAGCGCGAACGCGTAGAGCGCGAGCTCCGACCACGAACGCGCCGCAAGGTTCGTGACGACGCTCTTCAGCTGCAAACCCAACAGGATGAAGGCCAGACCGTTGAACACGTAGAGCACCATGGCCCACACTTCCCATGCGTGGTGCCGCGTCGCGAGGGACGAATGATCGCTGTCATGCCATCCCGCGTAGAGCCCGGCGGCGACAACGGCCAGAATGCCCGACACGTGCAGGTGCTCGGCAACCAAGTAGGCCGCATACGGCGTGAGCAACGAAATGATGGTCTGGATCGTCGGGTCATCGACGCAAAAGCGCTTGAGGCGAACGTGCAATACGCCGATGGCGACGGCGACCGCACCGCCGGTCAGGACGCCTCCGCCCGCGATCAACACGAGTTGTCCGGTGGCATCGATAAGAGAAAAAGCGCCCGTCGCCACCGCGGCGACGGCGAATTTGAACGCGACGAGTCCGGAGGCGTCGTTGATCAAGCTTTCGCCATTGACGACGTGCGTGACGCGCGACGGCAGCGGCAAGCGTTCGGTCACTGCCGCGGTAGCAACGGCGTCGGTCGGCGACACGATCGCACCGAGTGCGAACGCTGCGGCGAGCGGCAACGTCGGAACGAGCCAATGCATCAGATAGCCGACGGCAACCACGGTCGCCGCGACCAGTCCAAACGCGAGCAACAGGATCGGCCGTAGATATCCGATGAACTCGCGTTT
This sequence comes from Betaproteobacteria bacterium, assembly GCA_005881895.1. Taxonomy (GTDB): domain Bacteria; phylum Pseudomonadota; class Gammaproteobacteria; order Burkholderiales; family Casimicrobiaceae; genus VBCG01. The sequence goes on from VBCG01000052.1 coordinate 22,430, forward strand.
GGGGAAAAGCCAGCCGTCGCTAAACAGCAATGGAGGGACGAACAGCAGAAAAAAGATGTCGGGATCGAGCCGCACCGACGCAAGCGCCGGCACGAACGACAACAACGCGCCGCCCGTGGTCAGGATAATCGGCAACGGCAGCGCGATCCACTTCGCCAGCGCGCCGAACACCGCGACGGCGACAAACAGAATAAGCGCAAGCTCGATCGTTTCCATGGGTTCAGAAGTGCGATACCGGCTTCAAAACGTCGACCCTGGCGTCGCGAGAAAGGCGATCTCCTCCGGTGTCAACGCGCGGTCTAGGATGGCATTACGATGAGGGAAGCGCCCAAAGCGGCGTATCACGTCGGCGTGACGTTTCGCCCATTCGAGCGGAGACACGAGACCCGTCTCCGCAGCCAGCGCGTCAAACAAAGTTACCGAACGTTCCTGCATTGCGCGGTCCTCGCTGTGCACCAACGGCATGTAAAGGAACCAGCGCTCCATCGGTGCAAGCGCGCGATCGAATCCTTTCGCAATCGCGTCGTCGGCCGTCGCGAGCGCGCGCTCGTCGCCGGAAAAAGCCTCGGCGGTTCCGCGGTATACGTTGCGCGTGAATTGATCGAGGAGAATCACGCGCGCCAGGGCGCCATGCGGATCGTGGCACCATTCGCCAAACGCGCCGGCGCGGGCCGCAGCGATCGCTTCGCCGAAGCGCGCCCGGATCGTCGCGTCGAACGTCGGATCCTTGCGAAACCAGACGTTGCGTTCGACGAGCGGCGGCTCGCCGAACCAGAATGTCAGGATTTCGCGCACGAGTGGCACGCGTGGCTCGGTCGACATCGCTTTATCATACGGCCTTCGCGCGGGAACCATGAGCGAGGCGGGGGAACCCACGTGGTGCAATCAAAGTGCAAACTTCCAATACACGTCGTCGACCGTTTTCCCCCGGGTCTCGCGCATGGCGCGCTTGAGCGCCTCACCGATTTCGTGCGAACCGGCGACTTCGTGCACGGCGCGGACGAACACGACCGCACGATCGATGTCGAGCACCAGCGAGCGCACGCTTGCGGAAACGTTGCGCGCTTCGAGCCACGTCTCGGCCGCACGGTCGAGCTCTTGATCGGAAGTATCGATCAGCACTCGCCGGTTGATCGTCGCGAGAAAGAGCGCCATCGCGCCGAGGATGACGCCCACAATGATTGCGACGCTCGCGTCGAACGCTGGCTGCGGTCCGAAAAAAAAGCCGACGCCCGCGACGAGCAGCGTCAGCATAATCCCCACCAGCGCGACGCCGTCCTCGAGTACGACGGCGAGCACGGTCGTATTGTGGCGATTCTGCTGCAATCCGCGCCAGCCGCCGATTTCCCGCAACGCGATCACGAGCGTCCACGACTCGAGGGCGAGCGCGAATAACAGCAGTCCTAGAACGAGCAGCGTGAAGGGCGAACTGGGCTCGTTGGCGACGAGCGCGTGCACGCCATGGTAGATGTTGATGCCGCAGCCGACGAAGAAGACGCTGACGGCGGAGACGAGCGCCCAGAAGAATTTTTCCTGCCCTCGTCCGAATGGATGCTGACGGTCCGGACCGCCACGACCGCGCACCTCGCCGATCTTGAGCAACACTTGGTTGCCCACGTCCGCGAGCGAATGGATTGTCTCGGCGAAAAGCGTCGGCGAGCCCGTAAGGATCCAGCCGATGCCCTTGGATACAGCGATTGCGGTGTTGGTCGCAATCGAAAGACTGACGGAGGCGGACACTAGGGCTACGTGCGAATCTGACCGGTACCGAGCACGATCCACTTGCGGCTGGTCAACCCTTCGAGCCCAACCGGTCCGCGCGCATGCAACTTGTTCGTCGAGATGCCGATCTCCGCGCCGAGCCCGTATTCAAAGCCGTCGGCGAAGCGCGTCGACGCGTTGACGAGAACGGAGCTCGAGTCGACCTCGCGCAGGAATCGCATTGCATTCACGTGGTCGTCGGTCACGATCGCATCGGTGTGTTGCGAGCCGTATCTCGCGATGTGATCGATCGCGTCATCGACACTGTCGACGACGCGCACGGCGAGGATCGGCGCCAAGTATTCGGCGTACCAGTCGTCTTCGGTTGCTGTCTTCATCGACGAAACGATTGCGCGTGACCGCGCACACCCGCGAAGCTCCACGCCTTTGCGCTCATAAATGTCGGCCAATGGCGGTAAGACGCTCGTCGCAATGTCCGCGTGGACGAGCAGCGTCTCCATCGTGTTGCAGGTGCCGTAGCGCTGTGTCTTGGCATTGTCGGCAATGCGCATCGCCTGGTCGAGATTGGCACGCGCATCGATGTAGACGTGACAAACGCCGTCGAGGTGCTTGATCACCGGCACTTTCGCGTCGCGCGAGATGCGCTCGATCAATCCTTTGCCGCCGCGCGGGACGATCACGTCGATATGCTTTTCGTCGGCGATCAAATGCCCGACGGCGGCGCGATCCGATGTCGCGATCACTTGCACGGCGGACTCCGGCAATCCGGCGCTTCGCAATCCTTTGTGCACACAGGCGGCGATCGCTTGATTGCTGCGTAGCGCCTCCGAGCCCCCGCGCAGTATCGTTGCGTTCCCTGACTTGAGACACAACGCCGCGGCATCGGCCGTCACGTTCGGCCGCGATTCGTAAATGATCGCGATCACGCCGAGCGGCACGCGCATCATGCCGACCTGGATGCCGGACGGCCGATATTTGACATCGGAGATCTCGCCGACGGGATCAGGCAGCGCCGCAATTTCGCGCAATCCGTCCGCCATTGCAGCAATCGCTGTCGGGGTAAGCGTCAGGCGATCGACGAACGCTGCGTCTTTTCGTGCAGCGCGGGCGGCATTCACATCTTCGGCATTCGCCGCGAGCAATCGCGCTTCATCGCGTCGGATCGCCTCGGCCATTTCCGTCAGCGCCGCGTTTTTTGCGGCCGTATCAGCACGCGCAAGCGCGCGGGCCGCAATTCGCGCTGCGTTGCCGACGCCATCGACGTACGCAGCGATGTCGTCGAACGTGCCGAGACCCGGGACGTTGAGATTCGTCATCGTGACATTTTAGCGCCTTCGCCCGCGCGAGACCGCAGGCGCTCAGCGTTTGCGGGGATCGATCACGCGCACGCCGGCATCCGTCCCCAAGAGGATGATGTCCGCACCACGGCGCGCGAACAGGCCAACGGTGATGACGCCCGCAATCTGATTGATCGTCGATTCGAGTGCGACCGGATCGACGATCGACAGTCCACTCACATCGAGAACGACGTTGCCGTTGTCGGTGGTGAAACCCATCCGCCATGCGGGGTGGCCGCCAAGCTTGACGAGCTCGCGCGCGACATAGCTCCGGGCGAGCGGGATCACCTCGACCGGTAGCGGAAAGTTTCCCAGTACGTCGACAAGCTTCGATTGATCGACGATGCACACGAACTTGCGCGCGACCGCGGCGACAATCTTCTCGCGCGTGAGCGCACCGCCGCCGCCTTTGATCATCGCGCCGTGCTCGGTGACTTCATCGGCGCCGTCGATGTAGACGGGAACGTCATCGACATTGTTCAAGTCCTCGACGTAGATGCCATGCGTCTTCAATCGGTCTGCCGTTTTGACCGAGCTCGCAACCGCACCCTTGATGCGTCCTTTGATCTTCGCGAGCTCGTCGATGAACAAGTTGGCAGTCGACCCCGAGCCGACGCCGATCCAAGCATCGTTGACAACATGCTTGATTGCTTCTCGTGCGACCGCCCGTTTCTGCTCGTCTTGGGTCATTTGAGCCCGGAGCTCATTTCTTTCGCGCGGGCGGCAAATCGGTACAGACGCCTTCGAACAGTTCGGCTGCGAACCCGATCGACTCGGAAAGCGTCGGATGCGGATGGATCGTCCGTCCGACATCGACGGCATCGGCGCCCATCTCGATCGCGAGCGAGATTTCACTCACCAAATCGCCGGCATGCGTGCCGACGATGCCGCCGCCGACAATGCGATGTGTGGCGTCGTCGAACAAGAGCTTGGTGAAACCCTCATCGCGACCATTGGCGATAGCGCGACCGGAGGCGGCCCACGGAAAGACGGCCTTCCGCAGCTTGCCGCCCTTCGTTTTCGCCTCGTCCTCCGTGATTCCAACCCACGCAATCTCCGGATCGGTATAGGCGACCGAGGGAATTGCGCGCGCGTCGAAATGCGATTTCTGCCCTGCGGCGGCCTCGGCCGCGACGTGGGCTTCGTGGACGGCCTTGTGCGCGAGCATCGGCTGGCCTGCGATGTCGCCGATCGCGTGGATATGAAGCACGTTCGTGCGCATTTGCGTGTCGACGTTGATGTAACCGCGATCGGTCACGGCCACGCCTGCCTTGTCGGCGCCGATCAGCTTTCCATTGGGACTTCGTCCCACTGACAGGAGCACGAGATCGTACGGCTGCGGCCCTTGCGGCGCCTGTTCCCCTTCGAACGTGACGTAGAGCGCGTCCTTCTTTGCATCGATCCCGACGGTCTTGGTCTTCAGCATGACGCGATCGAAACGCGGCTTGTTCACCTTCTCCCACACTTTGACCAGGTCGCGGTCAGCGCCGAGCATTAAGGCATCGAGCATCTCCACGACATCGAGCCGCGCGCCGAGCGTGGAATACACGGTGCCCATTTCGAGTCCGATGATGCCGCCGCCGACGACGAGCATCCGCTTCGGGATCGCCCGTATCTCGAGTGCGCCGGTCGAATCGACGATGCGCGGGTCTTTCGGTGCGAACGGCAGCCAGATCGCCTCCGATCCCGCCGCGATGATCGCTTTTTCGAAACGAACGATTTTCTTCGCGCCGGTGGGCGCGCGGCCCGGGCCGTCGGTAAGCGCGACTTCAAGATGATGCGCGTCGAGGAAAGTACCGCTGCCACGAACGACGTCGACCTTGCGGGCTTTGGCCATGCCGCTCAAACCACCCGTCAGCTTGCCGACGACTTTGTTCTTCCAGGCGAGCAATTTCGTCAGGTCGACCTGCGGCGCGCTATACGTAATGCCGTGTTCGGCGAATGATTTGGCCTCGTCCATCACGCCCGCGATATGGAGCAGCGCCTTCGACGGAATGCAGCCGACGTTGAGACATACACCGCCCAGCGTTGCATAGCGCTCGACGAGAACGGTTTTCATTCCGAGATCGGCGCTGCGAAACGCAGCGCTGTAACCGCCGGGGCCCGAGCCGAGCACCATCATTTCGCATTCAACGTCGGCCTTTATTCCCGGCACCTCTTTTGCGGGGCGCGCAGCGGGCGGCGGGGCGGCAGCGCCTTCTCGACCCGCGGGGGCAGGCTTAGGCGCCGTGGTGGCCGCCTGCGTTTCCAACGTCAGAATGACGCTGCCTTCGCTCACCTTGTCGCCCACTTTGAGCTTGACGTCCTTGACGACACCGGCGTTCGGTGACGGCACATCCATCGTTGCTTTGTCGGACTCGAGCGTGACGAGCGGATCTTCCGGCTTCACGTTGTCGCCGGGCTTCACGAACAGGTCGATCACTGGGACATCGGTGAAGTCGCCGATGTCGGGCACTTTGACTTCGATAAGGCTCATCGCGAAAACCAGCAGTTCGCTACAGCACGACTCGCCGCATGTCGGCGAGCAATTGACACAAATACGTCGTGAAGCGCGCGGCCGCGGCGCCGTCGATCACGCGATGATCGTAGGACAGAGAGATCGGCAATGTCAGACGAGGCGCGAATTCCTTGCCGTCCCAGACCGGCTTGGTCGCGCTTCTCGACACACCGAGAATCGCAACTTCGGGCGCGTTGATGATCGGCGTGAATGCGGTTCCGCCGATGCCGCCGAGCGACGAAATCGAAAAGCATCCGCCTTGCATGTCGGCGGGGCCGAGCTTGCCGTCGCGCGCTTTAGCCGAGAGCTCGCCCATTTCCTGCGCGATCTGCATGATGCCCTTCTGATCGGCGTTCTTGATGACCGGCACGACGAGCCCGTTCGGCGTGTCGGCCGCGAAACCGATGTTGAAGTAACGCTTGTAGACGAGGTTGTCCCCGTCAATCGAAGCATTCACGTCAGGAAACTTGCGCAACGCGGCGACGCTGACCTTGATCAGGAACGCGAGCATCGTCACTTTGATGCCGGCTTTCTCGTTCTCCTTGTTCAACCGAACGCGAAACGCTTCGAGATCGGTGATATCCGCGTCGTCGAACTGCGTGACGTGCGGGATCATCACCCAGTTCCGCGCGAGATTGGCGCCGGAGATCTTCTTGATCCGCGACAGCGGCTTTGCTTCGACCGCGCCGTATTTGGAGAAGTCGACCTGCGGCCACGGCAGCAAATTCAACGCGCCGCCGCCCGTGATACCGGCGCCCGCGGCGGGCGCTGCCCCACCGGACAGCGCCTGCTTCACGAACTGCTGCACATCTTCGTGCAGGATCCGCCCCTTGGGTCCGCTGCCTTTGACCTTGCTCAAGTCGACGCCAAGCTCGCGCGCAAAGACACGCACCGATGGCGATGCATGCGCGGCCTTGAACGCCTGTTCGTCGATCGGTGCGCCGCTGGCTCCCGCGGTGCCCGGAGCTGGCCGAGACGGCGGAGCTTCCTTGGGTGGAGTGGGTGGCGTCGAAGGCTCTTCCTTTGTAGCGGCGGGCGCTGCAGCCTCCTGCGGTGCTTTTGCGGCCGCAGTCTCGCGCGCTTCCAGCGTCAGGATGACCGTGCCTTCACTGACTTTGTCGCCGACCTTGAGCTTCAAATCCTTGATGACGCCGGCAGTGGGTGAGGGCACATCCATCGTCGCCTTGTCCGACTCGAGCGTGACGAGCGGATCGTCGGCTTTTACAGTGTCGCCCGGTTTGACGAACACTTCGATGACCGGCACATCCTTGAAGTCGCCGATGTCCGGTACTTTGACTTCTTGAGCACTCGCTCGCCCGCTCGTGGCAGCGGGTTGGGGTGAGGGCGTCGCGCCAGTCGGCTGGGGAGGCGCTCCGCCAGGCGCGGGTGATTGAGCTGGCGATGGACTCGATGAAGGAGATTGCGAGGAGGGCTTAGCGCTCGCTTGTTGCGGCGCCGCCGCTGCGCCGTCGGTTTCGAGCGTCAGAATGACGCCGCCCTCGCTGACCTTGTCGCCGACTTTCAGCTTGAGATCCTTCACGACGCCGGCGGACGGCGAAGGCACGTCCATCGTCGCCTTGTCCGATTCCAACGTGACCAGAGAGTCGTCCGGCTTCACGCGATCGCCGGGCTTCACGAACACTTCGATCACCGGCACGTCTTTGAAGTCGCCGATGTCGGGGACTTTAACTTCAAGCGTGCTCATCGCTCGGTCTCCGATTCACACCGTCCACGGCGCAGGCTTCTTTGAATCAAGCCCGTACTTCGCGAGCGCCTCGGCGACTTTCGCGGGCGGAATCTTGCCGTCGTCGGCAAGCGCCTTCAACGCCGCGACCGTCACCCATTTGCGATCGACCTCGAAGAAATACCGCAGCTTCTCGCGCGTGTCGGAGCGTCCGAAACCATCTGTGCCGAGCACGACATAGCGGCGCGGTACGTACGCGCGAATCTGTTCGGCAAACGAACGAATGTAATCGGTTGCGGCGATGACGGGTCCCTCTGTGTCCTTGAGGCAAGTCTCGACGTGCGAGAACGCCGGCTTGGAATTCGGGTTCAACATGTTCTGACGACTCACCGCGTAGCCTTCGCGGGACAATTCGGTGAACGAAGGGCAGCTCCACAAGTCCGCCTCGACGCCCCAATCGCTACGCAACAGCGTGGCGGCTTCGATCACTTCGCGAAAGACCGTTCCCGAGCCGAGCAACTGGACGCGCGGCGCCTTCGCCTTCTTGTCGCCCGCTTTGAACAGGTACATTCCCTTCACGATCGCGGGCGCCGCGCCTTCCGGGATCGCGGGATGCGTGTAGTTTTCGTTCATCAGCGTCAAATAGAAATACGCGTCATGCTGCTCGACGTACATCCGTTTGAGGCCGTGATGGATGATGACCGCGACCTCGTACGCAAACGTGGGATCGTACGAAATGCAATTCGGAACGGTCGCCGAAATCAAATGCGAATGGCCGTCCTCGTGCTGGAGGCCTTCGCCGTTCAACGTCGTGCGCCCCGCCGTGCCGCCGAGCAAGAAGCCCCGTGAGCGCATGTCGCCCGCGGCCCATGCGAGGTCGCCGATGCGCTGGAAGCCGAACATCGAATAGAAAATGAAAAACGGGATCATCGGCACGCCGTGCGTCGAATACGACGTCGCGGCGGCCATCCAATCGCACATGCCGCCTGCCTCGCTGATGCCCTCCTGCAGGATCTGCCCGTCCTTCGACTCCTTGTAGAACATCAGCTGATCTTTGTCTTGCGGCGTATAGAGCTGGCCCTCCTGGTTCCAGATGCCGAGCTGGCGGAACATCCCTTCCATGCCGAAAGTGCGCGACTCGTCCGGAACGATCGGCACGACGTGACGCCCGATGTTCTTGTCGCGGATCAGGACTTGCAGAATCTGCACGAACGCCATCGTCGTCGAGATCTCGCGCTCGTCGGTGCTCTTCAGGAAGCGGTCGAACGCGGACAGCTCGGGAATCGTGAGCGGATTCGCCTTGCGACGCCGCGATGGCAAATAACCGCCTAGCTCCATCCGCCGCGCGCGCATGTACTCGAGCTCGGGGGATCCTTCAGGAAACGTGACGAATGGAACGTCTTCGAGCTTGTCGTCGGGCACCGGAATCTGAAAACGGTCGCGGAACTTGCGGATCGCGTCGACGTGCATCTTCTTTTGCTGGTGCGTGATGTTCTGCGCCTCGCCGGCTTCGCCCATGCCGTAACCCTTGATCGTCTTCGCAAGGATCACCGTCGGCTGGCCCTTGTGATTCGCGGCGGCGTGATAAGCGGCGTAAATCTTGTGCGGATCGTGTCCGCCGCGGTTCAAGTTCCAGATGTCGTCGTCGGACCAATCGGCGACGAGCGCTTTCAGCTCCGGCGTATTGAAGAAGTACTCGCGCACGTACGCGCCGTCCTTCGACTTGAACGTCTGGTACTCGCCGTCGACACATTCCATCATCCGCCGCTCGAGAATCCCTTTCTTGTCGCGTGCGAGCAACGCGTCCCAGTGCGTGCCCCAAATCACTTTGATGACATTCCAGCCGGCGCCGCGAAAATCGCTTTCGAGCTCCTGAATGATCTTGCCGTTGCCGCGCACCGGGCCGTCGAGGCGCTGCAGGTTGCAGTTGACGACGAAGATCAAGTTGTCGAGCTTCTCGCGCGACGCCATGCCGATTGCGCCCATCGATTCGGGTTCGTCCATTTCGCCGTCGCCCATGAACGCCCAGACTTTGCGTCCTTCGGTCGTGGCGAGCCCGCGATCCTGCAGATATTTCATGAACCGCGCCTGATAAATCGCCATCAGCGGTCCGAGACCCATCGACACCGTCGGAAACTGCCAGACGTCCGGCATGAGCCACGGGTGCGGATACGACGAGACGCCCTTGCCGTCGACTTCCTGGCGAAAATAGTCCATCTGCTCGGTCGTGAAACGCCCGAGCATGTAGGCGCGCGCATAGACGCCGGTCGCCGAATGTCCCTGAATAAAGATGAGATCGCCGCCATGATTCTCCGACGGCGCATGCCAGAAATGATTGAAGCCGACGTCGTAGAGCGTTGCAGCCGACGCGAAGCTCGCGATATGGCCGCCGACGTTCGTATGCTTGTTCGCGCGGAGCACCATCGCCATCGCATTCCAGCGAACGTGTGAGCGGATCTTGTGCTCGATCGCTTGATCGCCCGGAATGCGCACCTGCTTGTCGACCGGAATCGTGTTGATGTAAGCAGTGTTTGCCGAGAACGGCATGTACGCGCCGGAGCGACGCGCGGTGTCGATCAGTTGCTCGATCAGGAAGTGCGCACGATCGGGCCCCTCGACTGCCAGCACGGCCGACAGCGCATCGAGCCACTCCCGCGTTTCTTGCGGGTCGAGATCTTTTTGAATATCCATGATGTGTTCCTCCGGCGCTTTATCAGTCGATTTTATGCGCGGTGCTCGCCCGTGTATTGCTGCTGCGCGGTTGGAGTCACCCGCCTAGCACAAGGCGTGTTGATGCCTGATCTTCTATGGTAGCGAGCACTCACATTTTATACGTCAGATTATCTCGGCTTCGGTCGCTTCGTCGTCGGGCGCCAAGGCATCAACAAGACGATTCCGCTGATGCCGCTCATTGCCGCGAAAACGCCGAATCCCACACGATAGCTGCCCGTCGAGGCGGCGAGCAACGCAAAAATCGGCGGTCCGGCGACCACACCCGAAAAGGTGATGAATCCCGCAGCGCCAGTGACTGCGCCGGCCGCGCCTTGGGGCGCATGACGTGCTACCTCGGCAAGCTGCACGCCGTTCCAGCCGATCGCCGTTGCGCCAAAGATCAGCGCGACCATTGCGACCGCGGCCGTCGACCACGCCGGCGTTGCCAGGGTGATGACGACGCCACAGATCGCGGCGATGACGCCGATGACGCCGAGCACGCGACGCGGCGGCGCAACGCGATCGGCGACCAGTCCCCATCCGATACGGCCGACCACACCGCCCACGGTCGCAGCGGTCAGCACAAACCCGGCACCGACGAGCGACCACCTAAGCGATTCGGTCAGATAAACGACGATGAAGCTCGTCAGGCAAACCTGGGTGCCCGCATAGATGAACGAAACGACCGCCAACTCGGCGAGCGTTCGCGATCCCACGACGATGCGCAGCGGCTGCAGCACAGTCGCCAGCGAAAAAGTGCGGGCGGAATGGCGCGCGGTCTGCAGCTCAGTGTCCAACATGGCATGGGTCTTCTCTGCGACCGCGGCAACCACAAGGCCCGCAAGCGCTGCAACCAGCAACGCAATGCGCCACCCGACGACGAGCGCGAGAGCCGGCAGCACCGCGCCCGCGAGTGCGGCTCCCGCCGGCACGCCGGTTTGCTTGATCGAGAACGTCAGCGCAAGGCGGTGCGGCTCTGCAGTTCGTATCAACACGTGCGATGACGCCGGTGTAATCGGACCGTAACCGACGCCGATCAGCAATGCAGCGGCAATCAGCAAAGCGAGAGCGTACGAGGGTGCGAGCGCGATCATCAGCGTGCCCGCAGCGGACAGGAGAACGCCGAACTGCGATATCCGAATCGCACCAAAACGTTCGATGAAACCGCCGCAAGCAAGGCTTGCGAGCATCGCGCCGACATAGACGAGTCCAACGAAAACGCCGATCCACTTCGGCGCAACATCGAACGCCTGCGCGATCTCGGGCGCCAGGACGGCCGTCGCAGTGGCGGCAAGCGACACGTAGATCTGAATGGCGGTCGTCGCGGCGAGCGCCACCAATGCGCGCCGACCTTTCGTCACCATCCGTGGCCGTGCAGTCACGATGCACGCGGAGCGCATTCGATGACGCGTGCTTCGGTGACGACGAAGTCCATCGAAAGGTCGTGTGGGGCTGCCGGAACTTGGGGAACAAGCTGCATTTCGAAAGCGCCAGCGATGCGCGGCGCCGCGCGCGGCAACAGCGGCAGCAGCCGATCGTAATATCCACCGCCGTAACCGAGGCGTCGGCCGTTGATATCGAACGCAACGCCGGGCACAAGCACCCATTCGATTGCGCCGATGGCAACCGGCGGACACAGCATCGTGGGTTCCGGGATGTCGCGATACCCGGGCGCAAGGTCGATCGACAAGTCGCATATACGATGCAGCGACAGCATTCTGGTCTGCAGGTCCACGCGCGGCGATGCGAGCGTCTTGCCCATCGCCAACGCACGCTGCGCGAGCAAGCGCGAGTCCCATTCGTTGCGAAAGGGAATCGTGACAAATACGGTGTCGGCTGCCAGGAACGACGGCAGCGCGATCAGTCGCTCGGCAATTTTCGCCGAGGCGGCTTCCCGCTGTTGCGGCGGCAATGCGTCGCGTGCCGCCAGTACGCGCTCCCGAATCGTGCGCTTCGCATCGCGCAACGCGGTACCGCTCGGAGGCGGTACATCATCGGGAGCGATCGGCGAAGACATTTGTCGATGTTAGCGCAGGGCCTAATAACAACCACGACATATAATGAGCGTCCTCTCGTCGGATCGAACCATGAATCACGCCCACCACGTCTACCGCGAGCGTCGCGATGCATTGCTGAAAAAGATGCGCGAGCACGCTGGCGGCGGCGTTGCGCTCGTGCCGACCGCGCCGGAAGTCGCGCGCAATCGCGATTCGCTCTTCCCGTTTCGGCACGACAGCTACTTTTACTATCTGTCGGGATTTCCCGAACCCGAAGCGGTCGTCGCGTTGGTTGCGGGACCGGACGGCGATCGTCACGTGCTGTTCTGCCGCGACAAGAACGAAGAGCGCGAGATCTGGGATGGATTTCGTTACGGACCCGACGCCGCGAAGGAGATTTTCGGCTTCGACGAAGCGCATTCGATCAGAGAGCTCAAAGCAAAACTGCCCGACATCGCCGCCGATCGCCCCGCATTGTTTACGCCGGTCGGCTTGTTCAGCGATTGGGATCGGCACATCACCGAGGTATTGAATGAAGTTCGGAGCCGCGTCCGGTCCGGTGTGATGGCGCCGGATGAAATCGTCGACGTTCGTGCTGCGCTCGACGCGATGCGGCTCGTCAAGGACGCGCACGAGGTTTCATTGATGCGGCGCGCCGCGTCGATTTCTGCTGCCGCGCATCGCCGGGCGATGGCATCCACGCGTCCCGGTTGGTTCGAATACCAAGTGGAAGCGGAGCTTCTCCACGAATTCTTGCGCGAAGGCGCGCAGGCGCTTGCCTATTCGCCGATCGTCGGTTCCGGTCCGAATGCGTGCGTGCTCCATTACCGCGACAACAACCGGCAGATGGCCGACGGCGATCTTCTATTGATCGATGCCGGCTGCGAGCTCCATGGATACGCGTCCGACATCACGCGGACGTTTCCCGTGAACGGCCGCTTCACGGGTCCGCAAAAAGATATCTACGAGCTCGTTCTGGCCACGCAGGTCGCCTGCATCGAGGCCGTCAAGCCGGGCGCTGATTTTCACGGTTATCACAAGGTGGCTGAACGTGTGTTGGCGCAGGGATTCATCGATCTCGGCCTGTGCAGCGGCACGCTCGACAGCGTGCTCGAAAGTGAGTCGTACAAGCAGTTCTATATGCATCGCGCAGGGCACTGGCTCGGCATGGATGTGCACGATGCAGGGCTCTATCAGATCAAGGGCGAGTCGCAAAAGCTTAACCCCGGAATGGTGTTGACGGTCGAGCCCGGCGCCTACATTCGTCCGGCGGAAAACGTTCCCGAGCGTTATTGGAACATTGGCGTGCGCATAGAAGACGATGTGCTGGTGACTGCGACTGGCATCGAAAACTTGACCGCCGCCGCACCGAAATCGGTTGCGGATGTCGAGGCCGCTTGTAAACGTTAGCGTTTGATCAACGCGCGATGCTCCGCGATCTGGTCATCGTCGGTGCCGGACCGGTGGGAGCGACGCTGGCGCTCGCTTTGCGCGATGCTGACCTCGATCTCGTCGTCCTCGATTCGCGCGCGGCGGGCACGCCTTATCGAAGCGACCGTTCGCTCGCGCTCTCGCATGGCGCGCGCCTCATACTCGAGCGGCTCGACGTATGGCCCCGACTCGCGTCGACGCGTGGCGTGGTGACGCCGATCACGTCGGTTGACGTCTCGCAAGCGCGAGGATTCGGGATGACGCGACTTGTCGCTTCGGATCACGACGTGCCCGCCCTCGGTTACGTCGTTTCGTATCGCGCGCTGCAGTCGGCGCTTGACGCGGCGCTCGCGCGTGCGGGAATAGGGATTCAATTCGGCGCGGCCGCTAACAAAGTTGGCGGCACGCCGGCTTACGTCGCAGTCACACTGACCGACGGAAACGCCGATCCCATTACCGCGCGGCTTGCCGTGATCGCCGACGGCAGCGGTGCGTTGGTTGACGGCATTCGTCGCGAACGCAAAGACTATGGGCATGTCGCCGTCACCGCCAAAGTGGCGATCAACCGCCCGCATGGTGGTCGCGCATTCGAGCGCTTCACCGACGAAGGGCCGATGGCGCTCCTTCCTGAGGGCGAGGATTACGGCGTGGTGTGGACGATGACACCCGAACGCGCGCAGGAAACGCTTGCGCTTGGCGACAACGCATTTCTTGACGCCCTGGCCGCACGCTTCGGTCCGCGCTTCGAAGGTTTCGTCGGCGTAAGCTCGCGCCGTTCGTTCCCGCTCGCGCTCGAGATCGCGCGCCCCACGATCGGCACACGCGCCGTGGTGGTCGGCAACGCGGCGCAGTCGCTGCACCCCGTTGCGGGACAGGGCTTCAATCTCGGCATGCGCGATGCATTCGAGCTCGCGCAGACGATCATCACAACACCGCGCGACGCGCTGGGTGACGGTCCAATGTTGGCGACCTACGCCAAGCGCAGGCTTCCCGATCGCGTAGCCGGTATCGCCTTTACACATGGGCTCGTGCAGTTATTCGGAACGAGCTTTCCCTTGATGAGCTGGCCGAGGGGGTTCGCATTGACGTTGCTCGACTCCCTTCCGCCGGCCAAGCGTGTCTTTGCACGCGCGATGCTATTTGGTATCCATACATAGGACGTCCGCGCTTGTAGTATCGCGTTTGTAGTCCGCAGAATAGGAAATCTCCTACGGAGTCGCCTGCGGCATCCGACAGCGGCACGAACGCCATCGGCGCAGAATTTCCTTTCGGACGCCCGCTCGATTCTCGAAGAGCGGGCGAATGTTTTCTGCGGATGGATCGCGGATTCGCAAGATGGATTTCCGGTGATTCGAGAAGCCGCAACTCGAGAGGAGCTTATGTTTATGACGATTGGCAAGTTAATACGGGTCGTCGCGGTCGCGTCGATCTTGAGCGCAGGTGCTGCGGCACCGGCGTGGCCCCATGGCACCGGTGTGACGATCCAAAGCGGAGCGGACACCGCCACGCAGACCGCGGGAGTCATAAGGGAAGATGCCTTCCTGGATGAAATGGGCCGGCGCTGGGACGCCGATCCGAATCACACCGGATCGCGCAGTCTCTATCTCGATAGCATGCGCGCCCGCTGGGAAGCGCGGGATCCGACCAACCAAGGCTTGTCGCCGGCGGAAGTAAGCGAGCTCACGGGTAACGTCGATACGTCGGCGGGTCCGACCCTATCGGGTACCGGCGTGCAGCCGGGCAACATGGGGCCTGGAAACGCAAAGGGTCAATAAGCGAATGGTGGTCGCTCGGAGGAACCGATCGAGTTTCAAATGCATGTCATGACTCGACGTGACAAGGCTTCGAGCCACGCGTGACCAGCGTGCCCGGGCTTACGACTCGCGTCAAGGGCGGCAAAGATGTCGCCCTTTTTTGTGTCATGCGCGATGAAACAGTGCGCGCGAATCACCTGCGGCCGCATCGTGCGGATTGCAAACGCAGGTAACGAGGTATAATCGATACCGTTTGTGATTCGCCTCTGTCTTGCCTCATCCTTCTTCCCCTCGATTCGTGCGCATCGGTCCGTACGTTCTGCCGAACGCTCTTATTGTGGCGCCGATGGCGGGCGTCACGGATCGCCCGTTCCGACAACTTTGCAAACGCCTTCGCGCCGGCTACGCGATTTCCGAAATGGTCGGCGCCGATCCGCGACTGCGCAACACGGTTAAATCGCAGCGTAGGCTCGATCATGCGGGTGAGGTCGCGCCGATAGCCGTTCAAATCGCGGGAGCCGATCCGCGAATGCTCGCCGACGCCGCGCGTTACAACGTCGATCATGGCGCGCAATTGATCGACATCAACATGGGTTGTCCGGCGAAGAAGGTGTGCAACGCGGCCGCCGGATCGGCGTTGCTTTCGAACGAGCCGCTCGCCGCTTCAATCGTAGCGGCGGTCATTGCCGCCGTCGACGTGCCGGTCACGCTCAAGATTCGGACAGGGCCAAGCCCCGATGCGCGCAATGCAGTGGCGATTGCGCGCATGGCGGAAGGCGCTGGCATCGCCGCGATTGCGGTACACGGCCGCACACGCGCATGCGCATTCGTCGGCGCCGTCGAGTACGAGACGATCCGCGCCGTCAAGGACACAATCGCTATTCCGGTTATCGCGAACGGCGACATCGAGTCGCCACAACGTGCCCGCGAAGTTCTTGCGCTCACCGGCGCCGACGGCCTGATGATTGGCCGCGCCGCGCAGGGACGGCCCTGGATTTTTCGCGAGATCGAGCACTTTCTTGCGACCGGCGAAGAGCTTCCGCCGCCCACCGTCGTCGAAGCACGGGCGCTGATTCTCGAGCATCTCGCCGACCATTACGCGTTCCACGGCGAAGAAGTCGGCGTGCGCACCGCGCGCAAGCACCTTGGCTGGTACACCGAATCGCTTTCGGGCGGCGCGGAATTCCGCCGCGAAGTCAATGCTGCGCTCATGGCCGCGACTCAGATCGCGATAGTCTCGCGCTATTTCGATCGTCTCGCTGCCGAATCGGATCGCCTTGTCTATAAGCCTCAGCAAGTAGAGGAAGCCGACATTCGTTCGCTGCAGAAAGCGCGATATGCAACAGTGAAAACGTTGGCGCCGCGGGTTGGGGAGGCCCTTGCCGCTTGAGAAAAAATCTGCGCTTGAACAGCGGCAACGAAATCGGCCGCAGCATCGAGCGGTCGCTCGACGAGTATTTTCGCAAGCTCGACGGCGAGCCGCCGCATGGCGTCTACGACATGGTGATCGCGCATGTCGAACGTGCGCTACTCACGTCGATGCTTGAAAGGGCCAACGGCAATCAAACGCACGCCGCCGACATGCTCGGCATGAATCGCAACACGCTGCGGGCGAAGCTCGCCAAGTATCGCCTTCTCTAGCGGCCGCTCGCCACGCCGTGCCGGAATTGATTACGCAGGCGTTGTTGTCGGTTTCCGACAAGACCGGCCTTGTGCCGTTGGCGAAAGGGCTCGCGGCGCGCGGGGTCAAGCTGCTTTCCACCGGCGGAACCGCCAAGGCGCTCACCGAGGCCGGCGTGCCCGTGACGGACATCGGCAGCTACACGGGCTTTCCCGAAATGCTCGACGGCCGTGTGAAAACGTTGCATCCCAAGGTGCACGGCGGCATTCTCGCGCGGCGCGATATCGCCGAGCATCGCGACGCGCTCACTACGCACGGCATTCCGACCATCGATCTTGTCGTGGTCAACCTCTATCCGTTTCGCGAGACGGTCGCAAAGCCGGGCTGCACGCTCGAGGATGCGGTTGAGAATATCGATATCGGCGGACCGTCGATGGTGCGCGCAGCGGCGAAGAACTGGCCCTATGTGGGCGTCGTCGTCGATCCGGCGGATTATTCGCTGGTACTGGCGGAGCTCGACGCGCAGGGCGGCACGCTGTCCGACGCCACGCGATTCCGTTTGATGCAAAAAGCATTCGCGCACACGGCGGCCTACGACGGTGCGATCGCCAATTGGATCACGGCGCGCGATGCTTCCGGCCACGTCCGCCCGCTGCCCGGTTCATTCCATTTCGGCGGCGAAAAAGTGCAGGATCTTCGCTACGGCGAAAATCCGCATCAGCAGGCAGCTTTTTATCGTGACAGTGCGCCGCCGGCCGGAGTGCTGTCGAATTTTCGTCAGCTGCAGGGCAAGGAGCTGTCGTACAACAATATCGCCGACAGCGACGCGGCGTGGGAATGCGTGAGGAGTTTTGCCGAATCGGCGTGCGTGATCGTCAAGCACGCGAATCCCTGCGGCGCCGCGATTAGGGCAACCCCGCAAGACGCGTATCGTGCAGCGTTCGCGACCGATCCGACCTCCGCATTCGGCGGCATCATCGCGTTCAACCGGCCGATTGATGCGGCGACGGTCGAAGCCGTGGCGGCGCAATTCGTCGAAGTGTTGATTGCGCCATCGTACGCCGACGATGCTCTGCCGATCATTGCGCGCAAGGCGAACGTTCGCGTATTGACCGTTCCGCTCCCGGCCGATGGTGGCGCGCACAACGCATGGGACATGAAATGGGTCGGCGGCGGCTTTCTCGTGCAGTCGACCGATACGCGCACGGTGACCGCGGAAGATCTCACGGTCGTCAGCAGGAAGGCGCCGGACGCCGAGCAGCTTTCCGATTTGCTGTTTGCGTGGCGCGTCGCCAAGTTCGTCAAGTCCAACGCGATCGTGTTCTGTGGCGATGGGCGCACGCTGGGCATCGGCGCCGGCCAGATGAGTCGCGTGGATTCGACGCGTATCGCCGCGATCAAGGCGGCCAACGCCGGCCTGTCGCTGGCCGGCAGTGTCGTTGCATCGGATGCGTTTTTTCCCTTTCGCGATGGCCTCGATGTCGTCGCCGACAACGGTGCGGTCGCGGTCATTCAACCAGGCGGCAGCGTGCGCGACAGCGAAGTCATCGCCGCAGCCGATGAGCGCGGTATCGCGATGGTGTTCACCGGCGTTCGACATTTTCGACATTGAGCGTTCAAATGATGACGACGCAATGAAACGAGCCGCTGCCATTACGTTCTTCTCCATGTCGGCGTTCGCGTCCACCGTCCATGCGGTCGAATGCGCGGATTTCTGGGACTGGGTCAACGCGGGATGCCGGCGTATCGTCGATACGTACGATAACGGCAACAACGAGCTGCTTGTCTCCGGATACTCATGGCATCTTCCGTGGAGCTGGACTTCCGACCGGCGGCGGGAGGAAAACGAGAATGCGTGGGGCGCCGGCTGGGCGCGCACGGCAGGGCGTCCCAACGGCGACGCCGACAGCGTCTTCTTGCTGGTATTCAAGGATTCGCATGGGCAGGCGCAATTCAACCTCGGGTACGCGTGGACGACGTACTGGGGCGAGCGCGAGAAACTGCAGGCCGGCCTCGGTTACACGGCGATGATCATCCAGCGCCCGGACATTGCGGGTGGCTGGCCCGTGCCGGTGCTTCTGCCGCTGTTCACGCTCCGCTCGCAGAAAGTCGAGGTCCTCTCGACGTTCATTCCAACGCTGAACGGGGGCGTCAACCACGGCAGCGTCCTGTACGTGTTCGGCAAGATCAGCATCGAATGAACGCTAAGGTTCCCAAGCGTTGAACGTTCTCGTCGTCGGCGGCGGAGGCCGCGAGCATGCGTTGGCGTGGAAGCTCGCGGGTTCGCCGCGGGTGGGAATGGTCTTCGTCGCGCCAGGCAATGCCGGAACTGCGTGCGAGCCGGGCGTCACGAATGTCGATGTGACCGATATCGCCGCGCTCGTGGAATTCGCGCGCAGCGAACCCGTCGCCATCACCGTGGTCGGTCCCGAGGCGCCGCTGGCGGCCGGCATCGTCGACGCCTTTCGTGCGGTGGACCTCAGGATTTTCGGACCGACGCGCGCCGCCGCGCAGCTCGAAAGCTCGAAGGATTTCGCGAAGACATTCATGGTGCGCCATCGGATTCCCACCGCCGCGTTCGAGACGTTCAGCGATTCCGCCGAGGCGCATGCGTATGTCGACGAGCGCAATGCACCTATCGTCGTCAAGGCCGACGGCCTGGCGGCGGGTAAAGGCGTCGTGGTTGCCGCATCACGCGATGAGGCACACGTTGCGATTGACGACATGCTGGTCGGACACTCGCTCGGCGATGCGGGTGCACGCGTCGTCATCGAAGATTACCTTGCCGGCGAGGAAGCAAGCTTCATCGTCATGGTCGACGGACGCGATGTGCTGCCGCTTGCATCGTCGCAGGACCACAAGCGTCTCGCTGAAGGCGATCACGGACCGAACACCGGCGGTATGGGCGCGTATTCGCCCGCGCCCGTCGTGACGCCGGAAATTCACGCGAGGATCATGCGCGAAGTCATCGTTCCGGCGGTGGAAGGCATGGCCGCCGACGGCATTCACTATCGCGGATTTCTATACGCGGGCGTCATGATCGACGGGAGCGGCAATCCGCGTGTGCTCGAATTCAACTGCCGTCTTGGCGACCCGGAAACGCAGCCGATTCTCATGCGGCTCAAAACCGATCTGCTGGATTTGCTCGCGCACGCGACCGCCGGAACGCTCGGTCAGACGGAGACGGAATGGGACCGGCGCGCGAGTCTCGGTGTCGTTCTTGCGGCGGCCGGGTATCCCGCCGATCCGCGCAAGGGCGATGTAATCAGCGGGCTCGATCGCATAACGGAAGAAGCGTATCCCAATTGCCGCGTCTTTCATGCCGGCACGACGCTGGTCGACGAACAGGTCGTCGTCAACGGCGGGCGTGTTCTCTGCGTGAGCGCGCTCGGCGATTCGATCCGACAGGCGCAGCGTGCGGCGTACCGCGCGGTTTCCGCCATTCATTTCGACGGTATGCAATTTCGCACGGACATCGGCTTTCGCGCGCTGTCGCGCAGCCCCTGACCGAGTGGTCGACTGACGTTCACGATGGATCTTGCCTCTACACGTGCGTATTTCCTTTCGCTGCAGAAGCGCATCGTCGCGAGCCTCGAGGCGATTGACGGCGGCGCGTTTCGCCGCGAAGAGTGGACACGCGCGGAAGGTGGTGGTGGCGTTACATGCGCCATCGAAAATGGGAGCGTGCTCGAACGCGGCGGTGTGCTGTTCTCGCACGTTACGGGCAACGCGTTGCCGCCTTCGGCGACGGTGCAGCGACCCGAGCTCGCGGGCCGCTCCTGGGAAGCCATGGGGGTGTCGCTGGTGCTTCATCCACGTAACCCACACGCGCCGACCGTCCATCTCAACGTGCGGTGTTTCGCTGCGTGGGGGTCCATTTCCGATGCCGAGGCAGTGTGGTGGTTCGGCGGCGGCATGGATCTGACGCCCTATTACGGATACGCCGAAGACGCCATGCATTTCCATCGTGTTTGCCGCGCCGCGCTGGTACCTTTTGGCGACGATCTCTACCCAAAGTACAAGCGCTGGTGCGACGACTATTTTTTCTTGAAGCATCGCGGCGAGCCGCGGGGCATCGGCGGGATTTTTTTTGACGACGTCGCGCATGGGGGATTCGAGCGCTGCTTCGCGTTGACCCAATCGGTCGGCGATCATTTCGTCGCGGCGTACGAGCCGATTCTCAGACGACGTAAAGATTTGCCGTACGGCGAGCACGAGCGCGATTTCCAGGCGTATCGCCGCGGCCGCTATGTCGAATTCAACCTGGTCTGGGATCGCGGGACGCTTTTTGGCCTGCAATCGGGCGGCCGTACCGAAGCGATTCTTCTGTCGCTCCCGCCGCTCGTCAAATGGCGCTACGAGTGGAAGCCGGCGCCGGGGACGCGCGAGGCGGAGCTCTACCGCGATTTTCTTGTCGCAAAGGACTGGCTCGATGGCGGCTGATCCGCGGCCGGCGCGCAGCGTCGTTTCGTCCGATCAGCACTTGGAGGAAACGCGTGTCGAAGGCGCACGGGTTTTCGACGGCGCGCTGCTCGATGTGCGCCGCGACGTCGTCCGCCTTCCCGATGGCGCGACGACGATTCGCGAATACATCGTTCATCCGGGCGCTGTGCTGATCATCCCGGTTCTCGCCGACGGCCGCTTCGTCGTCGAGCGACAGTTCCGTTATCCGTTGCATCGTGTATTCCTGGAATTCCCGGCAGGCAAGCTCGATGCAGGTGAATCTGCGCTTGTGACGGCGCAGCGCGAGCTGACGGAGGAGACCGGCTACATTGCCGCGCGGTGGACACGTCTTGGCCTCATTCATCCGACCGTGTCGTATTCGACCGAGGCGATCGAGATTTTTGTTGCCGGCGATCTGACGCATGTCGGGCGAAAGCTTGACGATGGTGAGTTTCTCGACATCGCTGAAATGACGAGTGACGCGCTGCTTGCGGCGCTCGATGATGGCGAGCTTACCGATGCGAAGACGGTTGCGGCGCTGCTGATGTATTTGCGCAAGCATCAGAATCGATCTGCTCCCCCTTTGGGGGCAGAGGGCAGAGCGTAGCGGCGAAGCCGCATGCGTGGGGGTCCATGATCGCGCGGCGTATCGTCATTCGTGGCCAGGTGCAGGGCGTGGGGTTTCGATTTGCGTTGGTCGACGCTGCCCGCGAGAGCGGTGTCGCCGGCTGGGTGCGCAATCGCTTCGATGGCACGGTCGAAGCGCTCGTGCAAGGTGAATCGCGCGCAACAGAGCGCATGATCGAATGGTGTCGCCGCGGTCCGCCTGGCGCACGTGTCATCGACGTCGACGTCACCGACGTCCCGGTCGATCCTTTGCTTACCGACTTCGCGCAACGCCCAACGCTTTAACCGGAGGGCGTCGCCGCGCCGCGATCGATGTCGAAGATGTCTTTCCATGCAGCGTACGACGAGGCGGCCCACCACGGTAACGCCAGCAGCAAGCCGACGCCGAACGTCGCCCAGCCGAACAACAACAGCGCAAGCGACAGCACGCCGTACAGCGCCATCGGTGCGATGTTGAGAGCAAATCCGCGCACGCTTTGGGCAAACGACGCGCGCAGCGAAAGACCATCGAACAGCGCCCCGAACGGTACGAATGTGAACGGCAGCGACACGGCGATTCCGACCGCGTAGATCACGAGCACGACGCCTGGCGAGAGCGATGCGTCACCTGAATCAGGGGCGAGCATGTTGACGCGGCCCACGGCGTAGGCGGTCAGCGCTTCGGCTGCAAACACGATGACGCCCGATGCGACAACGGCGACCATCGCAACCGGCGTCGCGCCCGCGATCGCCGCGAAGTCGCCGAGACGCGGACGACCGCCGCGATCCGCGGCAAGGCTTCCATAGAGCAAGCCGCACGCCGCGAGCGGCACGGCAATCTGGGCCAGCAGAACGCCGCCGCCGGGGATCATGCTCAACGCGAAATCTACAACGAGCGTTGCAAGCGCGAGCAAGCCGAACGTCGTCGGTCCGCGCTTCCAAAGTCGCATCGCTTCGCGATACCACATGAGCGCCTGTCCGACGGGAACCGATCGCGCAGCTCGGACGTGCGCGGCCGTTGATGCTTCCGGCGTATCAGGCACCCGCGCCTACGCCGCTTCGCCGAGATAAGCGGCGCGGACCTTGCTATCGTGCAGCAACGATCGCGCTTCGCCTTCGAGAATG
>VBCG01000204.1 GCA_005881895.1 Betaproteobacteria bacterium
ATCCGTTGTGCGCGTATCGCGTGCGTTCGTTTCACCATTGCCGGAGAAAGTGCCCGGCTCTCGCTCTATTGGTTCGAAGGTTACGGCGGCGGACTGTGGCTGCCGTTCTCTGATGCGACCAGCGGTGAATCGACCTATGGCGGCGGGCGCTATCTTTACGACACAATCAAGGGGGCGGATCTGGGCGCGCGCGGCGATGGACTCGTTCTTGATTTCAATTTCGCCTACAACCCATCGTGCGCCTACGACGATCGTTGGGCGTGTCCGCTTTCTCCGGCAGAGAACAGCTTGCCCTTCGCCGTCAAGGCGGGCGAGCGGATACCCGCCGCCTAGCTAGCGAACGGCGCAATCGCAAAGCTGGCCGGGGCTTTCGCCGCGCCGTTGGCGCGCGCACATTCCGATATACGCGGCTCGCTCTATTGCCGATAAAACCACGCCGCGGTTGAAGAGCGCCTCGGCAAAGTGCGGCCGTTGGCGAGTGCCTTGTCGTAGCTCGCGCGTGCTTCGTCGTAGCGTCGCAACGATTGTAGGCTGTGGCCCCGGTTGTTCAGTGCCTCGGGAAGATCGGGCTTGAGCGCCAACACTCGATCGAAAGTTGCCAGCGCCTCGTCGTGCAGATGGAGATCGTGCAACGCGGCGCCGCAGTTCGTCAGTGCGTGCACAAAACGCGGCATGATCGCCATCGCGTCTTCATGGCGCGCGAGCGCGTTTTGCACATTGGTTTGATTCGCCTGTGCGTCGGCTAGATTGGGATTGATCGCCAGCGTGCGCTGCAGGAGCTCATGTGCGCGCAAAAAATCACTCCGCTGCGCGGTAATCACGCTTAATGCATGAAGCGCGGCGAACTGATCGGACACTCGGGCGAGCACGTCGCGATAGATCCGCTCTGCTTCATCCAAGTTTCCCGCTCGATGCGATTGCGCCGCACGCTGCATGGCGTCCGCGATCTCCGGGAACTGCGATGCCGATGTCATGAGGCTGAACGCAGTTAGGCGCAATTGGCAAGACATTCACGCTCGCCTATGATGCGTGGGCGTCGAACAATACCGCCCCGCGCGCCCAAGCGCGCCGGTCTACTAGACGGAGGGAGCGATGAAGTTACAAAGGATCGGGATTGCGGTGGGCAGCGTGTTGGGCGTATGCGCGTTGGCGTGGGCGCAACAAATGGGGGCAACGGCAGCGCTCAAACCCACGACAGGAAACACGACGGCAGGCACCGTCACGTTCACGCAAAAAAGCGACAAGGTCAGCGTGACGGCGAACGTGAGCGGACTTTCAGCCGGTCCGCATGGCTTTCACATTCACGAAAAAGGCGACTGCAGCGCGGGCGACGGAATGAGCGCCGGCGGTCATTTCAACCCAACCGGAAAACCGCACGGCGATCCGGCTACGGCGGACCATCACGCGGGCGACATGCCACAACTGGTTGCCGATGCGAGCGGCAAAGCGACGTTAGCCGCTGATCTAAGTCCGGTGACGATAGGCGCGGGCGCGAACGACATCGTCGGCAAGGCGGTCATCGTGCACAAGGACCCGGACGACTTCAAGACGCAACCGACCGGCAATTCGGGCGCGCGCGTCGCCTGCGGTGTGATCAAAAAATCCTGATCAATATTCGCGCCGCCGGGCCAACGCGCGGGTGTTCCCCCTTGAGGGGCAGCGCAGCGGCGATAGCCGCAAGCGTGGGGGCCTTTCTCGCGCTTCTTAGAATCGATAAAGTGATAGCGCGATAAACAACGGCAGCCAGAACAACAACAACGATAGAAGCGTCGCGGCGATGATCCCGTATATGGGCGCAAAATGCTCGCTTCCTTGGTCCGACTCACGCCAAACGGAGCGCTGCCGGTGAACGACTAGCGCGGGCGTCATGGTTGTCCCTCCCAAGAGGCGACGAGTGAACCCAATCTGCCTTCATTCGAGGACCGCGGCGGTCGGCTGCCGGCCCAAATTGTTGTAGGACGAAATCGGACAAGAATTCTGCTTGATCCGAGCTCGAGACCGGGCAAACATCATACGTTTGGCAGCGAGTAGGACCGATTCGTACGGGAAGACCAGTCGCCCGCGCGTTTCGCGCCGCACCGGAATCGTTGAGGCTCGCTATGCTCTGCAACGGCCCGCCTTTAAGATGTGAAAAAGCGCTTTCCCCTGAGGTGACCACCATGACGCGCATGACCCGATCGCTCGTTGCCTGCGCGATTCTTGCCAGCGGACTTCTTGCATCCTGCGGTCCCGAGCCGCCGCCGCCGAAGGTTGCGCCGCGGATCGTCGTTGCGCCGCCGGTGAACGAGCAAATGAAGCGGCTCGCGGAGGAGGTGTACGTTTACGCGTATCCGCTCGTGCTGATGGACGTGAGGCGACAGGTCGCGTCGGGCAAAGCGCCGGTGAACACGTTTGCGCACAAGCGCGCGCTTCCCGACGCTTCGGCGACCGACGTCGCGAACCCGGATGCCAATATGCTGCGGTCGACAGCATGGCTTGATTTGTCGAGCGAGCCAATCGTTCTTTCCGTACCCGATACGCACGGCCGGTATTATCTGATGTCGATGCAAGATGCTTGGACCAATGTCTTCGCGTCGCCGGGCAAGCGTGTCACAGGCACAGACAAGGCCGACTTCGCGATTGTCGGTCCGCGTTGGAAGGGTACGCTCCCCGGCGGTGTGGAGGAGATCAAGTCGCCGACTGATATGGTATGGGTCGACGGGCGCACGCAAGTCAACGGCAAGGGCGACGTCGCCGCCGTCAACAAGATTCAGGATCAATACAAACTGACTCCGCTTTCGCGCTGGAGCAAGACGCCTGCTTCGCGCAAGCCTGCGGCGGCGCCCGCACAAGCCGCGCGTATCGATCTCAAGACGCTGCCCGCCGAACAGGTTGCAAAAATGGATGCACGGACATTCTTCACGCGTTTCGCCGAGCTTCTTGCCGGCAATCCGCCGACGAAGGACGATGCGCCGATGGTCGAGAAGATGAAGAAATTGGGCATCGTCGCCGGTCAACCCTTCGATCTGAGCAAGCTAGACGCGCCCGCTTTGGAAGGCATCAACGGCGCGCCGAAGGCGACGCAGGACGCAATCGTCGCCGCTGCGAAAGGGACCGGTGGCGCGGAGATCAGGAACGGCTGGACGTTCCATCTGGATCTCGGCCGTTACGGAACCAACTATGGCAAGCGCGCGTTCGTCGCATGGCTCGGACTCGACTCTGATGCACCGGAAGACGAGATTCAGATGTCGACGCGATTGGACGGCGGCGGCAAGCCGCTCGATGGCGCGAACAAGTACGTGCTGCACTTCGACAACAGCAAGACGGCGCCGAGCGACGCAGGCTGGTCGGTCACGCTCTACAACGAGAAGAAGCTGCTCGCCGCCAACGCGATCGAACGCTACGCGATCGGCGATCGGGACAAGCTGACGGCGAACCCGGACGGGTCGCTCGACATTTTCATTCAGAACACCAATCCGGGAGCGGGCAAAGAGTCCAACTGGCTGCCGGCGCCGAAAGGCAGCTTCAACTTGGTTCTGCGCGCGTATTGGCCAAGGCAGGATGTGCTCGCGGGCCGGTGGACGCCGCCGCCGCTTCGCCCCGTCACGTAGAAAATAGGGTCAGACTCGAATTTCTATTCCTAGAAATTCGAGTCTGACCCTACTTTGTTTTGGCGCTGTTCCTAGAAATTCGAGTCTGACCCTACTTTGTTTTGACGGCCTCTTTCCACAGCGCCCATGGCCGCTCGAGCTGTCCTTCGTTGGTCTTCATCGTCGCAAGCGCTTCGCTGCGCGACAGATATTCGACGTCCCCAAGACGTAACGCTTCCGTCAGCATACGCGCGTTGACTTCGGTGTAGATCGCGCGATAGACCGCGTGCTTGAGTGTCGGTCCGACGACGGTCGAACCGTGACCGCGCATCAGCACGACGTTGCCGTTTCCCAGCGTTTTCGCGAGCGCGACGCCAAGTGCACCATTGCGGACCAGCAAGTCGGTCGCATCGCCCGCGAATTCGCGAATCTCGAAACGGGCGGCGCCGTCGCCCAGAAAACCGCACATATGCGAAATCGGCCGAAACTTGGCGCCTTCGACGGCGCTGAACGGCACGACCGACGGCGAATGGCTGTGAACGACCGCGGCTACGTCGGGCCGCGCACGATAGATCTCGCCGTGAATGAAGCGCTCCAGATAGACGCGGCGTGAGTCGTCGTCAGTGAGATTGCTATCGAGATCGAATTGCTGAATGTCCTTGGCGCGTACGAGCGCGGGCGCCATGTTGCGCGCGAGCAAAAAGCGGTCAGGCTGCTTGTCGTGCCGGACGCTCACATGCCCGAATGCATCGACGACGCTTTCGTTGAACAGGATGTGATTGGCGTCGACCAGGTCCTCTAGCAGTTGCGGGTCGATCGAGGCTTGGCGGGTCATTGCTGCTCGATGCTTTCGCGCCACAGGCCCAGCGCCTGCTGCATCGGCCGGTCCGAAAAGCTGAACAGCACGCTGTCGTCTTGCGCCTCGTGGCTGACGCGTGACCATGACGGCACGACGAACACATCTTTCGGCTCCCAATCGAAAGCGCTGTCGCCGATGCGTGTTCGCCCGCGACCTTCGACAACGCAATAGACGGTGCCGTCGGTTGAGCGATACGGACGACCATCGAAGCCTCGCGGCAACAGCTGAATGAACGCGCCGATCGTCGGCATCGCGGGTCCGCCCGTTGACGGATTGATGTATTGCATCTTGAGGCCGTGACACGGATGCCAGCGATTGTCGCGGCGCATCCGCTCGAGCGCCTCGCGCGTTCGCGCGTACGGATACGAGAAGATCGGCGTCGTCAGCGAAGTTGCCACGTGATCGACCGGCAACAGGTTCGCGCCGTAACGGGCGAGCGCGTCACCTTCCGCCTTAACGACGGGCTGCACTTCGTCGGGGTAGCGCTCGGCAAAGCCGGCGTCGACAAACGCGACGATCGGAATATCCAGACCGTCGAGCCAGATTACGGGCACATCGCCCGGATTGCCGTGATCGTGAAACGTCCATGAGGGCGTGATGATGAAGTCGCCCGGATGCATCGTCGTGCGCTCGCCGTCGACGGCCGTGTACGCGCCATCGCCTTCGACGACAAAACGCAGAGCCGATTGACTGTGACGATGGCTCGGCGCCACCTCGCCGGGAAGAATCAGCTGCAGACCCGCGTAGAGCGTGTGCGTGATCGACGAGGCGCCACGTAACGCCGGATTCTCGAGCACGAGCACGCGGCGTTCGGCTTCTTTCGCGGTGATGAGCGATCCCGCTTCGAGCAGATAGCGGCGAACGACGGCATAACGCCACAGCGCAGGCACGCACGGCGTCCGCGGCGTTTGTGGAACGAGATCACCCAAAACCTCCCACAGCGGCGATAGATGCTCATGGTCGATCCGCTGATAGAACGCCTTCCGTTCGGCGGTGGCCTCGGGTGCGGTGAAAATCATGCCAAAAGTCCTCTAAGAGGGTGCGATGCCGTCGTAGAGCCACGCCATGCTCTCGCCGGGTTTACCCGTCGGCGGCGCCTTGAAGAAAATCTCGTTGCGGACGTCGGCGGTCGCTCCGCCCGCATGGTAAATCTCGCCGAAAAAGCGCGCCGTCAACTGCACGCGGCCCGTTCTCAGGTAGCGCTGTTGCTGATATTTCAAGAACGCGGTTTCGAAATCGCCGGCTGCGGCCGCCACTTCGTTGGCGAGCACATACGCATCCTCGATCGCCATCGCGGCGACTTGCGCGAGATATTGCAGCATCGGATGCGCGGCATCGCCCAGCAGCGTCACCCGCCCGCAGCTCCAGTTCGATATCGGCTCGCGATCGCACAGTACCCACATGCGCCACGCATCGATCTTGCCGAGCATTGCCTTCACTTGAGGGTGCGCATGCGCGAAAAACTCCGTCAACTCGTTTGGATCGCCGTAGGTATTCCATCCCTCTTCATAGCGATTGCTGTGGAACACTGCGACGAGATTGAGAATATCGCCGTGACGCAGCGGATAATGAACGAAATGATGTTTCGCGCCGCCCCATAACACGACCGACGGCGGGCGCCACTCCGCCGGAACTTGATCGATCGGCAGTACCGCGCGATACGCGATATGGCCCGACACGCGCGGCGGACCGTCATTCAGCAGCTGCGCCCTGACACGCGACCACAATCCGTCGGCGCCGATCAGCGCCGAGCCTTCGTGCGTCTCGCCGTTTTCGGTGGTGACAAGAACGCGCTCGCCGTTATCGGCAAATTCCACGACCTTTTGCTGCGGACGTAGCGTTATGCGCGGCGAGCGCTGACAGGCTTCGAGCAATACATGGTGCAGATCGACGCGATAGATCACACCGTAGGGATGCTTGTAGCGGGCGCGAAAGGCCGGACTGCCGACGGCAATGCGCGTGAGCTCGGCACCTGACGTGCTGTCGCGCATGATCAAAAACTCGGGAAAGAAGGTGAGCGCGCTGATCGCTTCGTCAATTCCGAGGCGCTTGAACATCTGGAATGCGTTGGGACCGATCTGTATACCGGCGCCGATCTCGCCGAACTTCGTCCCTTGCTCGAGGACGCTGCACGGGAAACCCTTCTGCGACAACGCCAATGCCGCGGCGAGGCCGCCAATGCCGCCACCCGCGATCAGAATGGGGCTTGCCATATCTACGTCTTTCTGCGCGATGAGGCAGAATAGCCGCCGTCGGCGATTTCGTCCACGTGATCGAGACGGCTTGGAGGAGGGATCACCATGATGGCAACGCTCGTGCGCGCGTTTCGGTTGTTGAGCGCTGTCGCGCTGCTCGCAATCGTCGAGGGTGCGTCGGCGCAAGCGCCGGTTAGGATCGGGCTGATCGGCGAGTTCACTGGACCCTTCGCCGACTACGGAACGCAGATCTACAACGGGATCAAGGCGTACCTGA
>VBCG01000205.1 GCA_005881895.1 Betaproteobacteria bacterium
TCGCTTTCTCAACAATGCGAATGGTCTGCACCATCGCTACACGACCGAAGTCGACCTCCGCGATGTGATCATCAACATCGGAACGTGGACGCAGGAGGGCTACGGCAATCCGCCGGCGCAGGTCGTCATGTGTTCGCCGAATAGTTAGCGTTTCCTTGTTCGTTTCGAAGCGAGATGAGCCGCTGCGCTCGGGGCTTCGGCGTGGCGCAAATCACGTCGTCAAAGCGGGACATCCCACTTCGGTGCGTCATCGTGATTCGAAGCGCTCAATCGATCGATTCGTCGCAGATTGCGTCGAATCGGACCAACGCTTCGTAGGTAGCGGGCAGAGCGCGGCGAGCGCGACTAGGCCGCATCCGGCGTCACGGGTGGCGCGACCGTCGGGCGGCGTTGGGTCGACGCTGACGGTCGCGCCGGGTACCCGTAGGCGGATGTTTGCGGACTCCGGAGCGCAGAGACGCGCCCTGCCCGCTGCGTCTACGAGGGACGTTACAAGCGAAAGATCCGCTGCGCGTTACGACCGCGGACATTGTCGCGTGCGGCAGCCGGCAAGCCATTCACACGCGCGAGACACCCGGGCATGTCGCCGATCGTATGCGGATAATCAGATCCGTACATGACGTTGTCTGCGCCGAATGTATTGACGCACAACGCGAGAATGGCTGGCGCAAATACGACCGCGTCGGCATAGATACGCAGCAGATACTCCGAGGGTCGCACCGAAATCTTTTCGCGGCACGCCGGAATGTTGTCGAAGCACTGGTCCATGCGCGAGATCAAGTAAGGCAACGCGCCGCCGCCGTGCGCCGCGATGATCTTGAGGCTTGGATAGCGATCGAAAAATCCGTCATAGATCATCCGCGCAATCGCAAGCGAAGTGTCGAACGTGAAACCGATCGACGCAGTCAACTGAAAGCGCGCCATATCCATCTCCGCGACGCCGGGCGGTGCGGTCGGATGCACGAGCACCGGTAGCCCGCGCGCGTCGATCGCGGTCCAAATGGACGCGAATGCTGGATCGGTGAGCGGTCGTCCGTCGACGTTGGCGAGCACCATGACGCCGCGCGCGCCTGCTTCGCAGGCACGGTTGAGCTCCGCCAACGCGAGTTCCGGATACTGCCACGGCAGCGATGCAAACCAGCGCAATCGATCGGGATACGCCGTTTGCGCGGCCATCATGTCATCGTTCATGATTTGCGCCGCCCGGAGGCTCACTTCCGGGCCGCCCCAGTAGCAATTGGGACACGTGAGCGAAACAACGCCAATGTCGACGCCGTTTTCGTTCATCGCTTTCAGCCGCAGTCCGTAGTCGAACATCGGCGGCACAGGCGTCATAAACGGAGCGCCGTCCAAGTGAATCGCGCGCAATCCGCCGCGGACTTCCTTCACCGTGTAGCGCGGGCCGCCGTGCTCCTGCAACAGCGCGAACCACGCCTCGGTCAGGCAATGCGTGTGAACATCGATGACGGGAATCGCCACGCGAATCTCTCCAATCCGATTGCTTAATCGACTTTCGCGCCCGAGTCTTTGATGGCCTTTTCCCAACGCGGCTGCTCGGTCGCAATCATCGCTGCGAACTGCTCAGCCGACTGCGGTGGAAACGGGTCCATGCCGAACTTGACGAGCTGCTCCTTGAAGTCGGCGCTTGCTTGAATCTTCTGTAATTCGCCGGCGAGCTTGGTCACGATCTCCTTCGGCGTTCCCGCTGGCGCGACGATGCCCTGCCATGCCTGCCAATCGTATCCGGACACGGTCGTCGCAATCGGAGGAATGTCAGCGACGAGCGTTGTGGGTTTCGCGGCGGACGTTCCGAGCGCCACGACCTTTCCCGCCTTGATGTTCGGCACGGCGATCGTCGCATCGCAGAACATGACGTGGATGTTTCCGGTCAGCAGATCGGCGAGCGCCGCGGGCGTCCCTTTGTACGGAACGTGCTGGATGTCAAGTCCGTATTCGGCCTTCAGCGCTTCCATGAACAAATGATGCGGGCTGCCGCTGCCGACGGACGCGTAGTTGTATTGGCCGGGCGCAGCCTTAATCGTGTCGATCATTTCCTTTAGGTTCTTCGCCGGAAACTTGGGATTGGCGATCAGAAAGAAGCTCACGGTGCCGACCGGCGAAATTGGAGCGAAGTCGCGCAGCGGATTGACGGGCGATGGCCGATACAGCGCGGGACTGATACCAAGCGTCGTGCTCGTCGCCATCAACAACGTGTAGCCGTCTGCGGGCTGCTTCGCTACGTATTCCGCGCCGACGAGCGTTCCCGCACCGGGCCTGTTCTCGACGATCACCGGCTGCTTCAACGTTGTGCCCAAGCGATCGGCGATCGTACGCCCAAGCAGGTCGGTGAGCGCGCCCGGTGGATACGGCACGATCAAATGGATCGGACGATTCGGATAAGGCTGTTGCGCGATCGCATCGAATGTCATCGCCGCAATGGCAATGGTCGCGAGCAGCCATGCGGAAATATGCCAACGAGACACGATCGTCGGTCCACTCGTCATAGGCGCGTCGATTTCGCGTCGGCCGGCTTGACGGCATCGCCGATTCGCCGGCCGAGCTCGAATGCAGCGGCGGCGAGCACCTTGTCGAGTGCGGCGCTTGTGACGTCGGAAGTCTTTTGTCCCGCAGGCGATTCGAGAAACGCCACATATCGAATCATCTCCTGCTCCGACAAGGGCCCATAGATCACCGCCGCGTGAGCAGTGAGCCGGGGCTCGAGCGCACCGATCATCTGATCGCGATACAAGTCCATTTTGGACTTGATATCGTCCGCCGTTGAAGGGTCGGCACGCCCTCCATAGAACGCATAGCCGCGCATGACGCCGAGTTGCTGGTTGATTACGATGGTGGCGGCCAACTCGACGAGACGAGTTGCCTTGACCATTCTCCCAATCAGCTCTTTGCGCGATGGCGTGAGCGTCGCAGCGGCTTCCGCAGCAATTGCTTCAATATGGTTCGCGTCGGCCGGGCTCGCTGCCGCCTCTTCCAACGCAGTGACGCGCTTGCCGAGATCCGTCACCAGAAATTGAAGCGCCTGCTCCGCATCCGATGTCGGGAGTGCGGCGACAAGCTCGACACGCATCGCCTTTCGCAATCGATCCGCGCCATAGGCGCCGCTGGCCGCTTCCCGCAAGCGGCCAAGTTGCTCATCATTCAACTGGCGGAACTGGTCGTCGCTCTGCGTGATGCCGAGCTGTACGCCGGGTTCGATTTGCGCGAGCTGCGCCCATAGCCCCGATTTGTGCAAGTACTCGTCGACCAATGCTTCGGGCGTCGCAGCGGCAGACGCTTGACTCTCCAGCAATGAGAGGCAGGCCGCGGCGAATATCCACAACAAAAACTTTCGTGACATGGTCGCTCCACGCTCCCGTCATCATCGATTCATTCTCTCACGACGGTATATCATCGCCCGTTCCGCCAATCCACGCTCCGCGAGTACTGTCCATGCGCACCGCGACGCTGTTGTTGCCGCCACGCCTCTCCTATCGCTTCGCGCCTGTGTGGCGGCGCAATTTGCTCGTCTGGCGGAAGCTCGCAATCGCCAGCGTGCTCGGCAACATCGCCGATCCGCTGCTCTACATGCTCGCACTCGGTTACGGCTTGGGCTCGTTGATCGGCGAAGTCGGCGGCATGAAATACATCGCATTCATCGGCACCGGCATGGTTTGCCAGAGCGCGATGTTCACCGCGAGCTTCGAAGGCATGTACTCGGCGTTCTCGCGGATGCACGTGCAACGGACATGGGACGGCATCATCAATGCGCCAATCGCGCTCGACGATGTCGTGCTGGCAGAATGGATCTGGTGCGCGTCGAAAGCGGTGCTCTCCACGGTCGCGATTCTCGCGGTGATCATGGCGCTTGGCTACGGCCATACATGGCTGGCGATTTGGGTGCTGCCGCTGGGGTTCTTGGTCGGGCTCGTCTTCGGCGCATTCGGCCTCGTCATGAACGCGCTTGCCCCGGGCTACGACTTCTTCACCTACTTTTTTACGCTGGTCCTGACGCCGATGCTGCTGTTCTCCGGCGTCTATTTTCCGATCGATCAGATGCCGGCCGCGCTTGCGTCCATCGCGAATGTGTTACCCCTCAAGCACGCGATCGACATCGCGCGTCCTTTGATGATGGGGCGCGTGCCGACCGACATCCTCACGCATATCGCAGTGCTCGCCGCCTACGCCGTCGTCGCGTATTACGTTGCGTTGGCGCTGACGCGGCGGCGGTTGTTGAAGTAAATCGAGCGCGCGATGCTGGTCGTCAAGTCGTTGAATATGACTTGGACACACGCAAAAATGATTTGTCGACGACGGTACGGGCAAGTACACCGGTGCCCTCTACGCCACCACGGGAACCTCCTTTGCGTTGCCGTGGAATCCGGCACAGCTTAGCGTTACCCCGGTCGGTAACGCGACGTTCCAACCGATTGATCACTATCGCGCCACGTTGACGTATACGGTCAACGGCGTGGCGACCGTGACCAGGCCGATTCAACGTCAGACGTTGACGTCGTATCCAATGGCCGGCAATTACTCGGG
>VBCG01000209.1 GCA_005881895.1 Betaproteobacteria bacterium
CGTGAATTTGCAGAAGTTCACTTTCCACGCGTGCGACGATTTGCCGAGCATGAAGATGTTCGCGCCGGAGCAGAAAATCCGATCCTTTGCGCTCGTCAGCACGACGGTGCGTACCTCCGGATGCTCGAAGCGTATCCGCTGGATCGCATCGTACAACTCGATGTCGACGCCGAGATCGTAGGAGTTGAGCTTGAGCTTGTAACCGGGACGAATGCCCGCGTCTTCGTCGATATCGATCTTGAGCGTCGCAACCGGACCGTTGTAGCTCACGTTGTAATGCTTGTACCGGTCTGGATGCGTTTGATAATCCACGTTTGGCGGCGTGTTTGCATCGGCGGCGGCAGTCTCCATCTCGTGCTCCTCTCGTTCCTTCGGTTCGTTCGGCGCTACGCCGTCACGGCGTCACGCAATTTGGCAAAACTTTCTTCCGGCGTTTCGCCGGACGTGTCGATCAC
Organism: Betaproteobacteria bacterium; assembly: GCA_005881895.1. Classification (GTDB taxonomy): domain Bacteria; phylum Pseudomonadota; class Gammaproteobacteria; order Burkholderiales; family Casimicrobiaceae; genus VBCG01. The sequence continues at coordinate 456 of VBCG01000209.1, forward strand.
CGCATCGGCCTTGCCGTACATCGCTTCGCGCGCGGCGAGAATGCGTTTCAAGTCGTCCATCGCCTCGTCGTTGCCGGCCATCGGACGAAAGTCGCCCTGTGAAAGCACGCGCGCCATGTGCTCCTCGGGCTGCGCCTTGAGCCACACCGTGTAGCAATTGGCGAGCAGAAGGTTGAATGCGTCTTCGTCGGCGACGATGCCGCCTCCGGTCACTATCACCGCGCGATCCTGCTCGCCGATCACGCGCTCGAGCACGCGGCGCTCGATGCGCCGGTAGGCCGGAATGCCGTAGAGCGCGATGACTTCGTCGAGCGGCAGTCCGGTATCGCGGCTCACCTCGCGATTGAGCTCGACGAGCGGAACCTTGAGCTCCTTCGCGAGCATCGCGCCGAGCGTCGACTTGCCGGCGCCACGCAATCCAATGAGCGCGATGCGCTTGCGGCGTAGCGCCTCTTCGTGGCCGAAATCGCGCATCAAACGAAAGATCACTTCCTCCATCCGATGCAGCGGCAACCGCTCGAGAAAGCGCCGAATCAGCCGGCGCTCGACCGTGTCCTGCTCTTCGGGAATGAGCACTTCGCTCACCGTGACGCCGAGCGCGGCTGCGACCCGGCGCAGCAGAATGACGGAGATGTTGCCGTTGCCGGACTCGAGCTGGCCCAGATAGCGTTCCGAAACCTGCGACTCACGGGCAAGCAGCTTTCGCGACATACCGCGTCGCTCTCGCAATTCGCGTACGCGTCCGCCGAGCATCGCGAGGAAGCGGGTGTCGTCGGTCGACACTTCCTCCGCGGACTCGATGATGCGGTCAATCGCGGCGTCGGGGCCCATGTTGTCAGAGCAGACCAAGAGCAGACTACGTAAATGGCGTTGCAGTATATTACTCTACCACTCTGCCTGTCGAGCATTATTTTGCGGCCATTGGTGACCTCGGGCCGCGCCCCCGTGCGCGCGCATCGTTCTTTGACCATTTCTGGGCAAGCATAGGACCTATTAAGAGCCAGCCGCGTACAATACCGCTTGACGCGGCAGCCGTGGTACGTATTATGTTGCCTAAACGCTGCATGGCAGCCCGATGTCGTCCGAATTACGAGGGCGCCGGCTTTTAGGAGGAGATTCGATGACACCCGAAGCATTTAGCGAATTGATTGCGTCAGTATCTCGCCGCATCGAAGGCAAGGCACTCGACCAGCGCCTCGAAGCGGAGTTGAACGCCGAATTTCCTCCCGACGGCGACGCATTCCAAGACATTTTCCGCGCCTGCCGCGATGCGGTCGCTGCCGGTTGGATGTGCAACCGTGAAGGCGGCGGCATCAAATACGGCCGTGTTATCAAACCCGGCGTCGCTACACACGGATTTTCTATCGACGTCGTGGAGATGGACAACATCAAGGGGCCGCACCATCGACATCCGAACGGCGAGATCGACATGATCATGCCGCTTACGCCGGGCGCGACGTTCGACGGCCGCGGCGCCGGCTGGCTCGTTTACGGCCCCGACAGCGCGCACAGCCCGACGGTCAGCGAAGGAAAAGCGCTTGTGCTGTACCTGTTACCGCAGGGCGCAATCGAATTCGCGAAGAACTGAACCGCGACGCGGTAAGCGTCAGTCGGTCGCCGGAAGGAGCTTCCCGATGCCATCGTTAAGCAGTGCTGACCATAGCGTCAGCCCCCCGCACATCACGATACCGCGGGACTACAACGCGGCGTACGACTTGATCGGGCGGAACCTCGACGCAGGCCGGGCCGACAAGACCGCGTATGTCGACGATGAGGGCTCATGTACCTATCGCGACGTCGACCGTCGCTCGTCGGCATTTGCCAACCTGCTCCGGGAGATCGGCATCGACATGGAGCAGCGGATCCTGCTTTGCCTCCACGACTCGATCGATTTTCCCATTGCATTTCTTGGTGCAATCAAGGCGGGCATCGTGCCCGTCGCGGTCAACACGCTGCTCACGCAAGCGGATTACGAATATATGCTGAGCGACAGCCGTGCCCGTGTCGCCATCGTATCGGCACCGCTCGTCCCCTTGTTCGAGCCACTGCTCGGCAGGCTGCCGTACCTTCGCAAGGTCCTCGTGTCGGGGTCGGCATCGGATTCGGTCGCAGCACTGCTCACGAAGATGCCAACGACGTTCGAAGTCGCGCCGACGACTTCGGACGATCCGTGCTTTTGGCTTTATTCCTCCGGCTCCACCGGAGCACCCAAGGGAACGGTGCACGTGCATTCGAGCTTGATTCAGACCGCGGAGCTGTACGCGCGTCCCGTCCTCGGAATCAATGCGGACGACGTCGTGTTCTCGGCGGCCAAGCTGTTTTTCGCCTATGGTCTCGGCAACGGGCTCACGTTTCCAATGTCGGTCGGCGCGACGACGATTCTGATGGCCGAGCGCCCGACGCCGGCCGCGGTATGGGCGCGCTTGCGCACGCACAAGCCGACGATTTTCTGCGGCGTGCCAACGCTGTACGCGTCGATGCTTGCGACGCCGGATTTGCCGCAGCGCAACGAGCTGCGCCTGCGCGCTTGCACGTCGGCGGGCGAAGCGTTGCCCGAGGAAATCGGCAAGCGCTGGGCCGGCCGTTTCGGCGTCGACATCCTGGACGGCATTGGCTCGACCGAGATGCTTCATATCTTTCTCTCGAACCGGCCTGGCGACGTGCGATACGGCACGACCGGCAAACCTGTGCCCGGCTACCAAGTGCGTATCGTCGACGACGACGGTAAGGTCGTTCCGCGCGGGGAGCCCGGTGAGCTGCAAATCGCCGGTCCGACGAGCGCGGTGGCCTACTGGAACAATCGGGAAAAATCGCGCGCGACGTTTCAAGGCCCATGGACGCGCAGCGGCGATAAATACACCGAAGACGCGGACGGCTACTTCGTGTACGCGGGGCGCAGCGATGACATGCTGAAAGTCAGCGGCATCTACGTGTCGCCGATCGAGGTCGAAGCGACGCTCGTCACGCACGAGGCGGTGCTGGAATGCGCGGTCGTGGGCAAGGAAGACGAGGACAGGCTGATCAAGCCCATCGCGTTCATCGTTTTGAACGTCGGCTACACGCCGTCCGCCGAGATGGCGGAATCGCTCAAGAAACACGTCAAGTCGCTGCTTGCTCCGTACAAGTATCCGCGCTGGTTCGAGTTCGTCGACGAGCTGCCGAAGACCGCAACCGGAAAGATCCAGCGCTTCAAGTTGCGCTGAGGGCTCCGCGCGCACTGAGCGAACATCTGCGCCGCAACCGCTTGATCCCAACGGGAGAACGACAATGATCAAAACCAAACGCGTGCATTACTTCGGCGTCGTGTCGGCCGCCATCGCGAGCCTCGCAATCGCTATCGCGCAACCGCTCAACGCGCAGCAGCCGAAGCTCAAAATCGGTTTGATGCTGCCCTATAGCGGTACGTTCGCCGCCCTGGGCAACGCAATTACGAACGGCTTCAAGCTCGCGGTGCAGGAGCAGGGTGGGAAGCTCGGCGGCCGCGAAGTCGAATATTTCACCGTCGACGACGAGTCCAATCCGGCGAAGGCGCCCGAAAACGCGAACAAGCTGATCAAGCGCGACAACGTCGACGTGCTCGTCGGTACCGTGCACTCCGGCGTCGCCCTCGCGATGGCGAAAGTCGCTCGCGACACGAAGACGCTTCTCGTGATTCCGAATGCGGGAGCGGACGAGTTGACCGGCGCGCTGTGCGCTCCTAACGTCTTCCGCACGTCGTTCTCCGCGTGGCAGCCATCGTATGCGATGGGCAAAGTGATGGCCGACAAGGGCATCAAGACGGCGGTGACGCTCACGTGGAAATACGCGTTCGGCGAAGAATCGGTGACCGCGTTCAAGGAGTCGTTCGAGAAAGCGGGCGGGAAGATTCTGAAGGAGATGAGCCTGCCGTTTCCCAACGTTGAGTTCCAGCCTTTT
>VBCG01000068.1:0-30149 GCA_005881895.1 Betaproteobacteria bacterium
CGCAGTTTCTTCGTTGGCGGGTCCGATCGCGCATCTATCGCTGGTACGGAGAGCTTACGCTGATGGAGCGCGACATCGCGACGCGCAAAGGCGCACTGCCTCTCGCGAAATGGCTGCACGACCTGGACCGCATCGAGCGCGCCGTCGAGAACAACAAGACGCCCGCCAAGTTCGCGAGCGAGGCGTACACGCTGCGCGAGCACGTGGGTCTCGTTCGTGGTGCCGTGCTGGCTAAGGCCGCAACGTCGGGCACTTGAGCGCAATCGCAGTCAGCGGCGGAATTCAATGACGTTTCGAGTGCCGCTTCCTTACGGTTCGATGGGGTGACGTCTCGAGACTCCCGGGTGGTTTGTCCTCCATGCGGCGGCTCCGGTGCTCGGACGGGCCTCCGCGCCGCGATAGGTTGCAGGCGGTGTTGACGATTGCAACGTGCGTCAACGTCTGCGGGAAATTGCCGACGAGCCGTCGGCGACGGTAATCGTATTCCTCGGACAACAATCCAACGTCATTACGCAGCGCGAGCAGTCGCTCGAAGAGCGCGACGGCATCCTTCTTTCGCCCGGCGAGCGCTAGTGCGTCGGCGAACCAAAACGAGCAGGGCAGAAAGGCGCCTTCCTGGGGCGGCAGACCGTCAACGCGATTCGTCGGCAGATAGCGCATCACGAGTCCATCGACGAGGAGCTCGCGTTCAATCGCCGCCATCGTTCCCTGAACCCGCGCATCGCCTGGCGGCAGGAAGCCCACCAACGGAATCTGCAGCAGACTTGCATCGAGGTCGCGGGCGCCGAAGCGTTGCACGAAGGTGTTGCGACGCGCGTCGAAGCCGCGCTTGCAGACGGTGGCGTGGATCTCGTCGCGCAGCGCCCGCCAGCGTCGCACCGGCCCTTCGAGATGGAATCGCTCGACGGCCTGGATGCCGCGATCGAGCGCGCACCACGCCATGATCTTGGAGTGTGTGAATTGCTGGCGCTCACCGCGGATCTCCCAGATCCCGTTGTCCGGCTCCTCCCAATGCGACTCGAGGAATTCGAGCAGGACGCGCTGAAACGACCACGCATCGGCGTTCTGCTCGAGGCCCGCTAATCGCGCGAGCGAGAACGCATCGATCACTTCGCCGTAGACATCGAGCTGAAGTTGTGTCGCGGCTTTGTTGCCGACGCGTACCGGCGCCGATCGGCGGAAACCGGGAAGCCATGGGAGCTCGAGCTCAACCAATTGCCGTTCACCTGCGACGCCGTAGAGCACTTGCAGGTCCTGCGGGCGGCCCGCCGCAGCACGTAACAGCCACTCGCGCCAAGCCCGCGCTTCATCACGATAACCCGACAGCAGCAACGCGTACAGCATGAAGGTCGCATCGCGCAGCCAGCAATAGCGATAATCCCAATTGCGCACGCCGCCGAACTTTTCCGGTAACGACGTTGTGGGCGCTGCGACGATTCCACCGGTGGGCGCATACGTCATCGCTTTCAGGACGACGAGCGATGTGCTGACCGCATCTGCCCAATGTCCCTCGTACGTCGACTGAGCGGACCAGGTGCGCCAGGCAAGCTCGGTCTGATCGAGTGCGGCGAATGGATCGATCGGCAGCGGCCGCGGAAGGTGCGACGCAAAATGCGTCAGCACGAACGGGATCCGTTGTCCGCGCGCAACGTTGAAATCCGCAACGGTCGTGTAGCGCTCGCCGCGTGTGGCCACCGGTGTGCGCAGCTCGATCGTGTGCGGACCTGCCGTTGCGAGCAACGCGCCCTCGACACGATGAACCCACGGAATCACGAGACCGTAACCGAAGCGCATGACGAGCTCCATGCGCATCGGCACGCGACCCCGGACGCCCTCGACAATGCGGACGATGTCGAGCCGCTCCGGCCACAACGGCATGCAATCGAGCAGCCGAATCGTCCCATCGCCGGTATCGATTTCGGTTTCGAGGATCAGCGTGCGGTCGCGATAGCGACGTCGAACCGCGCGCGGGCGTGCGACGGGCGCAATTCGAAAACGGCCATGGTTGTGGCGGCCAAGGAGTGCAGCAAAACATGCGGGACTGTCGAACCGCGGCACGCACATCCAGTCGATGGAACCGTCGCGCGCGACGAGCGCAGCGGTCCGCATGTTGCCGATTAGCGCGTAATCCTCGATGTGCGACGCCATCGTCGTGTTCCGTTGTCGTACCTATTCGGTCGCCTGCGGATCGTGCCAGCGCATGCCGCGCGGAAGGATGCGATCGGCTTCGCGTGGGCCCCAAGTGCCGCGCGCATAGGCGAACACCGGCAGATCGGCTTTAACGACGCGTTCGACGATTCGCCATGACGCGTAAGCTCCTTCGGCACTCTCGTTGAGCGCATGATCGCCGGCGAGCGCGGCGTCGAGCAGACGCTCATAGGCATCGCGGTCGTCGTCGACGCCCAGGTTCGCACCAAGCTCGATCGGTTCGCCGATCATCGCCGCGCCGCGACGTTTAACGTACGCGCCCAATCCGACGTCAACGCGTCCGGGTCCGAGGCGAAAGCGAATGTGATGCGCGGCCGTGTCGTTTGCCGCAATGACTCGAAACCGCGGCGGTTTGAACGCAACCCATACTTCGGTCGTTGTACCCGCCAGGTGTTTGCCTGTTCGAACGCACATCGGGACGTCCTTCCAACGGGGAGACTGGCACCGTAAACGCAATGCTACGTAAGTTTCCGAGCGTGAATCGCGGGCGACGCCGTCCTCGTCGCGATAGCCTTGGTATTGCGCGCGAACGATGTCACTTGGCGCAAGCGGACGGATCGCCGAGAGTGCTGCGACCCGCGCGGCATGAATGGCGCGAGCGGAGGCGCGGGCCGGCGGTTCCATTGTCAGCAGCGCCACGATTTGGAGCAGATGATTCTGGAATACATCGCGCAGCGCGCCCACGGCGTCGTAGAAACGGCCGCGCCCGGTGACACCGAATGTCTCGGCCATCGTAATCTGCACGCCGGTGACGTGCTCGCGATTCCAGATCGGTTCGAGCCAGCGATTGCCGAAGCGAAGAAACACGAGATCGCGCACCGGATCCTTCGCGAGAAAATGATCGACGCGAAAGATCGCGCGCTCGGGAAACACTTTGCGCAGCGCCGCGTTGAGCGCCTGCGCCGATGCGAGATCGTGTCCAAACGGTTTCTCGACGGCAATTCGTGCCCCCGTGGCGACGCTGGCGCGAGCGAGCTGCAGGACGACGACCGGAAACAAATCGGGCGGAATCGCGAGGTAATGCAGCGGGTGCTTGGCATCCTCGAGCGCGCGTTTCAGCTTCGCGTACGTCGCGGCATCCTGCAGATCGCCGCCAACGTAACGGATGCGGTTTGCGAGATGCCGGACGAGCGGGCGGCGCGATTTCGCGCATTCGTTGAGCTGTCCGTGCACAGCGCTGCGCAGCGCGCCGACGTCGTGGCGGGCTACTGCGACCAGCGGAATCTCGAAGGCGCCACGGGCGGCAAGCGCACACACCGCAGGCAGGATCATCTTGCCCGCAAGATCGCCGGTTGCGCCAAACAGGACCAGCGCATCGGACCGCGGTTCGTTCATGCGCCTGCGGCGCTCACTGGTTGTGCCCCCACGCTAGCGGCTTTCGCCGCTGCGCTGCCCCCGAGGGGGAATAATTCGCGCCTTGGGACGGCCCTGCGGCGCTCATGGGAGGAATGGGCGTGCCTTCGTCTTATTCTCGAGGGTTAGGCGCCCGCAATCGGCGGTTGGTTCCGCCGCCGGGAAATAGGGTCAGACTCCCACAACCGTGGACTAGTCGGAGTGGGAGTCTGACCCTATTCCTCCTACAACCCATGCCCCGGGTCAGACTTACTGGCCGAGCTTGACGGAGAAGACGTCGATGGGCTGCGACTTGCCGCGAAACGTCACCGGGCCCAACGCGTCGAGCTCGACATCGCCGCGGAGCCCAGCGCGTGTCGCGCCGTCGATCAGGATCGAACGGTCAGCGATCTTGGTGTGCACCTCGAGGCGCGAGGCCAGGTTCACGGTGTCGCCTATGCACGTGTAGGTCGCGCGCTCGTTGGTGCCCGTGTAGCCCGCCACCATCTCGCCCGACGCGATGCCGATGCCGATGCGGATTTGCGGTTTGCCGGCTGCTGCCTGATCGACGTTGAACAATTGGATCAGCTCGATCATTTCGAGCGCGGCGCGCACGGCGCTGTCGCAATGGTCCGTGAGCGGCAACGGTGCGCCAAAAATGGCCATCAAGCCGTCGCCGATGATCAGGCTGACGATGCCGCCATGGCCGCTGATCGCGTTGAACATCAGCGTGTAATACGTGTTCAGCAGATCGATCGTCGCCTCGGGCGGTTGCGACTCCACGAGCGGTGTGAAGTCACGGATATCCGAAAACATCACTGAGCCGCGTACGCGTTTTCCACCCAGCGAAAAACCGGATTCCTGCAAATCCTGCGCGACTTCGGGTGTCGCGAAGCGGCGCACAAGCTCCTTCTGCTGATCGCGAAGTCGTTTTTTTTCAAGACCTGCGCCGATGCGCGCCTTGAGCAGCACGGGATTGACGGGCTTCGTCAGGTAATCCTCGGCGCCGAGCTCGATACAACGCACGACGTTGTCGAGACCCTCCAGCGATGAAGTGACGATCACCGGCAAGTCGCGAAGCTGCAGATCGTTGACGAGCTTCTCGAGCACTTGAAAGCCGTTCATTTCCGGCATTTCGATGTCGAGCAGCAGGAGGTCGAACGCTTCGGCTCGAAGCATCTCGAGCGCGACGCGACCATTCTCCGCCGTAGCGACGTGATGCCCCTGTAGCTCGAGATTGCGCGCGAGCAGAAGCCGGTTCACCTTGTTATCGTCGACGACCAGCAGCCGCGCGCCGCCGTGCCCGCCTTTATGCACGCTTCAACTCCGTCAGCGATCGCGCAACGCGCGCATATTCGAGCGTCAGCGCCTCCAGCGGTGCACCGTCGGCATCTTGGACGGGGCGGAGTCCTCCCAGTTCCAATTCGCGGGCCATCGCGCCGAGCGCCAATGCGCCGAACGTGTGGCTGTTCGATTTGAGCGAATGGGCGGCACGCCGAAAGCGATCGGCATCGTTCATGGCGAGCGCATGGCGAAGATCGTCCAACATCGCTGGCGCTTCGGCGAGAAACGTGTCGACCAGCTCGCGAACGAAATCGGCGCCCGCATTGGCTTTCAGCTCCTCGAACGTGGCGAGATCGATCGTCCCTTCGCTCATGACAAACGGCTCTCCCGGGCAGAAACCTGGTTCAACGCCTCGACCAGCCGCTCCACGCGGATCGGTTTGGTCAAGTAATCGTCCATGCCGGAGGAGAGGCACAAGTCGCGGTCGCCTTGCATCGCGTTCGCGGTCATCGCGATGATGCGCGGCCGTTCGTGCGGCTTCCATCGGGCGCAGATTTCGCGCGCCGCATCGAGTCCATCCATCTCGGGCATTTGCACATCCATCAGCACGACGTCGTAGATCTGTCGCTGCACCGATTCGATCGCTTCCAGACCATTCGACGCGAGATCCGCCCGATAACCCATTTGCTGCAGGATGCGCAACGCAAGCTTCTGATTGACGACGTTGTCTTCGGCCAGGAGGATGCGTAGCGGACGCCGTGCCGCCATGTCCGGATCGAGGCGCGATGCGGCGGCCGCGGTGGGCGTGATCTTCGGCGCCACTTCGTGTGCGAACAGCCCGGCCAGCGTATCGAAGAGCTGCGACTGACGGATCGGTTTGGTCAGATACGCCGTAAACAACGCGTCGCCGTCGCCCGCCTCGCGCCGGCCGAGCGAGCTGAACAGCACGAGCGGCAACGTCGCGTTTTTCTCGCGAATTTGGCGCGCCAGCGCGACGCCGTCCATCTCCGGCATGTGCATGTCGATGATCGCGACGTCGAAGGCGTCGGGATGATCGAGCCAACTTAGCGCTTTCTTCGGTGAATCGGTCGACCGCGAAGTCATACCCCACTTCGACGTTTGCAGATCGAGCACGCGCCGGTTCGTCGCGTTATCGTCGACCACGAGCACTCTCTTGCGTTCCAGCGCCGGTTGCATACCGACGAATTCACGCTGCCGTGCCTGCGGCAATTGGCCGATCGGCGCAACAACGCTGAAGAAGAATGTCGAGCCTTTGCCGACGCCGTCGCTGTGCGCCCACATCCGGCCGCCCATCAGCTCGCTCAGGCGTTTGCTGATGGCGAGGCCGAGTCCGGTGCCGCCGTACTTGCGCGTCGTCGATGAATCGGCTTGCGTAAACGATTGAAACAGCCGGCTCATGCCTTCGGGGGACAAGCCGATCCCGGTATCGCGCACTGCGAAGGTCAGCTCGACTTTACCGATTCCGAACGGTTGCGACCTCACTGTCAGCACCACCTCGCCCTTTTCGGTGAACTTCACGGCGTTGCTCAGAAGATTCAACATGATTTGGCGGAGCCGCGTCACGTCGCCGACGACGGCCGCCGGGACGTCGCCTTCGAACACGTAGGCGGTGTCCAGATGTTTTTCGGCGGCACGTGACGTCGCCAGGTCCAGCGCCGATTCGACGCATTCGCGGAGGTCGAATGGTTGCGACTCGATGTCCATGCGGCCGGCTTCGATCTTCGAGAAGTCGAGCACATCGTTGATGATCGTCAGCAGCGCGTCGCCCGACTCGCGGATCGTGCTGACGTAATCGCGCTGCTCGGCGTCGAGATCCGTATCGAGCAAGAGTCCGCTCATACCGATGACAGCGTTCATCGGCGTGCGGATTTCATGACTCATCGTGGCGAGGAAAGAGCTCTTCGCTTCGTTCGCCGCTTCAGCCAACGCGCGGGCTTCGCGCGCTTCATGGAACAGCCGCGCATTCTCGATCGCGACGGTCGCTTGCAACGAAAGACCGGTCAGGAATTCCAGCTCGGTATCGTCGAACGGCCGCCCTCCTGTGCGCCAGACCGCCATCGCACCCTTGACGGTTGTTCCTGCCAAGAGCGGCGCGACCATCAGCCTTTCGTTTTCCGACCGGTCCGTGCCGGCGATCTGGATCGCGCGTGGGTCCGCTTGCGTATCGTTGACGTATTCGGCACGACCGGCGGCGAGGATGCCGCCGATGATTCCGGCGCCCGCAATGATTTCGGCGGCCTTGATCTGTTCGCCGACGACACCCATCGCGACAATCGCTCGATAGCTGCGGCCGTCGGGCTCGGGCAGGAAGATCGCGCTGTTGTCGCCGTGAAGAAGATCCTTGGCATGCTGGGCGATGCGGTCCATGACCTTCTCGAGATCGAGCGTCGACGAGATGTCGCGGCCGACCTCGGCCAGCGCCGCGGTTTCGCGGCTGCGGCGCTGTGTCTCGTCGAACAATCGAGCATTCTCCAGCGCGACACTCATCGTGTTCGCAAGCGTAGTGAGCAAGTGCACGTCAGAATCGCCGAACGCGTCTTGGTGCTTGGCGTAGATCGCAATGACGCCACGCGCAACGTCGCCTTTCAGAATCGGAACGCCGAGGTAGCTGCCGTCAAAGATCGGAGTGTTGGGATCTCCGATCATCGCCGACCCCAATTCCTCGGCCCGGCGACTGACGTCGCGGTTGATTACCAGCGGTTTACGGTCATGGATGACGTGGCCGGTCAATCCGCCACGCAGCGGCGTGGGCGCGACCTCGAACCGCTCGTCGTGCTCGAGGTAATAGGGCATCGACATGATGTTGGTTTGCGGGTCGTACAACGCGATCGACATGTTTGGCGTGCGGAAAATTTCGGCGATCTTGTTGCCGACGAGATCGATGATCGCCTGGAAATCCAGCTCGGCCGCGAGGCCTTGTTGCACGCTGTTGATGATCGCGAGCTCCGCGGCGCGTTGTTCGCTCTCCTTGAACAATCGCTGCGTTTCGTCGAAGAGCCGCGCGTTTTCGAGCGCGACGCTCATGCTATTCGACAACGTTTGCAGCAGACGAACGTCGGATTCACTGAACGCCTGCTCGCACTCGACGTTCGTCAAGCTGATCAGTCCGCGCACCTGATCACCGGCCACGAGCGGTACGTATACGGCCGACTTTTCCGTCTCGGTGCCGGGAATGTCCGTTGAACCGTACCTCTCCATCGCCTCGGCCATGCGGTCGTTGATCACAACTGTCTCTCGCGTTCGCATGACGTGCGCCTCGAAGCCGCGCTCGGCCAGCGGCAAAGGCTCGATGGAGATGCGCCGACCTTTCTCGTAGACGTACGGATAGTGGACGAGATTCGTCTTTGGATCATAGATACGAATCGTCATGTCCGTTTTGCGGAAGATGTCGCGAATCTTGTCGCCGACGGCGTCGTAGATTCCTTGAATGTTCAGCTCTGCCGCGAGCGCAGCCTGCACACTGTTGATGATTGCCAGCTCGGCGTTGCGCTGCTCGGTCTCTTTCAGCAGCCGTTGCGTTTCGTCGAAGAGTCGCGCGTTCTCGAGCGCGACGCCCATGCTGGCTGCGACGGTGCTGATGAGGCGAATTTCGGCTTCGCCGTACGCATTTTGCCGCTGGTAATCTCCGAGCGTGACGACGCCGATGAGCCGATCGCTGCCAAGAATCGGAACGAACATGCCCGACAGAATCGGAACGAACATGCCCGACACGCTCATATCGGTTCCCGGAATCTTCACAGCGCCGAGCGCATCCGCTTCGGCGGGGCTGTTGAAGACGACAGCCTTGCGTGTCTGGATCGCTTTGATGAACGGGCCGCCGGCCGGCGGTGTTTTCGGTGCCAGCGTGAGTCGCACGCCGTGCTCGTACTCGTACAGGAAATGCACAAGATTCGCCGCGGGGTCGTACGAACGAATGCCGACGTCGCCGCTGTTGAACACCTCGCGCAATTTGTCGCCGACGAGATCGATGATCGTTTGGAAGTCCAGCTTCGCGGCCATTCCCTGTTGAATTCTGTTGATCACCGCAAGCTCGGCCGCTCGTTGTTGCTCGGCCTGGAACAGCCGTTGCGTCTCGTCGAAGAGCCGCGCGTTCTCGAGCGCGACCCCCATGCTTGCGGCCACCGTGCTGACGAGCCGAACCTCGGCTTCGCCGAACGCGTATTCGCGTTCGAAACTCTCGACGTGAATCGTACCCAGCACGCGGTCGCCGCCAAGAATCGGCACGCTCAGCATCGAAAGGCTGTGGTCGGTGCCCGGAATGACCGCAATTCCCGTCGCATTGATCTCTGCAGGGGTATTGAGAACGATCGGCCGGCGCGTCTTCACCATTTTGTCCCAGCTTCCGCCGGGGCTCGGCGGAGCGGCAGGAACGCTGAGTCTCACGCCATGCTCATACTCGTACAAGTAGTGCATCAGATTGGTCTTGGCGTCGTGCCAGCGGATGCCGATGTCGCCGGTCTTGAACACGTCGCGCAGCTTGTCGCCGACGAGATCGACGATGGCTTGAAAATCCAGCTTCGCAGCCATGCCCTGCTGGATGCTGTTGATCACGGCGAGCTCTGCGGCGCGTTGCTCGGTCACCTTCAGCAGCCGCTGCGTTTCATCGAACAGCCGTGCGTTCTCGAGCGCGACGCTCATGCTGTTCGCAAGCGTCTGCAGCAGGCGCACGTCCGACGTACTGAAAGCGTGCTCCCGCTCCATGTCGGACAAACTGATGACTCCGCGCGCTTGATCGCCGACGACCATCGGCACCAGCACGGTGGATTTCTCCATCTGTGTGCCCGGCAGCGTGAAGGAACCGTACTTCTCCATGGCCTGCGCCATGTTCTCGTTGATGATCAGCGTTTCGCGAGTACGGAGGACATGCTTGGCAAAACCGGTTTCGCCGAGAGGCTCGGAATCGAGGAAGTGACGCTTTCCGTTTTCATACGAGTACGGGTAGTGGATCAAGTCCGTCTTCGGATCATAGACACGAATACCCATATCACGGTTGTGAAAGATCTCGCGGATCTTGTCGCCGACCGCATCGTAGATGCTTTGAATGTTCAATTCCGCGGCAAGCGCAGCCTGAACACTGTTGATGATCGCCAGCTCGGCGTTGCGCCGCTCGGTTTCCTTCAGTAGACGCTGGGTCTCGTCGAACAGGCGCGCGTTTTCGAGCGCCGCGCTCATGCTGCTCGCGAGCGTCTGCAGCAGGCGGACATCCGACTCCGAGAACGCGTGCTCGCGCTCAATACTGCTGAGTTGGATGAGGCCGCGGGCCTCTCCGCCGACGAGTAGCGGCACCAGCAGCTCCGACTTCGACATCGGAGCATCGACCATCATATAAGAGCCGAATCGCGCCGATACCCCCGCGGCGTCCTCGTTGACTACCAGCGTCTCGCCGGTACGGATCACATGGGCGCCGAAGCCGTGGTCGCCGAGGGGTCCGGGCGCGATGTCGTGCCGCTTTCCGTCGTAATACGTGTAGGGGTATTCCACGAGATCGGTTTTCGCATCGTAAATGCGGATCCCCACGAACGCGTCGCGGAAGACCTCCCGAATCTTGTCACCCACCGCATCATAGACGCCCTGCAGACTCAGCTCGCCGGTCAGCGCCTGCTGGACACTGTTGATGATGGCGAGCTCCGCCGCGCGCTGCTCGCTCTCCCTGAACAGACGCTGCGTCTCGTCGAACAGCCGCGCGTTTTCGAGCGCGACGCTCATGCTGTTCGCGAGCGTTTGCAGCAAGCGTACGTCCGAGTCGCTGAACGCGTGCTCGCACTTCGTGTCGATCAGACTGATCAGCCCTCGAGCTTGATCGCCGCTGACCAGCGGCACGTACACAGCCGATTTTTCATCCGCCGTCCCGGGGAGCGTGAAGCTTCCATAACGCGCGGAGACCTCCTCCATCTTTTCGTTGACGACCAGTGTCTCGCGGGTGCCGATGACATGGGCGGCAAAGCCTCGTTCGGTCAGTGGAGCGCTTCGAATCGAGATCCTTTGTCCGTTCTCGTAGGTGTAAGGATAATGGACGAGCTTGGTCTTCGGGTCGTAGATCCGGATGCCCATGTCTGTGTTGCGGAAGATCTCGCGAATCTTGTCGCCGACCGCATCGTAGATCCCCTGGATGTTGAGCTCGGCGGCGAGCGCCGCCTGCACGCTGTTGATGATGGCAAGCTCGGCGTTGCGCTGCTCCGTCTCTTTCAACAGCCGCTGCGTTTCGTCGAACAGGCGCGCGTTTTCGAGCGCAGTGCCGAGCGAGGCGGCGATCGTCGTCAACAACCGGACTTCGGCTTCGCCGAACGCATTTTCGCGCTCGTAGTTTTCGATGGTGACGCTGCCGAGCACTCGGTCGCCGGTGATGATTGGGACGGCGATCATCGACTTGCTCTCGTCCGTGCCAGGTACCGGGCCGCCGGGAAGGGCGCGATAGTCAGCCGCGTCGTTCAGCACAATGGGTTGTCGCGTGCGTCGCATCGTTTCGAACAGTCCGCCAGGCGTCGGCGGTGCCGGAGCCACGAAAAGCCGTTTGCCATGCTCGTACGCGTAGAGGATATGGGCGAGTTGTGTTTTTTCGTCGTACCAGCGGATGCCGAGATCCGGCGTGTCAAACACTTCGCGCAACTTGTCGCCGACGAGGTCGACGATCGCCTGGAAGTCGAGCTCGGCGGCGAGTCCCTGTTGGATCGAATTGATGATCGCGAGCTCAGCATTGCGCTGCTCGGTTTCTTTTAGCAGGCACTGCGTTTCGTCGAACAGCCGCGCGTTTTCGAGCGCGACACTCATCGCCGAGACAACCGTCTGCAGCAGGCGCACGCTCGAGTCCGGAAACGCGTTTTCGGTCTCGTAGTTGCAGATCATCACGAGACCGAGGGCGTGGTCGCCAACGACAATCGGCACGGCGACGGCCGATTTTTCCATCTGCGTGCCGGGGATCACTTTCGAGCCGACTTCCTCCATCCGACGTGCGAGGTTGGCATTTGCGATCCACGTCTTCTGCGACTCGATCACGAACTTGGAGACGCCTGCCAACGGCGTCGGCGGCACCGTGATCCGCCTGCCGCGATCTTTCAGGTATGGATAGAAGATCTGCTTTGTCGCGGGATCGTATAGACGGATGTCGATGTCCTGCGAGTTCAACACTTCGGAAAGCTTGTCGCCGACGAGGTCGTAAATCGACTGCATGTCGAGCTTCGACGCGAGCCCCTGTTGCACGCTGTTGATGATTGCGAGCTCGGCAGCGCGCTGCTCGGTTTC
This sequence comes from Betaproteobacteria bacterium, assembly GCA_005881895.1. Lineage (GTDB taxonomy): Bacteria > Pseudomonadota > Gammaproteobacteria > Burkholderiales > Casimicrobiaceae > VBCG01. Next base: position 12,085 of record VBCG01000068.1, read on the forward strand.
CTTCAACAAACGCTGCGTCTCGTCGAACAGGCGCGCATTTTCGAGAGCGGTGCCGAGCGATGCGGCAATAGTGTTGAGCAATCGAACGTCGGACGGACCGTAGGCGTTCTCGCGCTCGTAGTTTTCGATGCTGATGTTGCCGAGTAGTCGGTCGCTGCTGATGATCGGCACTCTGATCATCGACTTGCTGCTGTCAGTGCCAGCGATCGGCGTCACTCCCAATCGTGCATAGTCCGCAACGGAGCCCAGTACGACCGGGGCGCGCGTCTTCTTCATCGTCTCGAACGTCCCGCCAGGGGTCGGCGAGTGAGGCGCAATCGTCAGCCGCTTGCCGTGCTCATACGCGTACAGATAGTGGCTCAGGTTGGCGCTTTCGTCATACCAATTGATGCCGAGGTCGGGCGTGTTGAACACTTCGCGCAGCCTGTCGCCGACCAGATCGACGATGGCCTGGAAATCGAGCTTGGTGGCCAAGCCCTGCTGGATCGAGTTGATGATCGCCAGCTCCGCGTTTCGCTGGGCGAGCAGCTCGCGGGTGGCTTTGAGACTCGCGTCCGGCCTCGCCGCACGCTTCACGCTCCGCGGCGGTCGCGTACCATTCGGTTTGCGAGCAGCGCTTGGCTTCTTGGTCGCCCGAACCTTCTTGGATGTGCCCGATTTGCCAACGCTGGTGCGCGGCTTTGGTATCTCGGGTTTCTTGCGTGCAGCCGACTTCTTGGTGATGCGGGACTTCTTCGCTGTACCGGACATGCGCTCCCTCGAAACTCTCGTTCGCGGTTTCTGTTCGGGCCTCGCGATGCGCGACGGCGGCCCGCCGATAGTCTACAGGCGGCGGGGCTTACGTAGGCAACCCGATTATTCGGTACGCGAACTCGACTCGGGCTCGGCCTTTGGCGGCGTATGTGCAGTGATTGCCGCGAGTATGCCCTGCAGCAGCGCGGTAGGCGTTGGCGGACAACCGGGAATCGCGACATCGACCGGAATCACATTGGCGACGCGCCCGAGGCTTGCATAGCTTTCGCCGAAGATTCCGCCCATGCAACCGCAATCGCCAACCGCGACGACGAGCTTCGGATCGGGCGTTGCATCGTAGGTGCGCCTGAGCGCGATCGCCATGTGCTTCGACACGGGTCCGGTGACGAGCAGCATATCGGCGTGGCGTGGGCTTGCGACAAAGCGGATGCCGGCGCCCTCGATGTTGTAGTACGGATTGGCGAGCGCGTGGATTTCCAGCTCGCAACCGTTGCAGGAGCCGGCGTCAACTTGGCGGATCGTCAACGCGCGGCCGAGCGTGCGAAGGACTTCTTCCTGCAGGCGCGCGACGACGATGTTCTCATCGGCCGGCGCTGGCATGGCTTCGGTCTTGATGCCGGTGACTGCGATCTGGCGGAGAATGGTGAGCATGGTGTCGCGAGTTAGAGATCGTGGCCGCTGTACGTCAGATTGAAGCTCTTGTTGATCAGGGGAAAGTCGGGAACAATGTTGCCGATCACCGCGTGCTCCAGCACCGGCCAATTCGACCATGACGGATCGTGCGGATGGCAACGGCGGATCGTTCCGTCCGGTCCGGTTTCGAGCGCAATGAACACGGGGCCGCGCCAGCCTTCGATAAAACCCAAGCCGAGACGATAGGGCGGCGGTTCCGGGACGGGAGCGTTGACTTCGCCGTCAGATAGTCCGTCGATGAGCGCGCTGCACAGACGGAGCGATTCCAGTAGCTCGTCGAAGCGCACGGTAACGCGCGCGGCAACGTCGCCATCGGTCTGCGTCATTTTGCGCGGCGCGATCACGTCGTACGGCGGCAGCGGAAAGTCGCAGCGGAGATCGAATTCCTGTCCGCTCGCGCGTCCGCAGAGGCCGGTCAGGCCGAGTTGCTGCGCGAGATCGGGCGGCGCCCGACCGCAGGTGCGGAAACGGTCCTGCAAACCGGCATGCTCGTCGTAAATGTCACGCAAGATGCGAATCTCGCGCTCGAGCGCTGGACATTGTTCGCGGATTTGTGCCGCGTATGCTGCGGCGAGTGATGACGCGACGCCGCCGGGAACGACGTAATCCATCATCATTCGGTGGCCGAACGCCGCAAGGTTCAATCGCAGGACGTCTTCTTTCAAGCGCGAGAATTGCGCGAGTCCAAACGCGAAGCCGCCGTCGTTGCCGAGGTAACCAAGATCGCCCAAATGATTGGCGATTCGTTCGCGTTCGAGCGCGAGCGCGCGCAACCAGGCAGCGCGTGGCGGCACCGCGGCGTCGGCAATCGCTTCGACCGCCTGCGCGTAGGCCCATGCATACGCAACGGTGCTGTCGCCCGACACGCGGCCGGCGAGACGATGGGCTTCGCCTATTCGCAGCGACTCGAATCGCTTCTCGATTCCCTTGTGCACGTATCCCAGCCGTTCTTCGAGACGCAGCACTTTTTCGCCGACGACTTGAAAACGGAAATGGCCGGGCTCAATGATGCCGGCGTGCACCGGGCCTACAGGAATTTCGTGCACGCCGTCGCCCTCGACTTTGACGAACGCATACGTTTCCTCGCCGGGCTCCCATTTCGGCGACGCGACGAAATCGCGTTGCAATGGAAACTTGTCGATCGGCCAGCTGGCTAGCCATAGCCACGGTCGCTGATCGTCGCTCTCCGACGCGACGCCGACGAGATCGAACGCGGCGCGTTGCATCCGATTTGCCGCTGGAAAAATCGTGGAAATGTCGGGGTATGCCGACGACGCGTCGGGTATCGTGTATTCGAGGAGCGTTACGCCTTCCTGATCGTGCAGCGCGATGTGCAGACAGAATCCACGCGCGCGGTCGCGATCATCGCTGATCCATAACGCGACGAGGCGCGAGCCTTGCTCCCATCCAAGCCGACACGCCGCGAGCAGTTGTCCCGAGCTCACGGGGACTCGCTGCGCCGGTATCGCGCCCGGGAGTTGGGCACCTACAAGGCCGAGCCCGGAAAGATTCATCGCGGCGGCCTCCTTGCACCGGTACGACCACCGAAAAATCCGTTGTCGGCCGCGGCCAATCGCGAGCCGTCGGCGGCCTCATTGCATCCGCCGGGATGAAGAAACGTCAGCGCGTCGGCCGCCGCCCGCGCGCGCAGACGCGCGCTTCGCGCCTTGGCTTCGCCCTGCGCGCGCAGGCGGCTTCGGGTCTTCGCTTCGCGCGGCCCGCTCATGGCCTCATCCAATCAGCCGTGCGGCTTGTCGATACCACTCAGCCAGATAAGGTGGAATCCATAGGCCGAGCATCAGCACTAAACCGAGATGCACAAACACCGGAATCAAGGCGGTGCGCTCCGGCAACCGTTGCGCATTCGTCTCACCAAACACCATCGGCTGCACCTTCGAGAATACTGCCGCGAACGCGATGCCGAGCGCAATTAACAAGAACGGCGTCGCCCACGGTTGATCGCGTATCGCCGTCGTCAGGATCAGGAACTCGCTCGCAAACACGCCGAACGGCGGCATGCCGAGAATCGCCAGCGCGCCAAGCGCGAGCGCCCAGCCGATCATCGGGCTTAACGTGATGAGCCCGCGTATTCCGTCGATCAGTTGGGTTCCGGCTTTCTGCGTCGCGTGGCCGACCGCGAAGAAGATCGCCGATTTCGTCAACGAGTGAACCGTCATGTGCAGCATGCCGGCAAAATTGGCGACCGGACCGCCCATGCCGAACGCAAACGTGATGATCCCCATGTGCTCGATCGACGAATACGCGAACAGCCGCTTGATGTCCTTCTGGCGGGACAGCAGAAACGCCGCGACGACGACCGACAGCAGGCCAAAGCCCATCATCAGTTCCTTCGCGAACGAGGTCTGCGCCGACGCTTCGACGAGGACCTTGCAGCGCACGACCGCATACAGCGCGACGTTCAGCAACAAACCGGACAGCACGGCTGAGACCGGTGTCGGACCTTCGGCGTGCGCGTCGGGAAGCCAGTTGTGCAACGGCACGAGTCCGACCTTTGTGCCGTAGCCCACGAGAAGGAAAACAAAAGCGAGCGATAAGACTGTTGGCTCGAGGTCGCCCTTGACGCTATTCAACTCGGTCCACAACAGCGCTCCGCCGCCAGCGCCGAGTACCTTTTCGGCAGCGAAATAGAGGAGGATCGTTCCGAACAGCGCCTGTGCGATGCCGACACCGCAGAGAATGAAATATTTCCACGCCGCTTCCAGGCTCGCGGGCGTCCGATACAGCGACACGAGCAACACGGTCGCGAGCGTTGCGCCTTCGAGCGCGACCCACAGAATGCCCATGTTATTGGTCAAAAGCGCGAGCAGCATCGTGAAATTGAATAGCTGATACATGCTGTGATAGAGACGCAACCGCCCGGTCGAGAGCCGGCCATGCGCGCGCTCGATCCGCATGTACGGGCGCGAGAACAACGATGTCGTGAAGCCGACGAACGCCGTCAGCGCGACCAGGAAGACGTTGAACGGATCGACGAAGAACAGTCGATCGAGGACGAGCATGGGGCCGGACGAGATCACGCGCGCGGTGAGCGCAGCGGCCGCGACGAACGTGCAGAGGCTCGCGGCCACGTTGACCTCAGGCGCGTAATCGCGCTCGCCGATCAGAGCCAGCACGGCGGCGCCGACGAGCGGCAGAGTCAGGATGAGGACCACTTCGATCACTGGTCCGGCTCCTTAAGCTTTTCCAGATGCCGCAGATCGAGACTGTCGAACTGTTCGCGAATCTGGAAGAAGAACACGCCGAGGATCAGCATCCCGACCAGTACGTCGAGCGCGATCCCGAGCTCGACGACCATCGGCATGCCGTAGGTGGCGCTCGTTGCAGCGAAGAAGAGCCCGTTCTCCATCGCGAGGAAGCCGATCACCTGCGGGATTGCCTTCCGGCGCGTGATCATCATCAGAAACGACAACATGACGCTCGCCATCGCAATCCCCAACGTCGAGCGCGTCACGGTGCTTGCCAGCTGTGAAATCGGCAGCGCGAGATTGAACGAAAAAACGACGAGGACGATGCCGATCAGCATCGTTGTCGGGATATTGATCAGGCCCTCGAACTCCCACCGAACATCGAGGCGGCGGATCAGCCGGTGCAGGATCCACGGCAGCAGGATTACCTTCAGCGCGAACGTGAGCACGGTCGAGAAATACAGATGCGGTTGCGACGTGCCGTACGCGACGACGCCGGTCGAAATCGCGAGCGCCAACCCTTGTGCTGCGAAAAGGTCGATCAGCGTCAACACGCGGCGCTGCGCGAGCATGGCGAATGCCAGCAGCAACAGAATCGCGGCGAGCAGGTTGATGAACTGCGCGTAAAGTGGGACGCCCGCCATCGGAGGTTCCTCAACCGCCGAGCAACAGGTTGACCAGCATGGCCAGCACGGCGAGCAGGAATGCCGTCCCAAGAAATTCCGGTGCGCGAAAGATGCGGAGCTTCGCCGACAAGGTCTCGATAAATGCGAGCGCCACACCGCCGATCGCCAGCTTGAAGATCAACGCGGGCGCCGCGCCGATCAGCGCCAGCCAATCGCCGGCGGCGGCGATCCCGAACGGGAAAAAGAGCGCCAGCCCGATACACGAATAATTGAACAGCTTGAGCGCCGACGCCCATTCGAGCAAGGCGAGATGGCGCGCCGAGTACTCGAGCACCATCGCCTCGTGGATCATCGTGAGTTCGAGGTGCGTCGACGGGTTGTCGATAGGGATTCGCGCGTTCTCGGCAAGCGAAACCATCGTGAAGGCGACGCCGGCGAACGCGAGGCTCGGATAGATCGCGAGCTCGCGATGCGCGAGCGCGTCGACGATCGTCGGCAGCGACGTCGACCCGGAAATGAGCGACGCCGTGAACAGCACCATCAACAAGGCGGGTTCGGCGAGAAAGCCCACGAACATCTCGCGCCGGGCGCCGAGCGCGCCGAATGCCGTGCCGATGTCCATCGCGGCCAGCGCGATGAAGACCCGCGCGAGCGCAAACAACCCGACCAATGCGATCGCGTCAGCCGCTTGCGCGAACGGCAGATCCGTTGCGAGCGACGGCACGATCGCCGCCGCGCAACACATCGCGCCAAATACGATGTACGGCGTGGTGCGAAAGATCGGCGACGCGCTTTGTGCGACGACGGCGTCCTTCATGAACAGCTTGCGGATCGTCCGATAGGGAAGCAGCAGCGACGGCGCTGATTTGTTTTGCAGCCAGGCGCGGCACATGTTGACCCAGCCGACGAGCAACGGCGCGAGCGCGACGGCGATCGCCAGTTCCAAGAGCTGCGTCAGGAAGCTGGCGATCGTCATCGAACGAAGAACAGCAGGGCGAGCAACGTGAAGAAGCTGTACGTCAAATAAACCGAGATCCGACCTTGCTGAATCAATCCAACGATGCGCGCCGCGAACTCGGCCGCGTGCGCGATTGGCAAAAAGATCCATGACCAGAACGGATCGCCGATGCGCACGAAATAGCGTGGTGCCGCGTCGAACGATGTCGGCAGGTGCCGCTCGATGCGGAAGAAGGGCTCGAATACTTGCCGGATCGGCTGTCCAAAGCCTTCGGCGGAGTCTTGCATTCGCGGCGTCTGCAACGGGAATCCGCAATCCCATGGCGGCGCCGTTCGGATGCGGCCATGATAGAAGCGGTGAACGATTCGCATTGTCAGCACTACGGTCGCGATAATTACCACCAGCACGATCAGTGGACTGTAGCTCGAGCGATCGGCGTTGATCGGCGCAAGGAGCAGCCAGTTGCCTCCGCCCGCCGAAATCGCGGACGAGTGCAGCAGCATCGCGTTGACCGGATCGATCGCTTGAATGACGTTGACCGGCAAGATACCGAGCGCGATGCAACCGGCTGCGAGCCACACCAGTCCGAAGCGTTCGAAGCGGCCGGCGTCATGCGCATACGCCAAGTGCGCTTCGCGTGGCCGCCCCAAGAAGACGACGCCATAAAACTTCACCATCACATACGCGGCGAGCGCAACCGCCAACACCACGCCCGCCGCAGCGAGCGGCACCAACATGTTGACGAACGACTGGGGAAGACTCGGCGTGAACAGGAATGCCTGCAGCAGCAACCACTCCGACACAAAGCCGTTAAGCGGCGGCAAACCCGCAATCGCCAGCGTACCGACGAGAGCCAGCCATGCCACCCACGGCATCCGATGAATCAGGCCGCCGAGCTTGCCGAGGCTGCGCTCCTTCGTCGCGTGCAGCACCGAGCCGGTGACAAGGAAGAGCAGCGTCTTGAAGAACGCATGGTTCAATGCGTGATAAAGAACGGCAGTGAGCGTAATCGCGGCGAGCAGGTTCTTGCCGTAGGCGCGAAACAGGATCGTCAATCCGAAGCCGGCGACGATGATGCCGATGTTCTCCACGGAGGAGTACGCGAGCAACCGCTTCATGTCGGTCTGTACGGCGGCGTAGATCACGCCGAACAGCGCGGTCACGACGCCGAGCGCGAGCGCGACGACGCCCCACCACCAAAGCTGCACGTGCATGAGATCGAACGTGACGCGCAGCAAGCCGTAGATCGCCGTCTTCAGCATCACGCCGCTCATCAGCGCAGAAACCGGTGACGGCGCCGCCGGGTGGGCTTCCGGAAGCCACACGTGGAGCGGCAGTAGCCCGGCCTTGGCGCCGAAGCCGACGAGCGCAAGAAAATACGCTGCCGTGGGCCACGCGCCGATCAGCGTCATGTTGCGCATCGTGTCGAACGTGTAATCGTCGCCGCCAGCCTGCAGCACGCCGAAGCACAACAGGATCGCAATGGCGCCGATATGCGCAATTAACAGATAGAGAAAACCGGCACGCCTGATTTCAGGAATGCGATGCTCAGTCGTCACGAGAAAGTACGACGCAAGCGCCATCGCTTCCCATGCCACCATGAAGGCATAGGCGTCGTCGGCGACAACGACGCTCGCCATCGCAGCGAGAAAGACGTGGTATTGAAAACAGATGAGCCCCGGCGGCGTGCCTTCGCTCGCGCGGAAATAGCCCGCCGAAAAAAGCGACACACCGAATGAAGCGGCGCCGATCAACAGTAGGAAGAATGCCGAAAGCGGATCGAGCCTCACATGGAACGGAAGATCGGGCAAACCCAGCGGCATCACCAACGATTGGGGCGGCGCGTCGAGCGACAGGAATGCGATAACCGTCAGCAAGAGCGCAACACACGCGCCAGCGGGAAATATGAGGCGGCTTACGAACCGGAGCGAATGCGGTCGCACTAATCCGAGCGCGCCTAATGCGACCCAGGCGGCGACGATCGTGACAACCAGCTCGAGCGCGCCGACTGGCGGTCCGATGGCGCTCATGAGCGCCGCAGGGCCAAGGCGCGGGTACTCCCCCCTTGGGGGCAGCGCAGCGGCGCCTCGGCCTCATTGGACGAGCAAACCGAATCGCTGCGATACGTGTCGGCCTCGTGTGACGACTCGCATTTCCCGTCGATCCCCGCTACGCGGGGCCCCTCGCCGGGTGCTCGCGTTACGAGCCGCAAGCGTGGGAGTTTCATTTAACGCGCATGCCGGGTTGCGCGCCGTCGTCCGGCGCCAGCAAGAAAATACCGGGACCGTCGCCCGAGGCGGCGAGAACCATCCCCTCGGAAAGACCGAATTTCATTTTGCGCGGCGCGAGGTTCGCCACCACCGGCGTCAATCGGCCAACGAGGTCTTCGGGACGATAAGCGGACTTGATGCCGGCGAACACGGTCCGATGGCGCCCTTCACCAACGTCGAGCGTCAATTTCAGCAGCTTGTCGGCGCCGTTGACGGCTTCCGCGTTGACGATGCGCGCGATGCGCAAATCGATTTTGGCAAAATCCTCGATCGACACTTGGCTCTCGGTACGGCTTGCGGCGGAGGACTGGGGCGATGCGGCGCTCGTGACACCGGATTGAAGCAACGCAGCGCTCGTCGCCTTGGGTCCTTCCAGCAACGCGTCGATTTGTTTCGCCTCGACACGCGCGAGCAAATGCGTGTAAGGCGCAACCGCCGTCGGCTCTTTCCATGCGTCGGACCAGACGAATTCGCGGCCGAGGCCAAAAAAATCGCGCGCCACACGCGACGCAGTTGCCGGCAGCACCGGTGCAAGCAGCACGGTCAGCAGCTGAAAGCCTTGCAGCGATTGCGAGCAAATCGTCTGCAACGCGTCACGACGGGCAGGATCCTTCGCAAGCAGCCACGGTTGCGCGGCATCGAATGCTTCATTGATACGGTCCGCGATGCGCATCGCATCGCGCAGGACTTTGCCGTATTCGCGCGCTGCGTAGTTCGCGCGGGCCGCTTCGGCCTCCATCTGCGCAATCGTCAGCCGGTTGGCGCGGTCGTTCTCCGACTCGGCCGGCGTCCCCAATTTGCCCGCGAAATTCTTCGTAATGAAATTGGCCGCCCGGCTCGCGATGTTCACGTACTTCCCGACGAGGTCGCTGTTGACGCGCGCGATGAAGTCGTCGGGATTGAAATCGAGATCCTCGACCTTGCCGTTGAGCTTCGCGGCGAGGTAATAGCGAAGCCATTCCGGATTGAGTCCGAGGTCGAGATAGACATCGGGGCTGATGCCCGTGCCGCGTGGCTTCGACATCTTCTCGCCGGAAAACGTGATGAAGCCGTGGACGAAAATGTTGTCGGGCACTTTGTACGGCACGCCGGCGAACTTGAGCATGGCCGGCCAGAACAACGTGTGGAAATAGACGATGTCCTTGCCGATGAAGTGGTACTGGTCGACGTTGGGATCCTGCAGGAACTGCGCGAAATCGATGCCGCGATTGCGCAGGTGCGCCTTGAGACTGGCGAGATAGCCGACAGGGGCGTCGAGCCAGACGTAAAAAAACTTTCCCGGCGCATCGGGGATCGGAATGCCGAAGTACGGCGCGTCGCGCGAGATGTCCCAGTCGGCGAGTCCCTTCGTCGCGTCCTGCTCGCCCAACCACTCGCGTGCCTTATTGGCGACTTCCGATTGCAAGCGGCCATCCTGCGTCCAGGCGCGCAGAAACTCGATGCACGCGGGATCGGATAGCCGGAAGAAGAAATGATCGGACGTCTTCAACACCGGTTTCGCACCCGACAACGTCGAATACGGGTCGATCAGATCGGTTGGCGCATAAACGGACCCGCAAACTTCGCACGCGTCGCCGTATTGGTCCTTCGCGCCGCAGACGGGGCAGGTGCCCTTGATATAGCGGTCCGGCAGGAACATCGCTTTGACCGGATCGTGGAACTGTTCGATCGGCTTCGCGTAGATCAATCCTGCGCTCTTGAGGCGGCGGTAAATATCTTGCGACAACTCGACGTTTTCGGGCGAATCGGTCGAATGCCAGTGGTCGAAGCTCAAGTAGAACCCCGCGAGATGCTTGGGACGCGTCGCAGTGATGCGCTCTACCAGCGCTTGTGGTGTAACGCCTTCGGCCTCCGCCTTCAACATGATCGGTGCGCCGTGCGTGTCGTCGGCGCAAACGAAATGGACCGTGTGTCCTTGCATCCGCTGAAAGCGCACCCAGATGTCGGCCTGGATGTACTCCATGATGTGGCCGATGTGGAACGGGCCGTTGGCGTACGGCAGCGCCGTCGTAACGAACAGCGTCCGGGCGGAAGAGGCCGGTATTTCCAAAAGAAACCTTGCGAGAACCAGGGGGAAACAACAAATAGTAGCAAAGCGACGCCGGGGTGTTGGACCCGCACGATCGCTGTTCGGATAGAATCGTTACGATTCCCAACAACTTATTTGCGCGTGTTTCGCGGAGCTTTCGATGCCGCTGTCCGATGCTGACGTGACGACGTCCCTCAAGGGCGTGATCGATCCCAACACCGGGAAGGATCTCGTCACGGGCAAAGCCGTGAAGAGCGTGCGTGTCGACGGCGACCGGATTGCGATCGATATTCAGCTCGGTTATCCCGCGAAGAGTCAGCACGAGATGATTCGCAAGCTCGTGCAAAACGCTGTTGCGGCGCTTCCGGGCGCGGGCCGCGTCGCTGTCAACGTCGGACACAAGATCGTTTCGCATGCGGTACAGCGCGGCGTGAAGCTCGTGCCGGGCGTCAAGAACATCGTCGCCGTTGCGTCCGGCAAGGGCGGCGTCGGCAAGTCAACGACGGCCGTCAATCTTGCGCTTGCGCTCGCGGCCGAGGGCGCGAGTGTTGGCGTGCTCGACGCCGATATCTACGGTCCGTCGCAGCCGATGATGCTCGGCATTGCGGGCCGTCCCGAGTCGAGGGACGGCAAGACGCTCGAGCCGCTCGAGGCCTACGGCGTGCAAGCGATGTCGATCGGCTTCCTGATCGACGCCGATACGCCGATGGTGTGGCGCGGTCCGATGGTGACGCAAGCGCTTGAACAGTTATTGAAGGACACTAATTGGCGCGAGGTCGATTTTCTGATCGTCGATCTGCCGCCCGGTACCGGTGACATCCAACTCACGCTTTCGCAAAAGGTGCCGGTGACGGGCGCGGTCATCGTCACGACGCCGCAGGACATCGCGCTGATCGACGCGCGCAAAGGACTCAAGATGTTCGAGAAGGTCGGCGTGCCGATCGTCGGCATCGTCGAGAACATGTCGATCCACATCTGCTCGAACTGCGGCCGCGCCGAGCATATTTTCGGCCAGGGCGGCGCAGAGCGAATGTGCCGCGAGCACAACGTCCCGTTCCTGGGCGCGCTGCCGCTCGACATCCGCATTCGCGAGCAGGCCGATTCCGGCCGGCCGACCGTGGTTGCCGATCCCGACGGCCCGACGGCGCAGATCTACAAGGAAATCGCCCGCAAGGTCGCCGTTTCGGTCGCGCAGAAGGCGGCGGATTTCTCGGCGAAGTTTCCGAGCATCGTCATCCAGAATACGTAGGCGGATTGACAGCTTGTAGCGATCTGGCTAACATAGCCAAATGAAACGAGCCACAATATCCGAGACAAAGAATCGTCTTTCTTCACTGCTCGAGCATGTCAAACGCGGCGGAGAGGTGCTCATCCTCGACCGGAAGGTCCCCGTCGCGCGCATCGTTCCGGTTGCCAAGGTGGGGCCGCGAGATATGGATTCGCGGCTCGCTGAACTCGAGCGGCGTGGCGTCGTTCGGCTGCCGAAGAAGCGTCCCGATCCAAAATTGCTCGCTCGTCTCGGCCCGCCGCCCAAGGCGAGCGGAGATATCCTGGCCGCACTTCTCGCCGAACGCGAGGAAGGCTGGTGAGATTCTGGGACGCTTCGGCGGTCGTTCCACTGTTGTTCGAACAAAAGCAAACCGGGGTCGCGCGTAAGCTTCACGGCGCGGATCCCGAGATGGCCGTGTGGTGGGGAACCACCGTTGAATGCCATTCCGCCATTGCGCGCATGTTGCGGCAGCAAGCGATCGATCGCAACGGAGCCGCTCAAGGTATGGAACGCCTCCACGAGCTTGAAACCGAATGGCTGGAAGTCGAACCCTCGACCGGCATACGCAACGAAGCGTGCCGGCTACTGTTCGCCCATCCGCTTCGCGCCGCTGACGCGTTGCAACTCGCTGCCGTGATCAATCTCTCCCGCGAGATCGGTGATCGAGTGCCAATGATTTGCTTTGATGATCGACTGGTCGAGGCGGCGCGCTTCGAGCAACTGGCGGTCGTCGCGCACGCAAAGGACGTCGATTGAGCATCAAATCCGATCAATGGATCCGCCGGATGGCGGCGGAGCACAAGATGATCGAGCCGTTCGAGCCGGGACAGGTACGGCAGGCGAACGGTCACCGGATCGTTTCGTATGGGACGTCGAGTTATGGCTACGACATCCGCGTGTCCGATGAATTCAAGATTTTCACGAACATCAATTCCACGATCGTCGACCCGAAGAAATTCGACGAGAAGTCCTTCGTCGATTTTCGCGGCGATGTGTGCATCATCCCACCCAATTCGTTCGCGCTCGCGCGCACGGTCGAATACTTTCGCATCCCGCGCAATGTGCTAGTGGTTTGTCTCGGAAAATCGACCTACGCGCGCTGCTTCCGTGGTGATACGCGTGTAGCGCTGGTGGACGGTACATCCCCGACGCTTGAGGAGATGGCAAGGCGTGCGGATTCCGGCGAACTCTTCTGGGGATACAGCATTGGCGAAAATGGTCGCGTTATCGTGTCTTTTCTTGATGCGCCGCGTTACATCGGACGCGATTCGCTCGTCGAAGTCGAGCTAGACAACGGCGAGGTCGTTTGTGCGACGCCGGATCACGACTTCATGTTGCGCGACGGGCGCATGTTGCCCGCGGCGGCGCTGCGGCCTGGGCAGTCATTGATGCCGCTGTATCGGCAGCTGGCTCGCGGTTATGAAATGGTCTATCAGCCGCTGAATGGACATCTCGTGCCTACGCATCGGTTGGCTGACGAGTGGAACGTTCGCGGCGACATCTATGCGGACGCTCCGGGAACACACCGTCACCATATCGATCGCAACCGTCGCAACAATTGCCCCACGAATATCGAACGGATGCTCGCGTCTGATCACATACGCTTGCACAGCGCCGAAAGCTATGGCGTGGAGTTCGATAGGCATGCACACGGCGCTGCAATAAGCGACGCGCTGATACGACTTGGCGTTGACCCGAAATGGAGTGCGCGATACGCCGACATCCAGTCGCAACGGGCTCGTCGTTTCTGGACCGATCCGCGGTACGCCGACATTCGCGCTGCTGTTTGCGAAGCGCGTCGCAATCCGGACGAGATAACTCGCGACCGTCATCGGCAGGCGACGTTGCAGCGCTATCGCGATGCCGACGAGCGAATTAGGCAAGCTCACCTCAGTGCCGCGGCATGGGCGCGTGACTCCGGCATACGGCGCACACGCCAGGCAGAACTTGCGCGCGCAATCAGGATTCGTCCCGAAATTGACGCCGAAAGCGTTCGAATGGCATTGGATCAAACGGGCTCGATTCGCGGCGCCGCAAGGGCGCTGGGTTGCGATAGATCTGTATTCCGCCGTTTCCCCGAGACGGTCGCGCAGTTCAGGGGTCATGGGTGTGCCCGAAACCACAAGGTCCTCGCTGTGCGGGAGGTTGCGGGCGACCACGATGTGTACTGCCTTACGGTGCCTGAGGCAGGAAACTTTGCCCTCGAGGCCGGCGTCTTCGTCCTCAATTGCGGCATCATCGTCAACGTCACCCCGCTCGAACCTGAATGGGAGGGTAACGTGACGCTCGAGTTTTCGAACACGACGCCGCTGCCCGCGAAAATCTACGCCAACGAAGGCGTCGCGCAGGTGATCTTCTTCGAGTCCGATGAGGTCTGCGAGACCTCGTACAAGGATCGAGGCGGCAAATATCAGGGGCAGCAGGGCGTAACGTTGCCGAAGACGTAAGGGGGCTACATCGACGGGATAGGGGAGAGCCGACGATGACGGCGTGGGCGTCTTCGAAGAGCGTGTCGATGTCCATCATCGCCATCTGCCAGGTCGCGGCGATGGCGCTGTGGTTCTCGGCGTCGGCCGTCGTTCCCGCGCTGGCCGCCGAATTCCATCTCTCCAATTTCGCGCAGGCGACGCTGACCAGTGCCGTGCAAGTCGGCTTTGTCATCGGCTGTCTCGCCAGCGCCGTCTTAGGTCTTGCCGATCGTCTCGAGATGCGCCAGCTGTTTGCGGCCTCGGCCGCGATCGGCGCCATAGCCAATGCACTGCTGCTCGTAGTCGATCCACGCTCCGTCGTTGCGCCGCTGCTCCGGCTTGTTACCGGCATTTGCATGGCAGGCGTTTATCCGGTCGGCATGAAGCTCGCATCGACGTGGGCGCGCGGCGACATGGGACTTCTGGTTGGCATTCTGGTCGGGGCGCTCACGCTGGGGTCGGCGTTGCCCCATCTTTTCAACGCGTTCGGGGGAGTCGATTGGCGCATTCCGCTGGCGGTCGCATCGGGCTGCGCACTGCTCGCAGCGTTGCTGATCGGAGCGGCGGGTGTGGGGCCCAACCGAGCGCCCGTTCCCCGTTTCGACCCGCACTATGTGCTGACCGCGTGGCGCGACGTACCGCTGCGCCTCGCCAACCTCGGTTATCTCGGCCACATGTGGGAGCTCTATGCGATGTGGGCGTGGGTCGGCGTATTTCTGCAGGCGAGCTTCGCCTTGACATTGCCTCCGGCGATCGCTTCGACCTCCGCCAAGCTCGCGGCGTTTGCGACGATCGCTTCCGGCGCGATCGGTTGCGTCGGCGCCGGATTTCTGGCCGACCGGCTGGGCCGCACGACGCTGACGATTGTCGCGATGGCGGTGAGCGGCAGCTGCGCGGCTTCGATTGGCCTGCTGTTCGGCGGATCCGCGTGGCCGCTGATCGCCGTCTGCATCGTTTGGGGAATCAGCATCGTTGCCGACTCGGCGCAATTCTCGGCGTCGGTCGCGGAGCTATCCGAGCCGTCGCGAGTGGGGACGATGCTGACACTGCAGACGGCGCTGGGATTCACGCTGACCCTCGTCACGATCTATCTTGTGCCGCATTGGGTGGACGCGATGGGATGGCGCTACGCGTTCGTGCCGCTGTCGATCGGACCCGCGATCGGCGTCTTCGCGATGGCGAGGCTCCGCGCGCACCCGCGTTCGATACAGCTGGCCGGGGGCCGGCGGTAACGCGACTGGGACCGCGGTCCCATTGCGTTGGCGGCTTTTTCCGGCGAAATTCGTTTACCCTGTGAAGGGCGCCGTTTCGTTTCCACAGCCTGGGGAATTTTCCGTATGGCGATTCGTTTTCCACGGGCGTACGATTCATCGCGCGGCCGACGAATGGAACGCGGCCGCATTGACCAACCGTTAGGGAGGCACCGATGGCCTACCATCTCGAAGGGCGTCTTCTCGAAGTCTGCAATTGCCGCGTCTTGTGTCCGTGCTGGATCGGCGAAGATCCCGATTTTGGCACGTGCGACACGATCGTCGCATGGCGCTTCGACAAAGGCACGATCAATGGTGTCGACGTTGCGGGACGAACGATCGCCCTGATCGCTCACATTCCGGGCAATATTCTCGAAGGTAACTGGCGGGCCGCTGTCTATCTCGATGACAAGGTGTCCGCGCAACAAGAGGAAGCGATTCTCGGCGTCTATACGGGCAAGCTGGGCGGCCCGGTCGGCGAGCTCGTGAAGCTCATCGGCGAAGTCGTCTCGGTCGAAAAAGTGCCGATCACATTCGATGTCCAGGGCGGCAAGGGCACGCTCAAGCTCGGCGACGCCGGATACGCGGAGCTCGAGCCGTACAAGAACGCGAGCGGCGCAACGACGACGTTGGCGGACACGGTGTTCTCGACGGTTCCCGGCGCGCCGGTGTTCGTGGGCAAGTCGCCGCGGTACCGGTCGAAGAACGAGAAGCTCGGCATCAATCTCGACATGAAGAACCACAACGCACTGCAGAGCACGTTCGTGTTTGACGCGTAAAGGTAACGGCGCACAGTTTCGCTCGCTGCGCTCGCACGATACTTTGCGCCGGGACAAGTTTCCGCCGCCTTCGGACGGCCGTGCGGCGGCGGCGTAGCCGAACCCACGAAAGAACGAGCGACATGGCAACGCCCGCGGCAGCTCTCGGCGCACGCCGGCCCGACGTCGCGCGAAACCTCTGGTTCGCGCTTGCGCTCGGCGCGCTTATCGCTGCGTCGTGGATCGCGCTTTGGTATTGGAACGCGAGCCCATATCGCCGCTACGTTGAACACGCCGGTCTGCTCGAGCCGGGTGCGCTGCTCGCGCTATGCCGCGCGATCCCGCAGGGCGAAATCGTCGTGCCGATGCTGCTCTACGCATTTGGCTGGGTTCTGATGATCGCCGCGATGATGCTGCCGACGACGTACCCGTTGCTGGCCATGTTTCGCAGCGTCACGCGAGGAAGGCCCGATGAAAACCGATTGACGATGCTGGTTATCGGCGGCTTCTTCGTCGCATGGTTTGCGTTTGGCATCGCCGCACACATGGCTGATATGGCTTTGGCGCGCGGCGCGCAGGGGTTCACGTGGCTGGCCATCAATGGCTGGGCCGCGGGCGCCGCTGTGCTCGCTGCCGCGGGACTCTTTCAGTTCAGCCCGCTCAAGTATCGCTGTCTCGAGGAATGCCGCGCGCCTTTTGCGTTTGTCGTTTCGCGTTGGCACGGACGCTCTCCCGCACGCGAAGCGTTCAGGCTCGGATTGGACCACGGCATCTTTTGCGTCGGCTGTTGCTGGGCGCTGATGCTGTGCATGTTCGTCGTCGGCACGGCGAGCATCGGCTGGATGTTGGTGCTCGCAGCACTCATGGCTGCGGAAAAGAATCTGCCGGGCGGCACGCGCCTGCGTCTGCCAGTTGGACTCGGCCTGCTCGCGATCGCGAGCACGATCGTCACGGCAAACGTTTAGCGCGTCGGCGTTGCGTTAGTTTTCGACGGCAATAACGTGCGCTTGCAGCTTGCCGTCGATCGCGCCGCGCCCGAAACGTTTTGCGATGGCCTCCGCAGCGATGTCGGTCGCTTCGGCGAGCTGCTCCGAACCGCGCGCTTCGATCTCGTTCCGTAGTGGTGTGCCCTGACAATAGGCGACCGCGGGAATCCGCGGAGATTCCGCGCGGCTCCGCACGGTGACGGTCGTGAACGTCAGCGGCGCAACGAAGCCACCATTCGCAAGATCCTGCTCGATTCGACGCCGATCGTGATAGCCGTGAGGCGTTCGCGCCAGGAAGCGGGGCGGATCGTTCGGAAAGAGCGATTCGAGTGCCGTCGTCACCGTGTGGGCGAATTCGTTTTCTTCGATTCGATCCCACACGTTGAACAGATACAACCCGCCCGGCCGCAACACACGCCGCGCTTCGGCATACGCCTTGGTTTTGTCGGGAAAGAACATCACGCCGAATTGGCAAACGACGGCGTCGAACGTGCCGTCCTCGAACGGCAAATCCATCGCGTCGGCCTGACGCCAATCCACCGCGCGCGGGGTCCCGACCACTTTTGCCTGATCGAGCATTGACTGATTGAGGTCCGTCGCGACGATTGATGCGTCGTCGGGTAGCACCGCGACAATCGCGCGTGTGACCACACCGGTGCCGGCCGCGACTTCGAGCACGCGCGCGGGCGATTTTCTCGCGAGCCGTTCGGCAAGGTCACGCGCGTAGGGCGCGAAGATCAGCGGAACCAGATGCGATTCGTAGAGCTTGGGAATCGAGCCCGCGAATACCTTGTCGGT
>VBCG01000068.1:30231-34107 GCA_005881895.1 Betaproteobacteria bacterium
CACGAGTGCGAGCCCGAGCGGGACAACAAACAATAACGCGTTGGGCGGCGGCGGCAGGAGCAGAATCAGAGCAGCGCTTGCCAGTGATGCGATCAGCAGTGCCCAGCCGGCAAAATGATTGACGCGAAACCACAGGTCCCGGTCGGCCAGCGTGCGCGGCGTGCGGAACCCGTAGAGTGAATTCGGTGGCACCCGCCTGAGGATCAGCGGGATCGAGACGACCGCAATGACGGCACAGGCGACGAGCAGCGGAAGTTGGGCCGACATGGGAAGAAGTCTGTTCGCTTTGCTACCATGCTACGGCATTCTTGCCGTTAGTCGATAGTCCGTTGCGAGTGAGATCCCCTCCATGCCCAAGCTTGCTGCGAATCTGACGATGCTCTACAACGAGGTCGATTTTCTTGACCGGTTCGAAGCCGCGGCGAAATCGCGTTTTGCGGGTGTCGAGTATCTGTTTCCGTATGCTTACCCGAAGGAGCAGATCGCCGAGCGTCTGGCGCGTCACCGACTCACGCAGGTATTGCACAACCTGCCGGCGGGCGACTGGGCCGCGGGCGAACGCGGCATTGCGTGCCATCCCAACCGGGTCGGCGAGTTTCAGGACGGGGTCGCAAGGGGAATCGAATACGCGAAAGCGCTCGGCTGTACGCAACTCAATTGCTTGGCCGGGATTGCACCGCAAGGCGTGGATCTGCAGGAGGTGCGCGCAACGTTCGTCGCAAACCTTCGGTTCGCGGCAGACAAGCTCGGCGCGGCCGGCATCAAGCTCTTGACCGAGCCGATCAACACCTTCGATATTCCCGGGTTCTTTTTGTCGCGCACGCGTCAAGCGGTCGACATCATTCACGACGTCGCCTCATCCAATCTCTTTCTGCAGCATGACGTCTATCATATGCAGCGGATGGAAGGCGAGCTCGCGAACACGATCAAGACGCATTTGCCGCAGATCGCGCATGTGCAGATCGCCGACAATCCCGGACGCAACGAACCCGGCACCGGAGAGATCAATTATCGATTTCTCCTGGGCTTCCTTGACTCGATCGGCTACGCCGGGTGGATCGGATGTGAATACAAGCCGAAGGGGACGACTGTTGGCGGACTGGTTTGGCGTGAAGCGCATGGCCTATAGGAGGTAACGCATGGCAAACGTCGGCTTCATCGGTCTCGGGATCATGGGGACGCCGATGGCGGGCCACCTGATCAAAAGCGGTCACCGGGTATTTCTGCACAGCCGTCGCGGCGCGCCTCCTGCGCTGACCGATGCCGGCGGCATCGCGTGCGCCAATAGCGCGGACGTCGCGCAGAAGGCGGACATCGTCATCACGATGGTGCCAGACACGCCGCAGGTAGAGGATGTTTTGTTTGGCGAGCACGGCGTTGCAAAAGGCTTGTCCGAGGGCAAGATCGTCGTCGACATGAGCTCGATCTCGCCGCTTGCGACGAAAGTGTTCGCGCAAAAAATCAATGCGCTCCGCTGCGAATATCTCGATGCCCCGGTCTCCGGCGGCGAAGTCGGTGCGAAGGGCGCCACGCTCACGATCATGGTCGGCGGCAGCGAATCGGCGTTTGCCACGGTAAAGCCGCTGTTCGAGCTGATGGGAAAGAACATCACGCTAGTCGGCAGCAACGGCGATGGCCAGACGACCAAAGTCGCCAATCAGATCATTGTCGCGTTGACGATCGAAGCGGTCGGTGAAGCATTGCTGTATGCGGCCAAAGCGGGCGCGGATCCGGCGAAGGTGCGCCAGGCGCTGATGGGCGGCTTTGCGTCGTCGCGGATACTCGAAGTGCATGGCGAGCGGATGCTGAAGCGCATGTTCGCGCCCGGCTTCCGCATCGAGTTGCATCAGAAGGATTTGAATCTCGCATTGACGACCGGCCGCGCGCTTGGCGTTTCGTTGCCCAACACGGCGACGTGCCAGGAACTGTTCACGGCATGCGCGGCAAACGGCGGCGCCGCCTGGGATCACTCGGGGCTCGTGCGGGCGCTCGAGAAGCTCGCGAATTTCGAAATCGGTCAGCCCTCGCCCCAACCCTCTCCCGCAAGCGGGAGAGGGTGACGCGATAGCGGCGGGTGAGCGTGATCGACGCTCGCGCTCTGCTGCGCCGGATGTTCGACGCGGCGATCGACGCCGCACAACCGGCACATTGCCTGCCGGCGCATTTGCCGCCGGTGCCGAAAGGTCGCACGATTGTCGTCGGCGCGGGCAAAGCATCCGCGGCGATGGCCAAGGTATTCGATGACGCGTGGACGCATCCGGTCACCGGACTCGTCGTCACGCGCTACGGGTACGGTGCGCGTTGCCGCCGAATCGAGATTGTCGAGGCTGCGCATCCGGTGCCCGACCCAGCAGGTGTCGCCGCTGCGACGCGGATTCGCGAGCTCGTGCGCGGATTGAGCGCCGACGATCTCGTCGTTTGCTTGATATCCGGCGGCGGCTCATCGCTGCTCGCGCTTCCCGCCGAAGGCGTCACGCTCGCGGACAAGCAAGCGGTGAACCGCGCACTGCTCAAATCCGGCGCAACAATCAGCGAGATGAACTGTGTGCGACGTCATCTTTCCGCGATCAAAGGCGGCCGGCTCGCCGCGGCATGCCATCCCGCCAAGGTCGTGACGCTGTTGATCTCCGATGTGCCTGGCGACAATCCGATGGACATCGCATCAGGGCCGACAGTCGCCGATACGACCACGTGCGCGGACGCGCTCGACATTATTCGGCGCTACGCGATCGACGCGCCTGCCGCCGCGATGCGCGTGCTCGAATCCGGTGCGGGCGAAACGGTCAAACCCGGCGACCCGCGTCTCTCGCGCGCGGAGTTTTCGATCATTGCGACACCGCAAATGGCGCTCGAAGCCGCGGCGGCGATCGCGCGCGCGGCGAGTATCGCACCGTTGATTCTGTGCGACTGCATCGAAGGCGAAGCGCGCGACGTCGGCAAGGTGATGGCGGGGATCGCCCAATATGTCGTAGCGCATGGACAACCGATTGCGCCGCCGTGCGTGCTGTTGTCGGGCGGCGAAACCACTGTGACCGTTCGCGGTAACGGTCGCGGGGGACGCAACGTCGAATTTTTGCTGTCGTTGGCGATTGCGCTCGAAGGGAGCGAACGCGTTTATGCGATTGCCGGCGACACCGACGGCGTCGACGGACAGGAAGAGATCGCCGGCGCGATTGTCACGCCGGACACGCTCGAGCGCGCGGGGGCGAAGAATATACGTCCGCGCGAGAGCCTCGCCAACAATGACGGACATGGATTTTTCGAAGCGCTCGGCGATTCGGTGGTCACGGGACCGACGCTCACCAACGTCAATGATTTTCGCGCGATCCTTGTGATGAGCGCGGCCGATTCGCGATGAATAGCACATCGATGCGTTTCGGGAAAACGTTGATGCTGCAGGCCGACCGGCTTGCACAGTTCACCGAGGATCCGCCGCGCGTAACCCGCAGATATCTCACGCCGCAACACAGGCAAGCCGGCGAATATCTGATCGGTCTGATGCGTGACGCAGGGATGACGGCCATCTTCGACGCGCTCGGCAATGTCGTCGGCCGTTACGAATCCGAAGACCGGAACGCGCCGGTCTTGATGACCGGCTCGCATATGGACAGCGTGCGCAACGCGGGGCGATACGGATGCGCGTGCGCGTGACGGGGCTTGCCGGCCACGCCGGAACCGTACCGATGGGCAGGCGGCAAGATGCGCTCGCGGCGGCAAGCGAAATGGTGCTCTTCGTCGAGCGCCACTGCGAAACGCATGATGGCTTGGTTGGCACGGTCGGCAAGTTGAACGTTCTTCCCGGCGCGATCAACGTCATTCCGCAGGACGTCGAATTGACGATCGATGTCCGCTCGGGCGACGACCCATTGCGCGAAG
>VBCG01000210.1:0-4506 GCA_005881895.1 Betaproteobacteria bacterium
GAATGCGTACGCCGCCGACGGCGTTCACGAAGACGTCGAAACCGCTTGTCTCGACGCCCCCATGCCGGTGCAGCACGGCCAGCAGCAACGCGAGTCGCTGCGCATCCAGGCCCACCGCCAGCCGGCGGGGCATTGCGCCTTGCACCGGATCGACGAGCGCCTGAATTTCGACCAGCAACGGACGCGTGCCTTCGAGTGTCGCCACAATCGCCGACCCGGATACCGGCTCGGCGTGCTGCGACAGGAAGATCGCCGATGGGTTGGTCACGCCTTTCAACCCGCGCTCGGTCATCGCGAAGACACCGAGCTCGTTTGCCGCGCCGAAGCGATTCTTGATCGCCCGAACGAGGCGAAAACTCGAATGCGGATCGCCTTCGAAATAAAGGACCGTGTCGACAATGTGCTCGAGCACGCGCGGACCGGCGATCGCGCCTTCCTTCGTCACGTGACCGACGAAGAGCACGATCACGCCGCGCTGCTTGGCGAGCCTTGTCAACTGCGCGGCGCATTCGCGGACCTGCGCGACGCTGCCCGGCGCCGAGGCGAGCGTGTCGGTGTAAGTCGTCTGGATCGAATCGATAACGACAAGCTCGGGTTGCGTCGCATCGATTGCGGCCACAATGGCCTCGAGCTGCACTTCGGCGAGCAACTCGACCGGCGCATTGACGAGGCCAAGTCGTTGCGCACGCAACGCGACCTGCTCGACGGATTCCTCGCCGGTGACATAGAGCGTCCGGTGCGCCGCGCCGAGCGCGGCCGACGCCTGCAAGAGCAGCGTCGACTTGCCGATACCGGGGTCACCGCCGAGGAGAACAACGCCGCCGGCCACCAAGCCACCGCCGAGAACGCGATCGAATTCCTCGAGACCGGATGCAATGCGCCGGCTTTCCTTTGCCTCCACCGAGGCGAGCGGCGTCACAACCGATTTCGTTCCCGCAACGGTCTCGAATCGCGTGCCCGCACTGGCAGCAACAGCCTCGATCAACGTGTTCCAGGCGTTGCAGTGAGGACACTGTCCCTGCCATTTCGGACTTTGGCCACCGCATTCGCTGCATTGATAAAGGCTGCGTACCTTGGCCATTGCCCTGGACTGTCAGGAAAACTCGGACGGATGCACGACGGCGGTTCCCAGCTTGCCGACGACGACGCCGGCCGCTTCGTTGGCGATACGCATGGCATCCTCGACCGGCGCGCCTGCGGCGATCAATGTCCCGAGCGACGCGATAACCGTGTCGCCTGCGCCCGAAACGTCGTAGACCTCGCGTGCCTGCGCCGGAATCGACACGACGCCTTCGGCGGAGAAGAGCGTCATTCCTTCCTCCGAGCGTGTCACGAGCAACGCATCGACGGCAAGCTCGGAGCGTAGCCACTGCGCCTTGCGTGCGAGCTCTTGCTCGTCGTGCCAACGCCCGATGACCTGACGGAGCTCACCAAGATTGGGTGTCAGCAAATTCGCGCCGCGGTATTTGGCCCAATCCTCACCCTTAGGATCGACGAGCACCTGCGTTCCGCGCGCGCGGGCGCTATCGATCATCGTGGCGATGTGGGCGAGGCCGCCTTTGCCGTAATCCGACATCACGACAACGTCGACTTCGCCGAGCAGCCGTTCGTAGTCGGCGAGCTTGGACGACAGAAGCTCGTGCGACGGCGGTTGCTCGAAATCGATCCGCAGCAGCTGTTGCTGGCGCGCAATCACGCGGAGCTTGACGGTGGTTGTGATCGCCGCATCGCGCAGGAACAACGTCGTGACGCGCTCGCCTTCGAGCAGTCGTTCCAGTGCATTGCCCGCCTCATCGTCGCCGATCACTGACAGCAACGTTGCGCTGGCGCCCAGTGCGGCGATATTGCGGGCAACATTGCCTGCGCCGCCAGGGCGTTCTTCGGTGCGCGCAATTTTCGCCACCGCAACGGGCGCTTCGGGCGAAATGCGCTCGACGTCGCCAAACCAATAGCGGTCGAGCATGACGTCGCCCACGACGAGCACATGCGCCGCAGCGACGCGTTCACGCCAGGCGGAAAACTTTGCTAGAGTTGTACTCATGCCATCGTCACGGGCGGCCGATCGAGAAGTACTCGATTCCCGCCGCGCGTGCCAGCGTGGGGTTGTACAAGTTGCGCCCATCGAACAGCAACGGGTGCTTGAGCCTTGCACGCAACGATTCGAAGTCCTGACCGCGGAATTCCTTCCATTCCGTCACGATGATCAACGCATCTGCGCCGTCGCACGCTTCGAGCGGCGATCGCGCGAACGAAACATAACCGGCACCGCCAAATATTCGTCGCCCCTCATCCATCGCAACCGGATCGTAGGCAACAACGGACGCCCCGCGCTTGCCCAGCGCTTCGATGATGACGCGCGACGGCGCCTCGCGCATGTCGTCGGTGTCGGGCTTGAACGCGAGTCCCCAGATCGCGATTCGCCGCCCCGCCATGTCGCCGCCCAATCGCCCGACTATCTTGTCGACGAGAACGTGCTTTTGCGCTTCATTCACCGCTTCGACGGCTGAGATCAGCTTGAGCGCCATGCCATTCTCGCGCCCGGTGGATTGCAATGCCCGCACGTCTTTTGGAAAGCAGCTGCCGCCATAGCCCGCGCCCGGATACAGGAACTGATAGCCGATCCGCGGATCGGAGCCGATTCCCTGCCGAACCGATTCAATGTTGGCGCCTAAGCAGTCGGCAAGATTGGCAAGCTCGTTCATAAAGGAGATGCGCGTGGCGAGCATTGCATTCGCCGCGTACTTGGTCAGCTCGGCCGAGCGCACGTCCATCACCAGCATGCGATCGTGACTGCGCTGAAAGGGCGCGTACACACTGCGGAGCACCGCAATCGCATGCGGGTCGTCGGTGCCGATGATGATGCGGTCGGGCCGCATGAAATCGTCGACGGCCGCGCCCTCTTTCAGAAATTCGGGATTCGAGACCACCGTGAACGGGACGGAGACATTGCGTGCCTGAAGTTCGTTCGCGATGGCGGCGCGAACCTGATCCGCCGTTCCCACCGGCACCGTTGATTTGTCGACGACGATCGTCGCGCTCGTCATCCGGCTGCCGATATTGCGCGCCGCCTGCAAGACATAGCGCATGTCCGCGCTGCCGTCCTCGTCGGGCGGCGTGCCGACGGCGATGAAATGCAGCGTGCCGTGGGCAACGGCAGCGTCGGCATCGGTGGTGAAGCGCAATCGCCGTGCGGCGACGTTACGCTCGATCATGGGCTTGAGACCTGGCTCATGGATCGGCACACCGCCTGATTCGAGCATCTCGATCTTGCGCTTGTCGACGTCCAGGCACAGCACGTCATGGCCCACCTCCGCGAGGCAGGTGCCGGTC
The DNA here is from genome assembly GCA_005881895.1 of Betaproteobacteria bacterium. Lineage (GTDB taxonomy): Bacteria > Pseudomonadota > Gammaproteobacteria > Burkholderiales > Casimicrobiaceae > VBCG01. The sequence goes on from VBCG01000210.1 coordinate 3,331, forward strand.
ACGAGACCGACATAGCCGGTGCCGATCATCGTGATCTTCATTGAGATGCTCCAAGAGAACGGTTGATCGCGCCGAGCGCGGCGAGCGGATCGGCCGCGCGTGTGATCGGCCTTCCGATGACAAGATAATCGGCGCCATTCGCGACCGCGATCTCTGGCGTCGCGATGCGCGACTGGTCGTCGGCATCGACGCCCGCAGGACGAATGCCCGGCGTTACGAGCGTAAATGCATTCCCGAGAGCGCGACGCAGCGAGCGCGCTTCCGCGGCCGAGCACACGACACCGGCGAGGCCGCAGTCATGCGCGAGGTTGGCGAGTCGCGACGCCTGCGCGGATGCGCCGTCGATGAGTCCCACGTCGCGCAGATCGGTGTCATCAAGGCTGGTGAGCACGGTCACGGCAATCAATCGCGGCGGCGGTCGGTCGCTGTCGAGCGCGGCGGTTCGCACTGCATCCCGCGCCGCGGTCAGCATTGCGCGGCCGCCGGCAGCATGCGCACTGAGCATCCAAACCCCGAGGCGTGTTGCCGCTTCGCACGCGCGCGCGACGGTATTGGGAATATCGTGAAATTTGAGATCGAGAAAAACGTTGAAACCGCGCGCGGCGATTTCGCGTACGGGTTCCGGACCAGCGAGAGTGAACAGCTCGCTGCCGACTTTAATGGCACACGCGGCGGGATCCAGCTTTTCGAGCAACGAAAGCGCCGCCGCTGCGCTATCGAAGTCGAGCGCAACGATGATCCGCGGTTCATTGGCGATCGGCACCGCTTCTTCTCCTCGAGTCATGCGTAGCCATCCGGCGTCTCGGTCCGCCGCGGCGTGTAGGTCTCCCATTTCTGGCAACCGGGACAGCGCCAATAGTATTGCTTGGCGCGAAACCCGCATTGCTCGCAGCGATACAAGCCGAGCCTTTTGATGTGCTGGCCGACCAGCCCCTTGACGAGCTCGAGATCATGTCGCCGCTCCGCCGGCGCGGCGAGCAGTTGCGCTTCCAACAAGCGGTCGAGCCCGATCAGCGTGGGGTTTCGTGCGAGCTCCTCCTTGATCAACTCGGCCGCCCCGCCGGGACCTTCGCTCTCGAGCACCAACGAAAACAGGGCGTTCACAATGTCGAGCGATGGATATTGTGATTGATAGTTGCGCAACAGGCGCACGCCGGTCGCCGAATCGCCGAGCTT
>VBCG01000210.1:4515-7846 GCA_005881895.1 Betaproteobacteria bacterium
CGCAAAACGATCCGCCACGAGCGCGAGAAACGCGGGATTCTGCGTTTCGATCCGCTGCCATGCGGCGACGGCAGCGCTGAGATCGCCACGTTGCGCATGAAGATCGCCTTGGAGAACGTTGGCGCGCGCGCATGCACGATGCTCGGCGAGTGCCGTATCGATTTCTTGTTGCGCGGCGGCTGCGTCGTTGCGTAGCAGCGCCGCTTGCGCGAGCTCACAACGATACTGTGCGATTTCCTTGAAATACGGCTGCTTCGACAACGTTTCCATCCGACGCGTTGCCGCGACGGCCTTCGGCCAATCTTTCTCCGTTTCGTAAATCGAAATCAGGTGTGAAAGCGACGGATGCTCGTATGGCGTGCCGTTCAGTCGATTGAACAGCTCCTCGGCGCGGTCGAGCACGCCGGCGCGATGGAAATCCTGCGCGAGCTCGTAAGTCGCCGTCGTCCGCTTGTCGGAGGGCAAATCGGGGCGATCGAGCAGGTTCTGGTGCATCCGGATCGCGCGGTCGATTTCCCCTTGCCGGCGAAACAACGAACCCAGTGCGAAGTGCAGGTCGATTGTTTGCGGATCGACTTTGACGACTTCGATGAATGATTCGATTGCGTCGGGCTGCTCGTTCAACAGGAAGTTGAGGCCGCGAAAATACGACAGCGGCAGGGCGCGCGATTCGCGCAACAGATACCGGATGTCGATCCGCGCCGCGATCCAGCCGAGTGCGAAGACCACGGCGATGATCGGCAACAGCCACCACAGCTCGAACTCCATGCGAAAGTTGAACGGTCAGCCGTCGTCGCGAGGGCTGCGCTCGAATCCCGGGCCCGACGCGGGTGCGGTGCCGGGAACTGCGCCATGCGGGGCAGGTACGTCCGGCGCTCTGCGCTGTTCTCGACGCAGCCGGTTCAACTGGCGCTTGAGCCGCGCGACCTTGATGGCGCCGGCCAGCAACCCGGCAGCGACGCCGCAAGCGAAGATGATGAGCACGACAAATATCAACGGGGCCTTGAAGCTGCTGGTAAAGAAACGGAGCTCGACGTCCACCGCGTTTTGAATCGACAGCAGCAACAACGCCAGGAAAACGGTGATGCCGACGATCCAGCGGACGATTTGCATCAATGAGATTCCAGGCGTCGGCGAAGTCGAAGCAATGGGCGCTCAGCCCGCATGCAATGCTTGAAGTTCTTACCTTGAATCGTCGGGCTTTGCCCGCGATTCAAGGGAAAAAATAACCGGACAAAAGTAGGTTTTTACTTTTGTCCGTTCTCTTTACTTTGCGTCGTCTCCTTCAAAATCGACCCGCTCCCGCAACTCTTTGCCGGCCTTGAAGTGCGGCACGTGCTTCTGCGGCACCTGCACCTTTTCACCCGACTTGGGATTGCGCCCTGTCCGCGGTGGCCGGTAGTTCAAGCCAAAGCTGCCGAATCCGCGGATCTCGATGCGCTCGCCCTTCGCGAGGCTTTCGGCCATCGCATCGAGAATCATCTTGACCGCAAGTTCGGCGTCCTTGGCGACCAGTTGCGGAAACTGCGCCGCGAGGCGGTCGATCAGCTCCGATTTGGTCATCGCTTTTCGCCCCGCTGGTTAGCTGTTGTTTTTCGTGTCGAGCTTCGCCTTCAGCAGCGCGCCGAGATTCGTCGTGCCCGTATTGGCGCCCGACGTGTCCGCGGTCACTCGCTGCATCGCCTCGCTTTCGTCGGCGTTTTCCTTCGCCTTGATCGAGAGGTTGATGCTGCGGTTCTTGCGGTCAACGTTGATGATCATCGCTGACACGGCGTCGCCTTCCTTCATCCGCGTGCGCAGGTCCTCGACGCGATCCCGCGAAATCTCCGAGGCGCGCAAATAACCTTCGACGTCGCCGCCGAGCGCGATCACCGCGCCTTTCGCATCGAGGCTTTTCACCGTTCCACTCACGACGCTGCCCTTGTCGTGCATCGCAACGAAGTTGGTGAACGGATCGCCTTCGAGCTGCTTGATGCCGAGAGAAATGCGCTCGCGCTCGACATCGATGGCGAGCACGACGGCTTCGACCTCCTGACCTTTCTTGAAGTCGCGTACCGCGGTTTCACCGGGCTGGGCCCACGATAGATCGGACAAGTGAACGAGACCGTCGATGCCTCCGGGCAATCCGACAAAAACGCCGAAGTCGGTGATCGACTTGATCTGCCCCGTCACCTTGTCGCCTTTCTTGTGGTTCATCGCGAACTCGTCCCACGGATTTGGCATGCACTGCTTCATGCCGAGCGAGATGCGGCGGCGATCTTCGTCGATCTCGAGAATCATCACTTCGACTTCGTCGCCCAACTGCACGACTTTGGTCGGATGAATGTTTTTGTTGGTCCAGTCCATTTCCGAAACGTGAACGAGACCTTCGATGCCCGACTCGATCTCGACGAACGCGCCGTAGTCGGTGATGTTCGTCACCTTGCCGAACAACCGCGTTCCAGGCGGATAGCGGCGCGACAGACCGACCCACGGGTCTTCGCCGAGCTGCTTCATGCCGAGCGATACGCGGTTCTTTTCCTGATCGAACTTGAGGACCTTGGCGGTCACTTCATCGCCGACATTCAGCACCTCGGACGGATGCTTGACGCGTCGCCACGCGAGATCGGTGATGTGCAACAGTCCATCGATGCCGCCCAGATCGACGAACGCGCCGTAATCGGTGATGTTCTTGACGATGCCCTTGACGATCGCGCCTTCGGAGAGCGTCGACAAAAGCTTTTCGCGCTCCTCGCCCAGGCTCTCTTCGAGCACCGCGCGCCGGGAGACGACGACGTTGTTCCGCTTGCGATCGAGCTTGATGACCTTGAATTCGAGATGCTTGTTTTCGTACGGCGATGTGTCCTTGACCGGACGAATGTCGACGAGCGATCCTGGCAGAAACGCGCGGATGCCGTTGATCATCACGGTCAGCCCGCCCTTCACCTTGTTGGTCACGAGACCGGATACGACCGAGCCCTGCTCCATCGAGGCTTCGAGGTCATGCCACGCCTTGAGGCGCTTCGCCTTGTCGCGCGACAGTCGCGTTGTGCCGTAGCCGTCTTCGATCGATTCGATCGCAACGGTGACGAAATCGCCGGGCTTGACTTCGACTTCGCCGGCGTCGTTCTTGAATTCCTCGATAGGAATGAACGATTCCGACTTGAGTCCCGCATTGACGACGACGACGTTGAAATCGACGCGGACGACTTCAGCGGTGATGAGCTCGCCCTGCCGCATTTCCTGGCGGGACAGCGACTCCTCGAACAGGGCGGCGAAATTTTCGGCCGCGGCGGGCGCGGCGGTGGTTTGTGTTGCGGTTGCCATACGGGGTTGGTTCCTTTCGAAACGG
>VBCG01000208.1 GCA_005881895.1 Betaproteobacteria bacterium
CGCTCGACACACTCGGCGCCGCAAGGCAACCATACATACTTGCGCGTCCCCGGCGCGCACCGATCATGAAGGAGACTGCGATGTCCTTCTACGCATTGCAAGCGAGCTACACCCCAGTGGCCTGGACGGCGCTGGTAAACGCGCCTGCGAATCGCCTCGAAGCGGTGCGTCCAGTGGTCGAGAAACTTGGTGGTCGCGTCATCAACGGCTGGTTCAGTTTCGGCGAATACGACGTGTTGCTCGTCTGTGAGATGCCGGATGCGATCAGCGCCGCCGCGCTGTCGATGGCTATCTCATCGAGCGGCGCGGTCAAGGCAGTGAAAACAACGCCGCTGATGACGTTCGACGAAGGTGTGGCAGCGTTGAAGAAGGCCAGCTCCGCCGAATACGCGGCGCCGCCTACCGAAATTCCGTACTTTGGAACGTACCGTCCAACCGCGTGATTTCGGCGCGAGCGGGCTCCCACAGCGCGAAAGATAGGAGGTACGATGGGCTCACCTGTCGACGACGCCGCACTGGACACGCTGTTCCGCACTGCGCGATCGCAGAACAAGTGGCTCGATAAGCCGGTCAGCCCGGAGCAGCTGATTGCAATTTACGATCTGATGAAGTGGGGACCGACGAGCGCCAACTCGTTTCCGGCGCGGATCGTGTTCGTCACGTCTCAGGAGAGCAAGAAGCGTCTCGCGGCGATTGTTTTTGAAGGCAATCGACCGAAGGTGATGACTGCGCCAGCGACGGCGATCATCGGCTTCGACTCCCAGTTCTATGATTTGCTCCCGCGGCTCTTTCCTCATCGTGACATGCGATCGGCGTTCGTCGACAAGCCCGAATTCGCACAAGTCTCGGCGTTTCGCAACAGCAGTTTGCAAGGCGCGTATTTCATGCTCGCGGCACGCGCGATCGGTCTCGACTGCGGCCCGATGTCCGGCTTCGACAACGAGGGCGTTGATCGCGAGTTTTTCCCCGGCGGGCGGGTGAAATCCAATTTCATTTGTGCGATCGGGTACGGCGATCCGAGCGCCGTATTCGAGCGGCTGCCTCGGCCGAGCTTCAGCGAGGTATGTGAGATCGTGTAGCTGCGTTGCTCAATCCCAGCGCTTCACAAACAAAGCGTGACTTGCAACGCCTGCACACCGCAAAGCGTCCGACTGCAGACTTGAGTTACATTTCCTTAAGGCGCCGAATGACGCTATAAGCGGTTACTGTCGTAGGTTACGAACGAGATGGTCGTCGGGCGCTAGACGCCAAGCGCTCAATAGCCGATTCGTTGCCGGGTATGGAACGTAAAACTCGATCGCGCATTGATTACGGGTCTCTCGCAACAACGGCGATAGCGCGCATTTGATCGAGGGGCAGGTGCATACGAAAATGTAACTGCGCTGTTTTGCCATGTCCCTGCGTTGCACTGCATTCGACTGCTACAGTGAGATTGCGCGGACGCTGCAAGTCCTCCTTTATTGTGCGATTTCGATGCTTTTCGCAGACCTCGCCGACGTCTGCGAGATAGTTCGACAAACCGAATTGCTGTCCCTCGTCGGCGGAATAGACGCGCCCGGTGAGCATCATATTGGGCATCCGCGAAGCGCCAATGAGGCGCGGGATGCGAACCGCCCCCGCCGACGAAGATGCCCCGGTTGCCTTCCGGCAAGGCATAGAAGGTCGGGGTTCGGCTACACGAACATGTTGCCGCCGACAATTCGAGACCTCCACCGCCGCCGCCCCCATGTACTCGGCTATGACCGGCGCAGGCCCGAATCTCGAGTCAGAGCTGCAGCAGGATTCGTCGAAGTTCGCGCCGTTGTGCAATCACCGCCATGCGGCGCGCGGCAGGCGATCGATAATGCGAAGGATGACACCGCCGAACAGCGCGGGTTGTTTCGAAGCGGTGATAGGAACGCCGTTTCGAAATCCGCGTCTGGCGCGCGACTGCCTCAATGCTCGTCGCGCTGTTGCCCTGCTTGAGAACCGGTCGGGACACGTTGCAGATTCGGTCTCAATCGTGATGTTCCAGCTTGCGATTGATCCACAGTGCCGCCAACGTCCCGGCGGCCCCCGAAAGCAGGTAGAGACTGACGTAAGCAAGCCCGAAATAGGCGGACAGCCCCAGTGCGACCAGCGGTGCGAATCCCGCTCCGATCAGCCAAGCGATGTCCGAGGTGAGCGCGGCGCCGGTATAGCGGTATCTCGGTTCGAAGCTCGCATTGAGCGCACCGGCCGCTTGCCCATAGGAGAGGCCCAGCAAGCTGAATCCAATCATGATGAATACGTCCTGTCCCAGTGTGCCGCCGTCCAGCAACGTCGGCGCGAAGCCGCTGAACACCGCGATCAGGATCGCAAGCAAGCCAAGCGTCTTGCGCCGGCCGATCTTGTCCGCGATGAGGCCGGAGCAAACGACACCGGCTGCTCCCAGCATCGCGGCCACGATCTGGATGCCGAGAAATGCCGTAACCGACTGTTTCGAATAGAGCACGATCCACGACAACGGAAACACGGTGACGACGTGGAACAGCGCATAGCTCGCCAGCGCGCCGAATGCGCCGATGATCACGTTGATCCCCTGCGACTTCAGCACCTCGCGCCCGGAGGTGGGTTCCAGCTCGCGCTCGGTGAGGAGAAGGTCGAATTCGTGCGTGACCACCAGCCGAAGACGCGCGAACAACGCCACCACGTTGATCGCGAAGGCCACGAAGAACGGATAGCGCCAGCCCCAGCTTAGAAAATCAATCGTTGACAGGCTTGCGTACAGCAACAAGTAAAGCCCGCTGGCTATCATGAAGCCGACCGGCGCACCGAGCTGCCCCATCATCGCATACCAACCGCGCCGATTCGGTGGCGCGCTAAGCGCTAGCAGTGAGGGCAGTCCGTCCCAGGAGCCGCCAAGCGCAATGCCCTGACCGACGCGGAAGACCGCAAGCAATACGATTGCCATGTCGCCGAGGCTCCCGTATTCCGGCAAGAACGAGATTCCCACCGTTGAGGTGCCCAGCAGAAACAGCGCGATCGTCAGCTTGGTGCCACGCCCCCAGTGGCGCTGGATGGCCATGAATACGACGGATCCGATCGGCCGGGCGATGAACGCTAACGAGAAAACCGCGAACGAGTACAGCGTTCCGTTGAGCCGCGATTCGAATGGAAAGAATATCGCTGGAAACACCAGCACCGAGGCGATGCCATAGACAAAATAATCGAAGTATTCGGATGCGCGGCCGATGATCACGCCGATCGCGATATCGCCGGGAGAGACCTTTGACGATTCGGACGAGACCGCGCGCGCATCCCTTTCGAGAGGCGTCGACGAGAGGTCGGTGGCGTCTGGAGTGGCGCTGGAAATCATGCTTGTTGTCCGATCAGGCGGATCGTCGGGTTGGTACGTGGGTTTACCGTCGACTGCGGTTCGAGCGGATCAGGGCATCTTACGCATCTGCTCCAGCGACGGCGGCATCATGTTGGTCTTGAGGTGATACATCACCCACAGAGACCCGCTCAGCGTGATCACCACGAGCACCACCATGAAGATTAGCGACATCCATGTCCAGCCGCCTTCCGCCGTCGACGTCATGTGCAGGAAGAACACCATGTGCACGAAGATCTGCACCATCGCGAATCCGAGGATGACGAAGGTCGTGGCGGTCGAACTCGCGAACACCTTGTCCATTACCAGCCAGAACGGAATCGCCGTCAGGATGACCGAGAGTACGAATCCGGTCACGTACCCCCCGACCGTAATGTGCATCGTGTCGTGGTCGACAAATTCCTGCTCGCCGTGATGATCGCCGGCGTGCGGGTCGGTGCCGGATGCGCTCATGGCAGTACTCCCATCAAATAGACGAATGTGAAGACGCCGATCCAGATCACGTCGAGGAAATGCCAGAACATCGACAAGCACATCAGCCGCCGCCTGTTCGCGGCGATGAGTCCGCGCTTCGCGATCTGCATCATGAGCGTTAGCAGCCAGACGATGCCGAAGGTCACGTGCAGGCCGTGCGTGCCCACCAGCGTGAAAAATGACGACAGGAACGCGCTGCGCTGCGGCCCGTTGCCTTCTTCGATCAGATGCGCGAATTCGTGCAGCTCGATGCCGACAAAGCCGGCGCCAAGGAGACCTGTAACCGCGAGCCAGGCCAGAGTCGCGCCTCGACGATTGCGCCTCATCGCGATCACCACGAAGCC
>VBCG01000206.1 GCA_005881895.1 Betaproteobacteria bacterium
ATCTCGCGCGCGATCAGCGGCGCGAGGCCCTCAGTCGCTTCGTCGAGAATGAGCAGATCCGGATTGGTCATCAGCGCGCGTCCGATCGTCAGCATCTGCTGCTCGCCGCCGGAAAGCTGGCCACCGCCGTTGCTCAAGCGCTCGGCAAGGCGTGGAAACGTCGACAGCACGCGGTCGTACGTCCATTCCCGTTTGCCGTCCAAGCCCGCGCGCGCCGGCATCAACAAGTTCTCCTTGACGGTGAGATTGGGAAAGATGCCGCGTCCTTCGGGCACGTAGGCAATGCCTTGACGTGCGACGCGATAAGGCGCCGCGCCCGTCATCGGCTCGCCGCGCACGCGGACCGTGCCGCTGCGCGGTTTAACGTGACCCAGCATGCTGCGCAGAAGCGTCGTCTTGCCCATGCTGTTGCGGCCCATCAGACCGACGGTCTCGCCGCCCGACACGGCGAAATTCGCACCGCGCAGAATGTGAGACAGTCCGTAGTACGTGTGCAGATCGGCGGCTTCGAGCAGCATCTCAGCCATGATGCTCGTCCTCTGCGCCGAGATAGGCGACCTGAACCTGCGCACTGCCACGGATTTGCTCGGGCGATCCGCTTTCGAGCACTTCGCCGTTCACCATCACCGTGACGACCTTCGCAACGGCAAAGACGGCGTCCATGTCGTGCTCGACGAGCAAGATGCCATGGTCCGGCGTGATTCGCTGCAACAGCTCGACCATCCGCGCCGACTCTTCGGCGCCCATTCCGGCGAGCGGCTCGTCCAGCAACAGCACGTTGGGCGACGTCGCCAGCACCATCGCGACTTCGAGCTGCCGCTGCTCGCCGTGCGAAAGCGTATTGGCATGACGCTGCGCCCGGTGAGCGAGTCCCGCGAGCTCGATCGCTCTCTCTGCGGCTTCGCACACCGTTCGATAGGAAAGCGCGTTCGAGAAAATGCGCGCCGGATGCGGTTCCCGCGATTGTGCTGCGAGACGGCAGTTCTCGAACACGGTGAATGTCGGGAAAATGTTCGTCTTTTGATAGCTTCGTCCGATGCCCATTCGCGAGCGCCGATCTGCGCTGAAGCCGCTGATGTCCTGCCCGTCGAAGAAGATGTGCCCGGTCGACGGCCGCAAATCGCCAGAGAGTAGATTGATCATCGTCGATTTGCCGGCGCCGTTTGGACCGAGCACGGCATGCAGTTGTCCGCGATGGATTTGAATCGCAATGTTGTTGTTGGCGACGAGACCGCCGAAACGACGCGTAAGGCCTTCGGTGTGCAGGACCGCGTCATTCGTCATCGGCGTGCTCCCGCACCGGCTTGCGTATCACGCGCGCGACGAACTCGCTCAATCCGCCCGGCAGGAAGAGAACCAGCAGAATGATCGTGAGGCCGAGCAGCAGCTGCCAGTGCACGGTCAACGCTTCGAACACCTGTTCGAGCAGCGCGAACACGAACGCGCCGCCGATGGCGCCGTAGAGTGTGCCGGTGCCGCCGAGAATGATCATCAGAAGAACGTTGCCGGATTGATGCCAAGAGAGGATCTCCGGATTGGCGAAACCGGATTGGACCGCCGACAAGTAACCGGCGAAACCGGCGAGCGTGCCGGCGATCGTGAAGCTCGCCAGCTTGTACCCAAACACGTGATAGCCGAGCGAGAGCATCCGGTGCTCGTTGACTTTGATGCCGTGCAGCGCGCGTCCGAGCGGCGAAGCGAGCACCGTGCGGAGGAACAGAAACGCCGCAACGAGCATTGCCAACACGAAATAGAAGAATTGGTTCGAATTGCCGAGATCGATGAGCGTGATGTCGCCGAGCTTGAGGTCGGGCTTGAAGTTCACCGTGATGCCGTCCGAGCCTCGGCCGAAGTCGGTGTCGTGGAAAACGAAATAGAACATCTGCGCGAACGCGAGCGTCACCATGATGAAGTAGATGCCGCGTGTGCGCAAAACGAAAACGCCGACCAGCGCGGCCGCGATGGCCGCTGCGCCGATCGCAGCGGGCAGCGTGAGCCACAGGCTCGCCGCCTCGTTCTTCGGCGAGAGCAGCGCGTAAGCATAGGCGCCGATTCCGAAGAACGCCGCGTGCCCGAAGCTCACGAGACCGGTATAGCCGACGAGCAAGTCGAGGCTCAGCGCGAAGATCGCAAGAATCATCACGCGCGTGACGACCTCGGTGTAGAAAGCAGAGCCGACGATGGGCACGAACGCGAGCAGCACCAGCGCAAACAACGGCAGGACGACTTCGCGCCGCAGAAGCCTTGTTTCCGCAGGTGCGGCCGCGCCGAGTACCGGTTCGCCGACGTCCGAGGCTCTGTTCATCTGCGATTCCCTAGATCCGGCGGAACAGGCCTTCCGGACGCCACAGCAGTATCGCCGCCATCAGGATGTAGATGCCGGCGCCGGCCCACTGCGGGAACATCACTTTGCCGAACGTATCGGTGAGACCGATCAGCAACGCGGCGACGAGCGCGCCCCAGACCGAGCCGATGCCGCCGATGACGACGACGACGAAGCAGATGATCAGAACCTGCGTGCCCATGCCCGGGTAAACGGACGACACCGGCGCGGCGATCATCCCGGCGAACGCAGCAAGACCCACGCCGAGCGCGAACACCAGACGATAGAGAAGATTGATGTTGAAACCCAGCGACTGCACCATTTCACGATTGGCTGACCCGGCGCGAATGATCATGCCAAGGCGCGTCTTTTGGATCACGTAATAGAGCGCCACCGCGAGAACGACGCACACGGCCGAGATGAACAGCCGATAAACCGGATAACTCAGCGTCTCGCTCAGCTTCACGGAATAATTGAGCACCGCCGGAATCGCGACGCTATGGACGTCGTTGCCGACGAGAATGCTGCGCAGCTCCTCGAAGACGAGGATCAACCCGTAGGTCAGCAGCACTTGCTGCAGATGATCGCGCTGGTAGAGCTTCGTGAACAACGCCCACTCGAGAAACAAGCCGAGCAAGACGGACAGCACGATCCCAAGGACGATGGCGACAAATAGATTGCCGGTCAGCGACGACAGCGAAAACGCCATATAAGCGCCGACCATGTAGAAGCTGCCGTGAGCGAGATTGATGATCCCCATGATCCCGAAGATCAACGTGAGACCGCTCGCGATGAGGAAGAGCAGCAGACCGTACTGAACCGAGTTCAGCAGCTGAATAAGGAACGTCCCGATGTCCATGGCGACTACGAGTGGCGCGCGCCGAGATCAAGCAGCCTTGCAGCCGCGGGCGGGATCGGCGAGCGCCTTGATGGCGACCCCTTGAACCTTGTTGTCTTTGCCTTCGACCTTGCGGAGGTAAATGTCCTGCACCGGATTGTGCGCCTTTGACATCGTGAACGGCCCGCGGGGACTGTCGATCGTGGCGCCTTCCATCGCCTTGATGATGTCAGCGCGCTTGCTCATGTCGCCCTTCACCGCATTGAGGCCGGTGTTGAGCAACAGCGCGGAATCGTAGCCCTGCACCGCGTACACGTCGGGCTCGGCGTTATACGCTTTCTTGTACGCGGCGCGGAACGCGTTGTCCTTCGGCGTGTTGAGTCCGTCGGCATAGTGCAGCGTCGTGAGCAATCCCTGCGCGGAATCGCCCTGCGCGTCGAGTGTCCCGTCGGTAAGGAAACCGGGCCCGTAGAGCGGAATCGTCTTGCGCAACCCCGCCGCGTCGTAGTCCTTGACGAACTTTACGGCGCCGCCTCCGGCGAAGAACACGAACACCGCATCGGGCTTGAGCGAAGCGATCTCGGTCAAGAAAGGCTGGAACTCGACAT
>VBCG01000207.1 GCA_005881895.1 Betaproteobacteria bacterium
CGATCTCGGCGTGGTGCGCCATTTCTGCCGCACGGTCGCCGTGATGTATTTGGGACGCATCGTCGAGCGCGGGCCGGTGCCAGCGATCTTCGATGAGCCGCTGCATCCCTACACGCGCGCGCTGCGCAATGCCTCGCCCGTGCCCGATCCTAAGACCAAGGTCATCATGCTAAAGCTCGAGGGCGAGGTCGCCTCCGCGCTGTCGCCGCCGAGCGGATGCCACTTCCATCCGCGCTGCCCGCACGTTATGCCGGTTTGCCGCGAGATCTATCCCGACTGGGTGCAAGTCGCGCCCGACCGCGGCGTTGCGTGTCACCTCTATCCCGCGCCGAGTGCCCCCGGCGCGATCGCCAGCTTCGCCGATCTGCGGCAATAATCCGTCAGCGCCGGACGTCCGCCCAAAGGAATGGCTTCATCCGCTCCCGGACAAGCTCGACGCCGAAGCCCGGTCGATCCGGGATCGGGAGAAAGCCGTCTTTAACCTCGAGCTCGGGTGCGCGATCGACGATCGCGAAATGCTCGGGCACGCGATACGGATAAAGCTCCTGGATCAGCAGATTCGTGAGCGTCGCATCGAGCTGTAGCGTCGCCGCGGTACAAATCGGTCCGGCGCACAAATGAGGCGCAACGCGGAGATTGAACGCTTCCGCCATCGCGGCGATTTTCTTGACTTCGAACAGCCCGCCGGCCGTGCCGACATCGGGCTGCAGAACGTGCGCCGCTCGAAGCTCGAGCAAGCGGCGGAAATCGTAACGGGTATAGAGACGCTCGCCCGCCGCGATTGGCATGCGCACGGTGTCGGCGACCGTGCGCATCCCCTCGAGATCGAACGGGTCGACCGGCTCCTCGAAGAACAGGATGTCGAACTCCTCGAAGCGCCGGCCGAGTGCGATGATCGCATCAGTGGTGAGCTCGCCGCTCAAGTCGAGCATGAGATCGACCGAAGGACCGATCGCGTCACGCACGGCGCGCACGCGCGCCACGGCCAACTCGGTTGCTGCGCGGTCGATCGAACGCTGCGACACGTGGCGAATCATGCCGTGCGGATTGTCAGCGATCGGATTGGCGAGCGGATAAAGCTTCAGCGCGGAGTAGCCGTCGCGCAGCACGCGCTCGGCGGCGCGGGCAAACTCGTCAGGCGTGCTTGCGCGAAACGACCAGCCGTTGGCATAGACGCGCACGCGATCGCGGCACTTGCCGCCCAGCAACTCGTAGACGGGCACGCCCAACGCTTTGCCCTTGATGTCCCACAGCGCTTGCTCAATCGCGCTGATGCCGGCGAATACGATGGGGCCGCCGCGCTTCGCCCAAAAGCTGTGGTCATACATGTCGCTCCACACGCTCTCGATGCGGAATGGATCCTGGCCCAGCACGATTGCATCGGCGAGATCCTTGATCATGCCGGCCGCGGCCGTCTCGCCGATTCCGTAAGCGATCGCTGCCTCACCGAGACCGGTGATGCCGGCATCGGTCTCGAGTTCGACGATGATCGGATGGCGACCGTCGATGCGTACCACGTAGATGATGGCTGCGGTGATCTTCATGGGCGTTGCATCCGTAGGTGACAACACGTTGGATCAGAAACGGAAACGGTCGGGGCGAAACGGTTGGAGATCGATGGAAGGCGGCCGCTCTGCGACGAGGTCGGCGATCACACGGGCGGTCGATGCAGCGGCGGTCAACCCGACGTGGCCGTGGCCGAATGCGAACAGCGCCCACGGGCGGTCCGGAGAACGCCCGATCACCGGCAGCGAATCCGGCATCGACGGACGAAAGCCCAGCCATTCCGACACGATATCGCGGCCGAGTCCGGGAAGGATGCGGCGCGCGTGACCCACCATCCGGCGAATGCGCGTGAAGTTGGCCGGCGCATGGAGTCCCGCCAGCTCCACGCCACCTGTGATCCGTATCCCATCGAGCATGGGGACGATTACGAACTTGCGCTCGCCGGAGCTGATCGGATGACGCGGCGGATGTTCGGGTGTGCGCAGCATCACGTGATAGCCGCGCTCGGTGTCGAGCGGCACACGGCTTCCAAGCATGGCAGCAAGCGGTCGCGACCATACACCCGCCGCAATGACGGCGCGGTCGCACGGATAGGCCTCTCGTTCGGTCGTGACTTGGTGCAGTCCGGGCGCCGCCTCGCCAAATCCGGTTGCGCGCACTTGCGCGAACCTGCCGCCGGCCGCGACGAAGGTGTCCGCCAGCGCGCGGACCAGCCGCACCGGGCTCGTCACGAAGGCGGTGTCCGGTAGATACACGACACGGCGGAATATCGGCGCAGCTGCCGGCTCCAGATCGTGCAAATCGTGCGGACCGAGAATCTCCACTCGAACACCGCGCCGGCGGCGGAGCTCAATGATCGGCTGCATCGCCGCGAATGCCGTTTCGGTTTCGAATCCATGGATCCACCCGCGGGCCGTGAGGTAATGCTCGCCTTGCGTGCCACGAACGAGATCCGCCCAGATCTCGACCGCGTTGCCGAGCAGCGCGGCCAGTGCACATGAAATCGCTTCGACACGCGCAGGACGGCTGGCGGCAACCAGCTGCATCAGCCACGGCGCGATCCGAGGCAGGTAGCGCCAGCGAATGGACAGGGGACCCATCGGATCGAGCAGCATGCCCGGCACGCGACTCACGATGCCTGGCATCCCGAGCGGATCGACCGTGCAGTTGGCGATGATCCCGGCGTTACCGAACGACGCACCCTCGCCGGGCTGCTGCGGATCCAGCACGACGACGTCGTGGCCGTCGCGGCGCAGCGTGAGGGCGCAGGCCATTCCCACAGCGCCGGCGCCAACCACAACGACGCGCCGGCGCTTGATTCGAGGATGGTCAGCAGCGGACGCCATCGATGCGCGCAACGGTTACCGTTACGCGGGTGCATTCTGCCTGATGGCGAGACAAAGGAAGGCATCAGCGCCTGACGGGGATGTCCTGCCGATCTTCATCGTGACAGGGGTCCGCTATCGCGTCGATGCGCTGCTTTGAGCGTTCCGTTGCGAGGTTAGCCGGGCACGTCTACTTCGTACAAGAGCGCTCAATCGTTGCACCGGATGTCGCGCCGGTCCACGGTCGACGTGCCAGCGTTGACTGACTGAATCTACCTTTCAGGCTTCAAGAATCCATGGGGTTTCTAGAGAAAAGTCGGGCACATTGTGGCGCGCTGCTCTTGACGGTGCGTAACATCGCTCGGGTCGCTATTTGATCTTGCCTCTCCCGGCCACTTGCCACACGCACTCGATGAGGCCATTGCGCAAACCGACTATCTCATCGTGCAAGTGCACGGTGGTATCGGAATAGCCGACGATGAACTGTATGCGCTCGCCGACCCGCGGCGTTTCGCTTGGCTGTTGCAACTCGATCGTTGCATGCTCGGCCGAGAGCTTCATCGTCTCGACAGGTGGAACGCCACGGGGCTGCGGCATCGCCGCGTCGCCGCTCATTGCCTTCTTGCCGGCGTCAACGACGATCCGCGTGGGCGTGGGCCGACTCGACACGGTCGCCAGCACCGTGAGCGCCGGCGCAAAGTCGACGTGGTAATGCGTGAGGTAATGCATATCGCTGAAAATGGCGCCACCGACCTGCACCTCGGTCACGCCTGGCTGCTCTATGCAGTACGGGAATGTGCCGGTTCCGCCGCAGCTTACAATTTCGACGGTATGGCCGGCGTCAACGCACGCACGCCCGGTGGCGACAAGCGCCGCAACCGCTTCGCGGATCGTGCGCTGCTTCTCGTTGGCATCGGCGATCCTCGTGGCGTGGCTTTCCCAGCCCACGACCCCGACGAAGCGAAGACTTGGGCGGTTCGCGATCTCGCGCGCAAAAGCAAGCGTGGGCGCCCCCGGCTCTATACCGGCGCGATTCATTCCGATGTTGACTTCGATTGCGACTCTCAACCGCTTGCCAGCGCGCCGGAACGCCGCGTCGAGCTCATCAAGGTTGTCGACGTTATCGACACAAACGATAGGGTCGGCATGATCGGCAAGCTCCACCAACCGGCCGATCTTGACGGCACCGACTATCTGATTGGCGATGAGAATATCGCGGATCCCTGCAGCCGCCATCACCTCGGCTTCGCCGAGCTTCGCACACGTGATGCCGATCGCGCCGGCCGCTATTTGTTTTTGGGCGATCTCGGGTGTCTTGTGCGCCTTCGAGTGCGGTCGCCATCCGACGCCGTGCGCACGGCACGCCGCGACGATCCGCGCGATGTTCGCTTCCATGACGTCGAGGTCGACCAACAGCGCCGGTGTATCCAGCGCGGAAACAGGCTTGTCGAGATCATGCGACGGTGCAACGAGCGTATCGATCGCTGGACCTTCCTAGGCGTGGAGGCATGTTCAACTAGGCGCAGCGTTTCGAGATTGTCGTCGGGGCCCGTTTCGAAACGCGCTCCTGTTTCAAGGCAGTCAGCGAAATGCGCGATGACGCCATCAAAGCTCGCCTGATAACCGCGCTCGCCGTCGTATCGCTGGCTGCGCGGCGTCGGACCAAGCAGGCAAAGCTCCGAGCGTTCGAATGTCGCGCTCGCCTTGCTGCCGATGATTTCCAGGCGATCCGGCGGACGGGGCGGGTAACCCGGCGCGGCCATCGTTCCCGTCACCTCGATTGGAGCGCCCGACGCAGTTTCAAGGAAAATCGCCGCGAGGGTCTCGCCGCGCACATCGGGAACCGTGTGCGCAGCACAGGCTGCGACGACGCGAAGCTCTCCACATAAGAAACGCATAACGTCCAGATGATGGATCAGAACCTCGGCGATCATCAAGCGCTCTTCGTGCTGCATGAACGGCTGGCGCTCGAGCGACGGCCGATGACCGTTTGCATCGGGCAACAACCCGGCGGTAATCATCGACACGCGGGCCAGCAGCACGTCCCCCAGCTCGCCAGCATCAATCCATCGCTTCAGATCGCGATACCACGGGCGGAACCGCCAGTTCTCGTGCACCATCAGCCGGCACTTGCCTTGCACGCGAGCGACCAGCGCTTCGGACTCGGCAAACGTCGGCGTCATCGGCTTCTGACACAGCACGTCGATGGCGCGCGCGGCGGCGGCATCGACCCAGTTAGCGTGCGTCGCGCGTGGCGACGCCACATCGATCGCATCGATCGTCTCGGCCCCGAACATCGTATCGGCGTCGCCATACGTTCGAGGAATGGAAAACTCCTCGGCGCGGCTTGCGGCCCTGGCGGTATCCGGATCGCAAACTGCAATCACGCGTGCGCGCGCACCTACATTTCTCCAGGCGACCAGATGATGCCAACTGATCATGCCGGCGCCAGCGAGCGCGATGTTCAGCGTCTTTGCCATAAGTCAGTCCGTAAACCCGAACAGCCGCTTCGGATTGTGCACGAACACGCGCGTTCGGTCGCCGGTGTCTGGCAGCCATCGCGACAGCGGCACAATCAGGTCTGCATAGCGGGGCCGGTGCGGCACGTTGATGAAGGGCCAATCCGATCCCCAGATGCAGCGATCGACGCCGAAGACCGAAAGCAGCTCGTCCACGAACGGATCGAGGTCAGAGAAATCAGTACGCTGGCGCGAGACGCGGAATAGCGACGAGAGCTTGACCGTCGCGTTGCCCTCGCGACCCAATGCCAGCACGGATTGAAATCCCGCGTCGCCCGTACCACGCGCGATGTCGCGCACGCCGAAATGATCAATGAGTACCTGCACGCCGCTCGCCTTCAACGCTGCGGCCGCCGCCGGCCACTGCTCGTCGTCCGCATAGACCTGGGCGAACCATCCCACCGATCTGAGTCGCTGCAGCAGCTTTGGTGCATCGCGTCGCGACAACGCAGCGGGATCGTAGCTCACCAGATTGAAACGGACACCGATCACGCCAGCGGCGGCGAAACTCTCCAGCGTTCGATCGTTCGCGTCCGGCGCGATCACCGCGATCGCCTTGAACCGACCCGGATAAGCTTCCATCGAATCGAGAAGGGCCGCGTTGTCGGTGCCGTAGCCGCTCAGCTGCACCAGAACCGCGTGGCCCACGCCGTGGCGATCCAGCATCGCGCAGAATTGCTCCCGCGTCCCGCTCTCGTCGTGGCGGGGCTGGTAGCCGCGCGCTCCGGTGAACGGAAAACGCGCCGGATCGATGATATGCGCATGACAATCGACGATGTGGTCATCGCTGCGCACGCTATCGACGTGCTCGCTCGGCATGGTTAGACGATCGCCTTGGTCGTGCCGGGATCGAACAGATGAATTGCGGCAGTATCGAGCGCAACGTCGAATCGGTCGCCGGCGCATAGTGGCGTATCGCGACCAATGCGCGCGATCAGCTCTTCGCCGGACGCGTCCAGCGACACGACGAGCAACGTTTCCGCACCGAGCGGCTCGACGGCAACGACGCGGACTGGTAGCCGGGCGAAGTGCGCCGCGCCCGCCGGCACCGCTTCGTACAAATCTTCCGGGCGGACGCCGACGATCACCTCGCGACCCACGTGCCCCGCGACCGTTGTTGCGCTGCTCTCCGCCAGCACTGCGCCGTTGCTCGCAACGTGCACTGCGACGCGTCCGTTCTGGATGCCGAGCTTGCCCTTCAACAGGTTCATGGGCGGATTGCCGAGAAAGCGCGCGACAAAGGTGTCGGCGGGTTTTCGGTAGACATCCAACGGCCGACCGATTTGCACGACCCCGCCGTGATTCATGATGCAGATGCAATGGCCCATCGTCATCGCTTCGACCTGGTCGTGCGTCACGTAGATGGACGTCGTGCCGATCTCGCGCTGCTGCTTGATAAGCTCGTTACGTGTGGTAACGCGCAATGCCGCATCGAGATTGGACAGCGGCTCATCGAACAGGAATACCTTCGGATCGCGAATGATCGCGCGGCCGAGTGCGACGCGCTGGCGCTGGCCACCGGAGAGGGCATGCGGCTTGCGCTGCAACAGCTCGGTCAGGCCCAGCTTGGCCGCTGCCGCGCCAACGCGCCGCGCGAGTTCTGTCTTCTCGACGTTGCGCCGTCGCAATCCGAACGCGAGATTATCGAACACCGTCATGTGCGGATACAGCGCATACGATTGGAACACCATCGCGATGTCGCGCGCCTTGGCGGGAACGGCATTGACGACGTGGCCGTCGATCGACACGGTGCCGGACGTGATGGGCTCCAGTCCCGCGATCATGCGCAGCACGGTCGACTTGCCGCAGCCGGACGGGCCCAGCAGGACCATGAACTCGCGATCCGCCACGCTGAAGCTGACGTCGTGCACCGCCGGCACACTTGCGCCTGCGTACCGCTTGCACAGGTTATCGACCGTTATGACCGCCACGTTCGCCTATCGTCGGGTCCGTCACCGCTAGCGGATCGCTCCGGCCGTCATGCCTTTGATCATCGTTTCGGAAAAGAACGCGTAGAGCGCGATGATCGGCAGGATAGCGATCATCAGACCGGTCGCGACCATGCCCACGTCGAGCTGATGGCTCCCCGTGAAGTGCATGATCCCCAACGGCAGCGTGCGCTTGTCGTCGTCGGTCAAGAGCACGACAGCAAACAGGAATTCGTTCCACAGGATGATGAAATTGAGCGTTACGGTGGTGAAGATCGCCGGCGCGCCGATCGGCATCGTCACGCGCCAGAAGATCTCGAAGTCGGAATAACCATCCATGCGCGCTGCATCGAACAGATCCTGCGGAATTTGCGCGAAAAATCCTTCGAGGATGTAAACCGTCATCGCAACATGCGTTGCCACGTAGACGAGCACGAGCCCGCTGAGCGTGTTGTACAGATTGATATCGAGCAGAATCTGAAACAGCGCAAGAATCAAGAGTTGTGGCGGCAGCACCAGCCCGGCAAGGATCAGCAAGCGGACCAGCCGATTGCCGCGAAAGCTGTAGCGTGCTAGACAGTGCGCGGCCATCGCTCCGACCACCGTCACCAGCGCCACGGCGCTCACGACGACGATGGCGCTGTTCCAGAAATAGGTGCCGTAGTTCGATTTGGTCCACGCGT
>VBCG01000214.1 GCA_005881895.1 Betaproteobacteria bacterium
CGACGGTTACAGTGACAGTGTTGCCGCTACGCACTAGATGCAGAGTCCCGAAGTTGCCGGTGCCGAACGCTGAACCGCCGTTCCCCTGAGTGAAATTGAGGGTGCAATCGGTGGTCGAGACGCATAGAGCCGCCGATGCAGGCGCGCTTGCCAAGAGTGCCGCTCCTGCGAGAATCGAGCCTCCGAGATATAAAGCCGTTGCTGCGAAATTGCGAAATGACTTCCGATTGCTCATGATTAAATTGTCCCTGGTTATCAGACGGCCATAGAAGATCGGGCCCTCATGATCCAGGCTGAGCAATTCGCAAGCCAATGTTATAACATAATGTTTTTTTATGGTAAATTACTAAAAAACAACTCTTCGTCATTGATCGCTGCAAAATATCTCGACACCATAAATCTTAGATGAAGCGTACAGTTTCTGAGTTTTTTGTAGTTTCATCGAATTTGTTCATGCCTACTTGAACTAGACATGCGGCAATACTTGCATCAAATTGTGCTGAACAGTTTGAGGCTCAAGCGGGGGACAGTCGGCTCGAGCGGTGCAGTTATCCGCGTCTTGTCCCCGAGAGCGCAATCGCACACCCGCTCACGATCATCGCCGCGTCGGAGGCAAGAAATAACATCACCTCCGCAATCGCTTCCGGCGGCGTCCATTGCGAGGCATCGGCGTCGGGCATGGCCGCCCGATTCTGCGGCGTGTCGATGATCGTCGGCATTACGCAGCCAACGCAGATGCCGTGCGGCCGCAGCTCGGCGGCCATGCTTTCGGTCAGTCGCACGACCGCATTCTTCGCCAAGATATAAGCCGCCATGCCGGGCTGACCGCGCACGCTCGCCGCCGCGGCGACGTTGATGATGTTGCCCGCCTTGCGTTCGATCATGCCGGGAACGATCGCCTTGACGGTATTGACGACGCTCATGGCGTTCAAATCGAACATCCGGCGCCACAGTGCCGCGGGCGTCTCGTGAACCGGCGGTCCCGAGGCGAATCCTCCGGCAATATTGCAGAGAATGTCGATTTGGCCGAGCTTTTCCCGTGCGACTTGGACCGCGGACGCAATCGACGCTTCGTCGATCAAATCCGCCGCAAGAAGAAGGCGCCGCTCCACCGAAGCCCCGTAAGCGTCGGTCAAGGCTCGCGCGTCGACATCTACCAGAACGACGTTGGCGCCCGACGCGTGAAGCGCGGCGCCAACTGCCCTGCCCAAGTTTCCTGCAGCGCCGGTAATCAGCGCCACCTTGCCATCGAAGTTCATCGCTTTAATGAGGACCGTTGAGAAGGTTGGACGGCGAAAATTGATCGGTCAGCAACCGCGTCGCCGGCGGCCAGCCATGCTCGACCTCGATCTGCGGCAGCAACCAGGTCTTGTCGACGCCGAAGGGAGCCAGCTTCGTCTCCAACAGATCGGCATTGCGAACGATGTCGGATTTAGCGAGCAATCCACCCGACCGCCACAGGATTACCCGATTGTTCTGCTTCAGGCCGAAAAAGTCGCCGAACACACTGTAATACGTCGCCGACTCGTGATCGTAGAGCTTGCTCACGGAGAATGTATTCGCGGCGAGCACGCCACGATCGGCCAGCAGCGATTTAACTTCGAGCAGGAATTCGCGCGTCAGCATGTGCTCCGGGATGTATTCGTGGTCGAACGCGTCGAGAACGATCAAATCGTACTTTGCGCTCTTTCGCTGCATCCGTTTGACGAAAACGCGGCCGTCTTCCTCGAAGACACGCGTGTCCGGCCCGGGTTCGAAAGCGAAAAACTTCCGTGCGACCCGAACAACCGCCGAATCGATTTCCACCGCATCGATCGCCGCCGACGGAAACAGCCGTTGAAACGCGGTCGGCAGCGTACCCCCGCCGAGCCCGAGAATAAGAATGCGCTGTGGCGCCGGATTGAGATAGAGCGCGGCCATCATCATCCGCGCGTAATTGAATACGAGCTTGCCCGGCTCCGCCAGAGAGACGCACGATTGGCGCGCCGTCGTCGTGCGGCTGAACGACATGCAACGCAATCCTTCTTCCTCGTACACGAAGATGTTGCGATACAGCGAGCGCTCGCGGTGCAGGACCTCGATACCTGGATCGGTCGCAGCGGCCAGCGGCGCTACGAAGGCCAGCACCCAGAGGAGCCGCTTAAGCGGCGACACGGACATCGCGAAATCCCAGAGTCGCCAAGCCGATCAGCGCGGAAATGACGATCATGCCGATGAAGATCTGATTGATCTCGAACCAGAGCACCATATAGAACGACGTGAGGATCGTCCCCGCGGCGCTGCCGAACGTCGACACGAAGAAGAGCAGGCCGGCTGACCGGCCCGTGGCGCGGAGGTTCGTCGCCAGCAGTCGAACCGCATAGGGCGAGACCATTCCCGAAACCGCGGTAGGGACGAAGAACAGCGTTGACGAAGCGAGCAACGACGCGTAGCGCGGATCGTGGACGCGATTGAAGATCCAGTCGAGCACCGGCTCACCGACGATCACGATCGGCAGCGTCGCGGCGGCGGCGGCGAGGAGCAGCGCGGCGAGCTTGCCCTGCGTGGGCGCGAAAACCGATAGCTGCCCGCCGACCAGGTAGCCCACTGAAAGGGCGACCATGAACACGGTGATGATGCCGCCCCAGACATAAATGCTGTTGCCGAAATTCGGCGCAAGAATCCTGCCGCTCAGGAGCTCGATTGCCATCACGTAATAGCCGCTCCACCCTGCAATCAGATAAGTGAGAAGCTGGCGCGCCGGAGGCATCGAGAGAAGATAACGAAGCGGGCAAACGTCCGGCCGGCATTGAAGCACGGGGAAGCGCCGTTGTCATGTGCAACGCCAAGAACCTACGAGCAACCGCGTGCTTCGGACTTTTCCTACAATCCGCGTTCATCACGGCCGACAACTGCGTCGGTGAGAGTCCTATTGCACCGTTTACCGGCCAGCGTATCGTCCTTTAAGTTATTCCTGCACGGAGGCGCTGTGAAATCGCTCCTGGACCCGACGTTCAAATATGTACCGAGCGTGGAAACCGATATTCGCAAGACTTTCGCGCGCGTCCGCCGCGAAGCGCGCCGCCAACCACCGGCGCTCTCGACCAGCAACGACCGATCGGGCAAGATCGCCGTCCTCTTCGGCGACAAGAGCTTCGCGGACAAAAAGCGGGCGTTGTAACTCGGTTCGAACAAAGAAGAGTCAACGCGCGGCCGAGCCACCAGTTCAGCTGCGGCTCTCGAGATCGTCAACCACTCCAGCGAGCCGTTCCTTTTCCGCCACGATCGAAGCGTAAAGCCGTGCGTTGAGACCGGGTTGATCGCGCTCGACCGGCGCAAGCAACGACGACTCTTCCCGGCCAATGTGATCGCGAGCAAGGTGCTCGAGTCGATCGACGCTTGCCGACACATCGGCCGCGCTGTTGCGGCTATCGCAGATGATGGCAACGCACGAGCTGATTTGGTCGTGCTCCGTTAGAAACGCGCGGATCAGCGGCCCATAGTACGGCGCGAGTGCCGGATATACGACCGCGCGTTCAACGCGATCGTGGATCTCGATCAGCACGGCAATCTGCTGTCCGATGGCCTCGCGTGCGCCCCGCGAGGCGTCGTGGTACTCGCGAAAGGCTCCGAGAATTGCTTCGTGCTCGCGCCGTAAGAGCGCCGTCGCTCGATGGTCGATGCTCGTCAATCCCTCGAGAGCGCTTGGTATGTCCACCGTCATTTCCCTGATGCATTCCCCTTGCATCACGCGTGCCAATCCGCTCTTTCGGCGGTAGTTGGCGAAAAATTCGGCCTATACGCGTAAACCCTTCACGACGCGCCGGCAAAGGCTACCACCGTAGACGGATCAACGATTCGATTCGCGCACCAGTCGGTGCCAATTTCATCCGAACACCTTCGAATTGAAGTTACAAAGACGCAGCCAAGGAAGATGAGCCCCGGTACGCGTCGGGATTCGGATGAAACGTAAGAATTACCACCGCAATTTGGAAGCAGTAACAATGTCCTCTTC
>VBCG01000069.1 GCA_005881895.1 Betaproteobacteria bacterium
ATTTTGCGCTGCGCCGGTCGCGATTTGCCGCGCGCATCTCAACGTTCAGCACGCACGCAGTCTTGATTTCCGCGCGCTCGTCATTAACGCAGGTAACGCCAACGCGGGTACCGGCGAAGCGGGCTTCGAAGCCGCGCGCACGACCTGCGTCAGCGCGTCACGGCTAATCGATTGCGCGCCCGAACAGGTGCTTCCTTTTTCGACGGGCGTCATCATGGAGCCGCTGCCCGTCGAACGCGTCGTTGCGGGATTGCCGTCGGCGCAGGCGGCGCTCCGTCAAGACGGTTGGTTCAAGGCTGCGAAAGCCATCATGACGACCGATACCGTGCCGAAGGGCGCATCGCGCCGCGTCACGATCGACGGCATTCCCGTCACGGTGACCGGCATTGCCAAAGGATCCGGGATGATTCATCCCGACATGGCGACGATGCTGTCGTTCATGGCGACCGATGCGCCGATCGCCCCCGAGTTGCTGGCCACGATGACGCGCGGTGTCGCCGATGTTTCGTTCAATGGCGCGACCGTCGACGGCGACACGTCGACCAACGACAGTTTTGTCATCGCGGCGACGGGCAAGGCGCCGATCGAACCGATAACGACGTCGGCGGATGCACGAGCGGCGATCGTCAACGGCGCGATCGAAAGTGTAGCGATCGAGCTTGCGCAAGCGATCGTTCGCGACGGCGAGGGTGCGACCAAATTCATCACGATTCGCGTCGAAGGCGGACACGACGCAAGCGAATGCCGCCGCGTTGGGTTTGCCATCGCGCATTCGCCACTCGTCAAGACGGCATTTTTTGCGTCCGATCCCAATCTGGGCCGCATCATCAGCGCGATCGGCAATGGCGGCGCGGCCGACCTCGATCCGGCAGGCGTTTCGTTCTGGCTCGACGACGTGATGGTCGTCGATCGCGGCGGCCGCGCCGAAAGTTATCGCGAGGAAGATGGACTGCGAATCATGAAGCAGGATGAAATCACGGTGCGTGTCGATCTTGGCCGCGGCCGCGCGCAGGCAACGGTATGGACCTGCGATTTTTCGCCCGACTACGTGTCGATCAACGCGGATTACCGTTCCTAAAGATGGGCGACGAACTGCACAAGCTGATCGCCCGCGCTGAAGACGTGCTCGCGCGGGTCGAGGCGTTGCTGCCGGCACCCGCCGCCGATCCCGAGTGGAAGAAGGTCACCGCTGCGCGCTGGCGCAAGCGCAATGGCCGCGGCTATTTGCAAGCCGTCGCACATCCGAATGCGGTCGCGCTTTCCGATCTCGTTGCGATCGACGAGCAAAAAAGAGCGATCGACCAAAACACGCGTCAGTTCATAGCCGGTTTCCCCGCCAATAACGTGCTGTTGACCGGTGCGCGCGGCACCGGCAAGTCGTCGCTCGTGAAAGCGATGCTGCGCAAATACGCCGCCAAGGGACTGCGTCTGATTGAAGTGGAGAAGATGGATCTGATCGATCTTCCGGACATCGCCGAGTTGATCGAAATGCGCCCAGAGCGCTTCATCGTCTTCTGCGACGACTTGACGTTCGACGCCGGCGAAGCCGGATACAAGGCGCTCAAGGTGATGCTGGACGGCTCGATTGCAGGCACGTCGGGCAACGTTCTGATCTACGCAACGTCGAATCGCCGGCACATGCTGCCCGAGTACTTCGCCGAAAACCTCGAAACGAAGCACATCGGCGATGAAGTGCATCCGGGTGAATCGGTGGAGGAAAAGATTTCGTTGTCGGAACGCTTCGGGCTCTGGATTTCGTTCTACCCGTTCGGACAGGACGACTATCTCGCCGCGGTCGGCGCGTGGCTCGCGCACTTCGAGGTCCCGCCGCCGGCGTCTACGCGTGACAACGAAGCGCGCACACGCGAGGCGTTGCAATTCGCGATCCAGCGCGGATCACGCAGCGGCCGCGTCGCATGGCAATTCGCACGGGCTTACGCCGGCGCGCGTCGCCTGAAGTGAGCATCGTTCGCGTCGCCGCCGCCGTGATCATGCGGCCCGATGGCTGCGTGCTGCTTGCGCAGCGTCCGGTCGGCAAGCCCTATGCCGGCTATTGGGAATTCCCCGGCGGCAAGCTCGAGCCCGGCGAATCCGCGGGACATGCGCTCGCACGCGAGCTGAAGGAGGAGCTCGGCGTCACGGTCACGCACGCGGCGCCGTGGATCGCGCAGGAATTCGTCTACCCGCATGCGCACGTCGAGCTCTACTTCTTCCGCGTGCTTCGCTGGATCGGCGAACCGTTCGGTCATGACGGACAAGCCTTTGCGTGGCAAAAGCCAGGCTCGTTCGATGTCGCGCCGTTGTTGCCGGCGAATACGCGCGTACTGGCCGCCTTGACGTTGCCGTCGATTTGCGGCGTGACGAATGCCGACGATGTCGGCGAAGACGAATTTCTCGCGCGCGCGGAACGCGCGTTGGCGCGCGGATTGCGCCTCATTCAACTCCGCGAGAAAGCGTGGTCGGCGGCACGACGGGACGCTTTCGCTGCTCGACTTCTGCCGCTCGCCGCTTGATTCGGTGCGCGCGTGCTCCTGAACGGTTCCATCGTAGACGCAAGGCGCGGCCGCTTTGCCGGCGTTCATTGGACGGCGGCAGTGCTTGCCGCTGCGCAATCGCGGCCGCACGATCTGCTGGTCGCTGCATCCTGTCACTCGCGCAGTGAGCTTGCGCATGCGGCGAAGCTCGAGATCGATTTTGCTGTTGTTGGACCGGTGCAGCCGACCCCCACGCATCCGGGCGCGCCCACGCTCGGCTGGGATGGCTTCGCGACGTGCATAGAATCCACGCGTGTGCCCGTCTATGCGATCGGTGGATTGACGCCTCACGATCTGGCGATCGCCATCGACCATGGCGCGCATGGAATTGCATTGCGGCGTTCGGCGTGGCCCGCTAACGGAGTCGCTTAATCGGGCAGATGATCACCGCCGTCCGATGACGTCTCGTCATCGTCTTTTTCAACCGCCGGAACGCGATACGCCTCGGAGGCCCATGCGCCGAGGTCGATCATCTTGCAGCGTTGCGAGCAGAATGGACGATAACGCGACTCCGGCGTCCAGGGCACGGATTTTCCGCATTGAGGACACTTGACCATGCGCGGAATTGGCGCAGGCGGATCTTGCGAGGCACGTTTGGCACGCATGGCGTCGGGCATGGATTGCAGCGTCTAGAGATTACAGAACAGAAGCTCTCAGTTAATTACAAATTTCTGATTCACAAATAAGATCGCGATTCCAATTGCACGGCGTGGGGCCAACGTGTTGAGCGCGTACTTGTTTGCGCTGATCTCCGGCACGCACGGCATGTCCTTGGCAAGCATGAGACGCAAGAGTTGCGCGACCCTTGTCGTCGTCAACATCAACTGAAAGACGCCCCGATACGCAATATGGCGGCTGACGCGGCCGTTTTCACGCAACAACCGCAAGACGATCGCCGCCGCCGCGTGAATCGGCTCGAAGGGCTCGATCCAATCGGCAAGGTCATTGCGGCGCGCCGCCGGATCCTGTTGCAGCCAGTAGTGATAGGCGGGGAGGTCGAACTCGCAGACGCCGCCGGGAATCGAGGAGCGCTGCTTGATCGCCATCAGCCATTCGTTCTCACGCAGATGCGAGCCTGACCTGCCGGCTTGCCCAAGCAGTTGTCCGCTCACCGCATCGATCTCGGAAAAGAGCGCGCGCAGCGCGTCCTGATCGATCTGCGGGTTGGTTTTGAGAGGCGTAAGCAGCTGTTTTTGTCGCTCGAGCTCCTGCAGCACATCCGTCTTGAGATCGGCTCTCGCCGCGACATCGGACACGTCGAATAGCGACAGCAGCGCGGCATGGTGATCGGCGGCACCGTCCTGTGCCGCGAAGAAACGCGCGCGGGCGAACAAATCCTCGAGGCGTATCAGCGTACGTACGCGCTCGTTCAGCGGATGCTCGTAGCGAATCACGGGGCTTCGGCTGTCTCAGGTGCGTGTGGCGGCGGCGAACTCGCGGTAACGGCGATCGAGCTCCTCGACCTGCGGTTCGATTGCAGCCGGCATACCGCTATTGTCGATGATATCGTCGGCGCGCGAGAGGCGCTCGCTGCGCGAAAGCTGCGTCGCCATGATCGCGCGCACTTCGGAGGGAAGGAGTCCACTGCGCGCAACGACCCTGCGGATTTGCAGTTCTTCGGGACAATCGACGACGAGCACGCGCTCGACGCTTGAAAGAAGACCGCCGCGCTCGAGCAATAACGGAACGACCAGAATGCCATAGAGACCCCGCCATGCGTCGATTGTTTCGCGGACCCGCGCGATGATAAGGGGATGGAGCGCACGCTCGAGGCGATCGCGAAACACAGGATCGGCGAAGGCGCGTTCCCGCAGCCAACCACGGTCGATGGCGCCGTTCGGCTGCAGGCACTGGGTTCCGAATGCTTCGATGACGGCAGCATGGCCTGCTTCGCCTGGCGCCGACACGGCGTGGGTGACGGCGTCGGCCTCCAGCACGTCGGCGCCAAGGCGGGCGAATGCTTTTGCGACTTCCGATTTGCCGCTTCCGATACCACCGGTCAATCCCACAACGTACGACACGTCAGTGCGCGCAATGCACGTCAGTAGAAATAGATCTGCACGAGACGCGGGCCGAAGAACAGCGCAATCGCCCCGGCGATGGCGAGATACGGCCCGAACGCGAGCGGTATATTGTGATCGCGCCCTTTAAACACGATCAACATGATGCCGATGACTGCGCCGACCACGGACGAGAGCAGCACGATAAATGGCAACATGGGCCATCCCATCCACGCGCCGAGCGCCGCGAGCAATTTGAAATCACCGTAGCCCATGCCCTCCTTTCCGCGGATCAGCTTGAACAGCCAGTAGACGATCCACAGCGCGAGGTAACCGGCGATCGCGCCGATGACGGCAGTGCGAAGCGGCACGAACAGCTCGAACAGATTGACGATGAGGCCGCCCCACAGCAGCGGAAGCGTAAGGCCGTCGGGAAGAAGCTGCGTATCGAAATCGATGAACGTCAATGCAACAAGCGTCCACAGCAGCACGCAGGCTGCGAGACCTTGCCACGTTGCGCCGAAGCGCCAGATCGCGGCGGCCGCGAGCACGCCGCCGAGCGCTTCGACCAACGGATAACGCGCGGAGATCGGCTTGCCGCAGGATGAGCATTTTCCGCCGAGCGCCAGAAACGAGGCGATCGGAACGTTCTCGAGAGCGGTGATCTGATGTCCGCATGCTGGGCACTGCGATCGTGGAACGGCGAGGTTATAGAGGGGCACTTTCGGCGACTCTTCGCCGCGGAGCTCTGCGCATTGCTCCGCCCATCCGCGCTCCAGCATTTTGGGCAGCCGATGGATGACGACGTTCAGGAAGCTGCCGATGAATAGACCGACGAGCGCCGCAATCGCAATAGCGACGTACGGGTTGATCCCACTCATGCGTATACCCGCACGCCCGCTGCCCTGGCCGCATCGCCGGACGTCAATGGTTGCAGCACGTCCGGCCGTCGCTTGGATCTAGCTAGATAACCGCGCCCAGTTTGAAGATTGGGAGATACATCGCGACGACGAGCCCGCCGACGACGACGCCGAGGAATACGATCATGACGGGCTCGAGCAAGCTCGAAAGCGCGGCTACGGCGTCGTCCACTTCGCGCTCGTAAAAATCGGCGACCTTACCCAGCATGTTGTCGAGTGAACCGGACTCTTCGCCGATTTGCGTCATCTGCAGCACCATGTTGGGAAACAGCCGCGTGTTCGTCATCGAGTTGGTGAGGCTCTGACCCGTGCTGACCTCGGTTTGGATGCGCTTCGTCGCCTGGGCGTAAACGATATTGCCGGAGGCACCGCCGACCGCGTCGAGCGATTCCACCAGCGGAACGCCCGCAGCGAACATCGTCTGCAGCGTGCGCGTCCAGCGCGCAATCGTCGCCTTCTCGACAATGATTCCGACGACCGGCAGTTTGAGCAGCAAGCGGTCGACGGTGTAGCGCATCGTGTCCGAGCGGCGGTACAGAATACCGACTCCGATGATCGTGCCCATGATGATCAGGAATATCAGCCACCAGAACTGGACGAAGAAATGCGAGATGTTGATGACGATGAGCGTCGGCAATGGAAGCTCGGCGCCGAAGTTCTTGAACACGCTTTCGAACGACGGGATCACGAACACCATGATCACCCAGATGACGACGATCGCGACGACCAGCACCGATATCGGGTAGAACATGGCCGATTTGATCTTGGCCTTGATCGCCAGGATTTTTTCCTGGTAGGTTGCGAGCCGTTCGAGGATCGCGTCCAGCATGCCCGCGCCCTCGCCGGCGGCGACGAGATTGCAGTACAGCGCATTGAATTGCTTCGGATGCTCGCGAAACGCCTGCGACAAGCTCGATCCAGTCTCGACCTTGTTCTTGATCTCCATCATGAGCCGCGAGAAGCGTGCGTTGCCATGACCGCGAGCGACGATGTCGAACGCCTGCAACAGCGGCACGCCGGCTTTGAGCATCGTGGCGAGCTGGCGCGTGAAAAACGTGATGTCCTTGTCGCTGATCTTGCGTCCGCCGCGATAGGTCTGCCGCTTGATCTTCAGAACGCGGATACCCTGCCGGCGCAGGTTGGTCGTGACCACGGTCTCCGATGCGCCGCGCGTTTCGCCGCGCATCGGCTTGTTGCTGCGGTCGACGCCTTCCCAGACGAACAGCGCTTCCTTGACTCGCGCATCCTGGCGCGGAGCGATTGCGGTGGCCATGGACAATCCTTTAGCGGTTGCGATTCACGATCATTCGTTGGTGACAGCTTCGATTTCTTCGAGCGACGTGATGCCGGCCTTGACTTTGCGCAGGCCGGATGTCCGTAAATTCCGGATGCCTTCCTTTTGCGACTGCGCGGCGATGTCGAGCGCGTTTCCGTTGCGCATGATCAATTGGCGCATTTCGTCGCTGATCGGCATGACTTCGTAAATGCCGGTGCGGCCACGATAGCCGGTGCCTTTGCAGTTATCGCACCCGATGGGCGCGAACGGTTGCCAGCCGTCGAGTTCGTCGGCCTTGAAGCCGGCGCGAAGCAGTGCTTCCGGCGGAATGTCGGCGGGCTTCTTGCATTGCAGACACAGCTTGCGCGCGAGACGTTGGGCGGTGATCAAAATGACCGACGACGCAACGTTGAAGGGCGCCACACCCATATTCAGAAGGCGCGTCAGTGTCGTGGGCGCATCGTTCGTGTGCACTGTCGACAACACAAGGTGACCGGTCTGCGCCGCCTTGATCGCGATATCGGCCGTCTCGAGGTCGCGGACCTCACCGACCATGATGATGTCCGGATCCTGCCGCAGGAACGCGCGGAGCGCGGTCGCAAACGTGAGGCCGGCCTTGTCGTTGACGTTGACCTGATTGACGCCGGCCAATTGGATTTCGGCGGGGTCCTCAGCCGTTGAGATATTGATACCTGGCTGGTTCAGAATGTTGAGGCAGCTGTAGAGCGACACTGTTTTGCCGGAACCGGTTGGGCCCGTGACCAGAATCATCCCATAGGGGCGTCCGATCGCCTGCAGCATCGCTTCCTGCTGATCGGGTTCATAGCCCAGCGCATCGATGCCGAGCTTGATGCCGGCAGAGTCCAGGATCCGCAGCACGATCTTTTCGCCCCACAGCGTCGGCAGCGACGAGACCCGGAAGTCGATCGCGCGCGTCTTCGACAACACGAGCTTCATCCGGCCGTCCTGCGGCACGCGGCGCTCAGCGATGTCGAGCTTCGAGATGACCTTGATCCGCGAGGCGACCTTGTCCTTGATCGCGAGCGGCGGCTGCGCGATTTCCATCAGCACGCCGTCGACCCGGTAACGGATGCGGAAAAACTTTTCGTACGGCTCGAGATGGATATCCGAAGCGCCGGCGGCGATCGCATCCAGCATGACTTTCTGGATGTACTTGACGACCGGGGCATCCTCGACCTCGCTGTCGTCTTCGACCGACGCCTGCGGGCTGCCTTCCTCGAGGCCGATTTCGATGTCCTCGAGCGAGGCCATTTCCTGCAGCGTCGTGCCGCTCGCTTCGATGACTTTGGAGATCGCGTGCCCGAGCTTGTCGTCCTCGACGACGATGGGCTCGACAGGCAGGTTGTTCTTGAAGCGGACTTCCTCCAGCGCCTGCAGATTTGCGGGGTCGGAGATCGCGACATAAAGGCGATTGCCGCGTTTGTACAGCGGCAGCACGCGCCGAGTTTGCGCGATCTTGGCGTCGAAATACGCCTTATCGACATGCTCGAGCTCGAAGGCATTGAGGTCGAATAGCGGTACGCCGAAGGCGCGGGAACCAAAAACGGCGAGCTGATGGGGCGTCATCCGCTTGCCCAGCAGCACCTGCTCGACGAAGGTCACGCCGGAAGACAGTGCCTGCGTTTGCATGCCTTCGGCTTCATGCTCTGACATGACGCCGTGCTGCGCGAGGGCGCGCGCGAGCCCGCTGATGTTCCGAGTGGCGGCATGCGTAGCCATGTTTTTTGAAGGGGGCCGGTCGGTGTAGCGTTAAGAAATGACGCGAAGCGCCACTTTTTTTACGGGAACCATCCCAAAGCGGCTGCAAACGCAAATAGACGGAAATAAAGCAATGATCGTGCCCTAGGCGGATTGTCGTGTGTAAACGCAGGCTTATTCCATTTGCATGAAACTTAGCTTGAGGATGATGCCCGCTCGGGCGTGCTTTGTAAAGGCGCCGAAGCACGGCCGACGGGGGGAAGAAGCCGTACGACCCTGACCGCGCGATCGACCGTTTGCACGATCTCGATTCCCTGCCCGGCGAGCTTGAAGCTGATCCCGGCATCCGGGATGTCGCCCAGGTGCTCGACGATCAGGCCGTTCAGCGTTTTTGGCCCGGCCAGCGGAAATTGCGTCCCCAGCCGCCGATTGAGCGCACGCAATTGCGTCATCCCATCGACGACGACGCTGCCGTCGGTCTCGCGGCGGAAACTGTCGGCGGCGCCTGGCGCCTGGGTGGTGAACTCCCCGATGATTTCCTCGACGATATCCTCGATCGTCACGAGGCCCTGCAACTCGCCGTATTCGTCGACGACCAGCCCGAGGCGCTGGCGGTCGGCCTGAAACTGCTGCAATTGCGTCAATAGCGGCGTGCCGGCCGGCACGAAATAGGGCGGGCGCAGCAGCGGCCGCAAACGGTCGGCGTCGACTTCGCCCAACTGTTGCACGTGTACCACACTCTTCAGCGGAAGCACACCGATGATGTTGTCGAGCGTGTCGTCGTACACGGGAACGCGCGAATGGTATGACGTTGCCAATTGCTGCCGCAACAACGCGGGCTTTTCGGCGAGGTTCAGTGCGTGGATCTGGCTACGCGGGGTCATGACATCGTCGACGGTGATCGCTTCGAGGTCGAGCAGGTTGGCGAGCATCGTTCGATGCTTGCCGCGAAAATAGTGGCTGCCTTCGAGCACGAGCGTGCGCAATTCCTCTTGCGTGAGCGTCGTGCCCGCGTCCGATGTCGTCTTGATCCGCAACAGCTTCAGCAGTCCCTGGACGAAGAGGTTGACGAACCACACGGCCGGCGTCGCCGCCTTCAGCATCGGAACCAGCGCAAAGCTGACCAGCGGCGCGAGCTTATCCGCGTGTGCGGCGCCGACGACTTTCGGCGTGATCTCGGCGAACACGAGCAGCGCGAACGAGATCGCGATCGTACCGAGCCCCA
Source organism: Betaproteobacteria bacterium (assembly GCA_005881895.1). GTDB lineage: Bacteria > Pseudomonadota > Gammaproteobacteria > Burkholderiales > Casimicrobiaceae > VBCG01. Next base: position 9,675 of record VBCG01000069.1, read on the forward strand.
AAGCGAGCTCGCCCTCACCGAATAATCGTTTGGTGATCACCGCCGTGAGCGTCGCCGCCGCCGCTGCGACCAGCGTGTTGCCGAGCAGGATGACGCCAAGCAGACGGTCAGTCTCGCTCAGCAATCCGAGCGCCAGCTTGGCGCCGCGATTGCCGCGCTGCGCACGATGCTTCAGGCGATAGCGGTTGACCGCCATCATCGCCGTTTCGGCGATGGAAAAGAATCCAGCGGCGACGATTAGCGCAACGAGCGTCAGCGCCAGCGTATCGAAGGAAAATTCATCCACGGTGAGCGAAGCTCAAGAAGTGCGACGAGTATTCGGGCACCGCGATCCGGTGTCAATTACGACCAATTACCGATGCAGCAATACCTCGAGCACGAACTTGCTGCCGAGATAGCCCAGCACGAGCAACAGCGTCCCGCCGAGAATCCAGTTGACGGCCATCCGCCCGCGCCAGCCGTAACGCCAGCGGCCGAACAACAGAATCGCGAACACGATCCAGCCGGCAACCGAGAAGACGTTCTTGTGCGTGAAGGTCACCGGCTTGCCGAACAGTTGCTCGGAAAACAGGATTCCGCTTGCGAGCGTCAGCGTGAGCAATGCGAAGCCGGTCGCGATCAAGCGGAACAAGTAGCGCTCGAGCGTCAACAACGGCGGCGTTCCGCCGGTCGTCGTCAGCCCGCGGTGGAGCTGCTTTTCGAGTCCCGTCAAGACCAGTGCCTGCAGCGCGACGACGACGAAGAGCGCGTATGCGACGAGCGCAACGGCGATGTGCGCCGCCGCCCAGGGTTCGTCCGCGTACGCGAAGCGATGCGGATTGATCCAGAACGCCGGCAGCAGCGAACCGACCGCGGCGATCGGCAAGACGACTGCGCCGACGCGCGGCAACGTGCCGAGCAATCCCGACGCCCAAGCAACGAGCGCGCACAACCCCGTCACCAGTGAAAGCGCGTTCGCAAACGAAAGGTCGAGGCCGTCGGGCCTGAAGATCGAGTGGGCGATGGCGGCGGCATGGAGCGCTACCGCGAGCGGAACGAACCACAGGATGGCGCGCGCTGCGCCCGGCGGCGGCTCCGTTGCTCGCGGCCACCCCATCCAGGCGGCGACCGCGTAGAGAGCGGCCACGACGGCGTGCAGTAAAATCATCGTTTCATCGTGACGCGATCCGGCTCATTGCCGACAACGCGTTTTCTGGGAAGTGTACACATAACGTGCAGCGCGACCGGTCTTCCGGCGTGCGCACAACGGCTCAACATGCTCGATAACCTCACCGAACGGCTGTCTCGCGTCGTCAAGACCCTTCGCGGCGAAGCGCGACTCACGGATGCAAACATTCAGGACGCGCTGCGCGAAGTGCGTCTTGCACTGCTCGAAGCCGACGTCGCGTTGCCGGTCGTCAAGGATTTCATTGCGGCAATCCGCGACAAGGCGCAGGGCGAGGACGTGGTCGGCTCGTTGACGCCGGGCCAAGCGTTGATTGGAGTCGTCGCGCGTGAGCTGACCGCGCTGATGGGCGGCGCCGCCGAGGCGCTCAACTTCGCGACGCAACCGCCGGCGGTGATTCTTCTTGCTGGCTTGCAAGGCTCGGGCAAGACGACAACGGCGGCGAAGCTCGCGCGTTTGCTCAAGAGCGAGCAGAAGAAAAAAGTGTTGCTCGTGTCCGCCGACGTGTACCGGCCGGCGGCAATCGCGCAGCTGCAAACGTTGGCGACGCAAGTAGGGGCAGATTTCTTCCCGTCGTCGACGGGTCAGCTACCCGTCGCGATCGCACAAACGGCGCTTGCGTATGCACGTAGCCATTACCACGACGTGCTGATCGTCGACACGGCTGGGCGTCTTGCGATCGACGAAGCGATGATGAAGGAAATTGCCGATCTGCATGCGGCGCTCAATCCCATCGAGACGCTCTTCATCGTCGATGCGATGCAGGGACAGGACGCCGTCAACACAGCGCGGGCATTCCGCGACGCATTGCCGCTGACCGGCGTGATCCTGACCAAGCTCGACGGTGACGCGCGCGGCGGCGCCGCGCTTTCGGTGCGTCACGTGACCGGCGCACCGATCAAGTTCGCCGGCGTCGCGGAAAAGATCGACGGGCTCGAGGTGTTCCACCCCGAGCGGATGGCGTCGCGGATTCTCGGCATGGGCGATGTGCTGTCGCTCATTGAAGAGGCGCACCGCAACGTCGACGTCGCGGAAGCGAAGAAGCTCGCGAAGAAGGTCAAGACGGGCAAGGGATTCGATCTCGACGATTACAAGGCGCAGATCGCGCAAATGCGCAAGATGGGTGGACTCTCGGCGATGCTCGACAAGCTGCCCGCCGAGCTCGTGCGAGCCGCGCAAAGCACGACGGTTGACGAGAAGAAGATCGCGCGGATCGAAGGGATCATCAATTCGATGACGCGGCTCGAGCGCACGAAGCCCGAGCTCATCAAGGCGTCGCGCAAACGACGGATCGCGGCCGGCGCCGGCGTGACGGTTCAGGAAGTGAATCAGCTGCTCAATCAATTCGAGCAGGCGCAGAAGATGATGAAGATGGTCGCCAAGGGCGGCGTGCAGAAGATGATGCGTGGCATGCGGGGCATGTTGCCGGGGATGAGATAGGACCCTCACGCTCGCAGCTTCGCTGCCCCCAAAGGGGGAGTAAGTCGCGCCTTAGGGCGGCCCTGCGGCGCGAATCCGCTTCGTTGGACCAATCCGCTTCGTTGAACGATTTCAGCTATAATTACCGGTTTTCTTCGTTCGACATTCGGATAACCCAACATGGTCGTGATCAGACTCGCGCGCGGCGGCGCCAAGAAACGCCCGTTCTACAACGTCGTCGTCGCGGACTCGCGCAATCGGCGCGATGGCCGATTCATTGAGCGCGTCGGCTTCTACAACCCGGTGGCGGCCGAAAAGGAAGAAGCTCTCCGGATCGCTCACGATCGCATCGCCTATTGGATGGAGCGCGGCGCCAAGCTTTCCGACACCGTTGCGATGCTCGTGAAGCGCGCCGCAGCCAATCGCGCGCAGCCGGCCGCCTGAGCGAACGAAAGGCGGTTCCGACGCTGATCGTCATGGGGCGCATCGCCGCGCCCCACGGTGTTCGCGGCTGGGTGAAGGTGGTGCCTTGGTCGCAGGACCTCGCAGCGCTGATTGCGCACAAGGTGTGGTGGGTCAGGGCGCCTGGGACGCAAACATGGCGCGAGATCGAAGTGGTGCTTGCGCGAGTGCACAGCAACGTACTCGTCGCGGAGTTTGCCGGCGTCGGCTCGCGCGAACAGGCGGCACCGCTCCGCGGATCCGAAGTTGCGTTGCCGCGGGAATCATTGACCCCGCCGGCAGACAACGAGTACTACTGGTCGGACCTTGAAGGAATGGACGTCGTCAATCGTTCGGGCGTGCGGCTCGGTCGCGTCGCCGGCCTCACGGAAAGCGGCGCGCATCCGCTGCTGCGTGTGGTGTCCGAAGTGGGGACCGGCGAACGATTGATACCGTTCGTGCCGGCGCACATCGATGGCGTCGACGTGTCGGCGCGCAGAATCGATGTCGACTGGGAAGCGGACTACTGATGGACGGCGGGCGTCGCATGCGGATCGATGTCGTGACGCTGTTTCCTGAGATGATCGAACATGCGGTGCGGTTCGGCGTGACAGGGCGCGCGCGCGAGCGGAATCTTTGGCAGCTCGGATTGTGGAATCCGCGCGATTTTGCGCGCGACAACCATAAGACGGTGGATGATCGTCCTTACGGTGGCGGTCCTGGGATGGTGATGCTGCCGGGACCCCTTGCCGAGGCGATCGAGGCGGCGCGCGCTGCGCAGCGTGCGGCGGGCATCACGGTGACGCGAACGATTCACCTGACACCCGCCGGAATTCCGTTGACGCACGCGCGTGTGGTCGAGCTTGCGGGCGCCAAGGACGCGGGATACGTGCTGATCGCCGGCCGTTACGAAGGGATCGACGAGCGCGTAGCGATCCGCGAAGTCGATGAAGAGATCGCCGTCGGTGATTTCGTCGTCTCGGGCGGCGAGCTGCCGGCGTTGATGGCGATCGACGCGCTTGCGCGGCAGCTGCCGGGCGCTCTTAACGACGCCGATTCCGCGACGCAGGATTCATTTGTCGCCGGGCTGCTCGATTGTCCGCATTACACGCGCCCTGAGATTTTCGAGGGGATGCAGGTGCCTGCGGTACTGCTGTCGGGAAACCATGCTGCGATCGCGCGATGGCGAAAGATGCAGGCGCTGGGTCGAACATCGGAGCGAAGGCCTGCGCTGCTTGAAGGGCGCACGCTCACGGCTTTAGAACAGGATCTGTTGGCGCAATACCGTTCAGGAGAGACGCAATGAACATTATCGAGCAACTGGAGCAGGAAGAGATCACGCGGTTGGGCAAGACCATTCCCGATTTCGCGCCGGGCGACACGGTTATCGTCAACGTGAGCGTCGTCGAGGGCGAGCGCAAACGCGTGCAAGCCTACGAAGGCGTCGTGATTGCCAAACGTAATCGCGGCCTCAATTCGGCGTTCACCGTTCGCAAGATCTCGAGCGGGGAAGGCGTGGAGCGTACGTTTCAAACATATTCGCCCTTGATCGCCTCGATCGAGGTCAAGCGCAAAGGTGACGTACGGCGAGCGAAGCTCTACTACTTGCGTGAACGTTCGGGCAAGTCGGCGCGGATTCGCGAAAAGCTCGCCAGCCGCGACAGCGCCAAGTCGGAGTAAGCCGTCAGTCCGGGCGGTTGTCGCTCGGAAGCAACAAACAAAGCGATCCCGCTGGCGGCCGCTTTGTCATTGTTCGCAATAGCGATTCAGCCGGCGGCGGGCGCTGCGGCCCGGATCTTGCTTTCCCCAAAATGCCGCGGAGATGCGCTCTCTTGAGGATCAGCGGCATAATCGGGCTTTTCCGGGTCAGCACATGAAGTCCACGCTCTACGAGGCGTTGGGTGTCCAGGCGAGCTCCTCCGATGAAGAGGTGCGGGCGGCGCTGCGTCGGCTCATCCGTAAGTATTACGCCAAGACGCGCGATGGCCAGGGAAACGTCGAAGAGGCGCTTCGCTTCATCAATCATGCCAGCCGCATACTGGGCGACGGCGCGCGCCGCCAGCGCTACGACGAGGAGCTCGCGTTGTCCACGGGCACGGCGGAGCAAAAAATCGCGCATGTCGTCTCTAACGCGATCGTCGACGCGGGCGAACAAACCGATGTGCACAGCGCACCGCAGGCCGCGATCCGCCTCGACGATTTTCTCGACACGCAAACGGGCAAGAAGACTTCCGAAGAAAATCCGCTGCATCATCATCCCGGTCTGACCGAACGCGTCGCATCGTCCACGCGCTCGCCGATCGTAGCCGTCGGCTTGTGCGCGCTATTCGGCGCATTCATTGCGGCCGCAATTATTTTCGTAACGCCTGCCGACGCGTTGCAAGTCGCGAAGCAGGTTCTCGTCTGGCTCACGCTCGGATTGGTGCTAGCGACATTCGTCTACGGCGCCGTTCACGGTTTTGTCTACAGTCGCGGGCATAGCCCGTCGTCGAAGCTCGGCCTGTCGCCGCAGACCGACCTGGCGATTCTCAATTGGCGGCGTGAAAAAAGTGTCTTTCTCGGCGCGAGTCAGCCAGCGGAAGATGCGTCCTGGATCTTCCAGCTGCGGATGGCCGAGCTCGAGCGCGAAAAGAGTGGCCGCACCAGCGAGCCGCAACCGTGGAACCGGCTCGCTGCACGGATATTCGACTATGCGATCTGGGGCTTGGTGCTCGCGATTGTTCTGTCCGAGCTCCGCGGTGCCGGTGTTCTCTCGTCAAGCGCGGCGTACTGGCTGGGATATCCGCTGATCGCACCGATCATCATCACCGCATCATGGGTCCCTGTCGAAGCATTGTTGATTGCGGCGCTCGGAACAACACCGGGCAAATGGCTGTTCGGCGTTTATCTGCAGTTTTCCATCTCGGACGCGTACGCGCGCCGCGATGCGAAGTCGCAAATCCAACGCGGCTTTCGCCGCGCCTTTCGCGTGTGGTGGAGCGGGATGGGATGCGGCGTCGTGCCGGTTGCGGCGGTGCTGATCGCGTACGCGTACGAGAAAGTCGCGCGCGAGCAGGAAACCGAATGGGACTTCGCCGAAGATTGTCTGGTCACGCATGGACCTTCGGGCACCCTCAACATGGCCACCGGCGTGCTCGGACTTGCGGCCATGCTGTGGCTCTATGGCGTCGCATGGCATCAACCGATGGCGGAATCGATCGATTGGATGGGTTCGACAGTCTCGAACGCGATCCGCTGGCCCAGTGCGTCGTCGGGTACGCTCGCCAGCGACAGCGGAAAGATCGGCGTGGGCCCAAGCCGCATCGTTACCGGCTCGACGATGAAGGCCGCCGTCCCCTCAACCGTTGCTAACAACATCGCAACGGCTACACCGGACACCGTCAGCGTCGATCCCGACGTTATGGCATTGATTGCGGAGCGTCGCGCGAAAGCGAACGCGCTCAAAACCGAAGGGTTGCGCATGCTCGCAGCGGGCAACTGGCGCCGCGCTGCCGATCTATGTGGCGAATGGACGGACTTGGACCTCGGAAACGCAAACGCGTGGCGATGCCTCGGCCAAGCGCAACAGTCGCTGGGCAATTACCACGATTCGCTCGCGGCTTATCGGCGAGCGAAGCAGTACGATCCAAACGACCGGTCGCTCGACAACGCAGTCGAACGCGCCCAGCGCGGCATCATCACGGAATTTCTCGCGCGTTATCGACGTTGACGCTCATGTCACCGCAGCGATCCACAGCGGTAACGTCACTGCCGCGAGCAGCGTTCCGATCGAAATGAGCATGGCGACTGGCGGACCCGCGCCTTTCATCTGGACCGCCAGAATGTAGGCGGATGTCGCCGTCGGCACCGCGGCCATCACGACCGCGATCTGCTGCTCCAGCGGTGAAAGACCCATCGCGCGGGACAGAGCGAGCGCGACCGCCGGAAGCGCGACAAGCTTGACGCCGGTCCACCACGCCAGTGCGGGCCACCGCAGCGCACCGCTTTCGAATCGAAGTCCGGCACCGACGGCAAGCAATCCGAGCGGCAGCGCGGCCGACGAAAGCAATTCCAGCATTCGGGCGGGAAGCGCGGGCATCGGCAGCCGCGCAAGATTCCAAGCGATTCCCGCAGCGCACGCGATAACGAGTGGATTGCGCGCCAACTCACTGCCGATCCGCGCGCCATGTTCGCGCGCAAGCACGGCGACAGCCGCGACGTTGACAACGGGGACGAGGATGCCGATCAGCACGCTCATCAGCGCGATGCCTTCGGCGCCGCCAAGGCGGCTCGCGGCCGCAAGTGCGACATACGTGTTGAAACGAAATCCGCATTGAAAACACGAGGCGAATATGGCACGCGGCAATTGGAACAGCGGCTGCGCCAACGCCGACAACAGCATTCCCACGAGCGTGAACGCTACGCCGACTAGCGCGAGCCGACCGGCATCGTGAAGCGACGACGGCGACAGCGCGAGCGAGCGAAACAGCAGCGCAGGAAAAAGCACGAAGTAAACCAGGCGTTCGACCCCGCTCCAGAACGTTCCGTCGAACGAACGCAAGCGGCGCAACATCGCGCCGAGCGCAATCAGCAGAAAATCGGGGAGGAGAACCAGCGCTGCACTCACGCCTTCGCCGCTCCCACAAAGGAGCAGCAATCAGCGCCGGCGCAGCACGAACCAGAATGCGCCGTCCGCTTCGCCGTGCTCGACCAGTTCGTTGCCGGTTTGCCGGCAGAAAGCCTGGAAGTCGCGGACACTCGCCGGATCGGTGGCAGTGATGCGGATGATTTGTCCCGACGTCATGTCGTTCAACGCCTTTTTCGTGCGCAGGATCGGCAATGGACAATTCAATCCGCGGGCGTCGACTTCGCGATCGGCTTGTAGCATGAAAGTGAAATCAAGAAGGAGTCGGTCAACGTTATCGATCACAATTATAACGTCGGTAACCTAGCCATCGCGGATCTTGCCGATCAATGCGGTTGTCGACCGCTCGTAGCGAAACGGGATCGCAACGCATCGCCCGCCTGCCGCAATGACTTCAGCAGCACCGACTGTCGTAGCGACGTTGTAATCGCCGCCCTTCACGAGAATTTCGGGCATGCAGGCGACGATAAGCTCGCGCGGCGTGTCCTCGTCAAATGGGACGACGAGATCGACCGAAGCGAGCGCCGCGAGCATCGCCATCCGGTCGTCGAGTGAATTCAGCGGACGATCGGCACCCTTTCCGAGGCGGCGGACGGAGTCGTCGCTGTTCACGGCAACGACCAGCGAGGCGCCTAGACCGCGCGCTTGTTCGAGGTAGGTGACGTGACCGCGATGCAAGACGTCGAATACGCCGTTCGTGAAAACACGGGGCTTTGCAAGCGCGCCGATACGCGCGACCGCTTCATGCGCCTGCGCGATCTTCGCGGGGTAACACGGCTCGGGAAGCGCTTTTTCGCCGGCGGGGGTCATCGATGACATGTCAGTTCAAATACTCGAATACCGTAATGACGCGTATCACGCCCGACGTCGTGCTTGTGATCTGCGCCGCATCGGCGCCCTCCTGACGGCGCACGATTCCCATCAGATAGACAACGCCACGTTCGGTCACGACCTTGACGTGGGTCGCCGCGAATTTGTTCGCCTCGACAAAGCGCGCCTTGACTTTTGACGTGATGAACGTGTCGTTCGTCCGCGCGGACAGAGGCGTCAACGGACCGATTGCGACGTCGTTATGGGTCGAGCGCACGCGCCCCGTTGTCGCCGCGATGTTGCCGATCGACGCGAACGTTGCCTGATCGGGAACTTCGCCCGTCAGCAAAACGACGCCGTTGTAACTGGTCGCGTTGACGTGCACGCTTTCGCCGTAACGCGCGTTCACGGTGTTGGCGATCTTGAGCTCGATCGCCTCGTCATCCGCCTGCACGCCCACGGAACGGCGATCCGTCGCGACCAGCGTGGCGCCACCGACGCCTGCCGCGACGATCACCGGAATGCATCCGTTCAAGAGCAGCGATGCGAGGAGCGCCGCGGCCAGGGCGTATGAGCCTATCTTGTTACTCATCGTCGCCGAGCAGCGTTGCGTCGATCGCGTCGCACAGGCAGTGAATGATCAAGAGGTGGACTTCCTGGATCCGCATCGTACGGGCATGCGGAACGCAGACATGGACGTCTTCGGGGACGAGAAGTTCACCCGCGCGTCCGCCGCCTTTGCCGGTCAACGCGACGACGCGCATTTCTCGTTCATGCGCGGCCGTGATAGCCGCCGCGACATTCGGCGAATTGCCGGACGTCGATATGGCGAGGAGGATGTCGCCCTTCGTGCCCAGCGCGCGCACCTGCTTGGCGAACACTTGCTCGAATGCGTAGTCGTTCGCGACCGCCGTCAATAGCGACGTGTCGGTCGCAAGCGAAATCGCCGGCAGCTCCGGTCGTTCGCGTTCGAAGCGGCCTACGAGCTCGGCCGAAAAATGCTGTGCGTCGCTGGCCGATCCGCCGTTGCCGCAGGCGAGGATCTTGCCGTCCGCGAACAGACATTCGGTCATCAGCGATCCGGCGCGTGCGATCGCGGGCGCGAGCATGTCCGCCGCCTCCTGCTTGAGCTTTGCGCTGTCGGCGAAATGCGCGCGAATGCGTTTGATGTGGTCGAGCATGGCGGTCGAATTCTAACGTGCGCGCAATTTCGCCGGACCGAGCATTGAGTTAATCGACTGCGAATATATCGCGCTGCCACTCGATCTGCGGCGGCGTTGCTCCGTCGATCAGCACCGCGTCGAATCGGCAGGGCGGCTCGCGCCGCAGCGTTGCGAGATACATCTGCGCAGTCGCGATCAAGCGCGCACGCTTGGCGCCGGTAATGCTCGCGGCGGCACCGCCATAGGCATCGGAACGGCGCTTGCGCACTTCGACGAACACGAGCGTCTCGCGTTCCCGGGCGATGACGTCGATCTCGCCCAATCGCGTGCGGAAATTACGCGTGACGATGACAAGGCCGCGAGCAATCAAAAACTCCGCGGCCAGCGACTCGGCACGCGCGCCTGCGTCAATTGTACGCACGTCAGCGCTGCGTGGCGTCGAGCGGAACGAGTCGCCCATCTCGATAGACCGCGAGCTGGCCTTCGCGCACGAACGTCCGCGCGTCGTTCTGCTCGATGCGTCCCGTAGCGCCGTCGAACAGGAGGTGCTGCGGCGGGTCCGGCGCGAACGATTGCGCAATGCGAAACGCGTCGAGCCCCAACGCATACAAACGATCGAGCGGCGCGCTGGCGAAATCGCGGCGCGGATACGACGCCAGCTGCGGCGCGTCGGGCGTGACGAGCCACGGCAGCTCGACCACGCGCACATCATTCAAGTCCCGCACGATTGCCGCATCGGGCCGATCGAACAAGAGGCCGCTTGCGTAAGCGCGGACCAAACCGACAAAAGACTTGACGAGCGCAGCTTGCGCGCCGTCGACGGCGAGCAATACCGCGTCGGGCGCCGCACGAACGAGATTGCGGCGCAAGAGCGTCAGGCTTTCCGGTGCGGGATCGAAGCGCAGATCGGAAGGAAGGCGACCGCCGCCCGCGATCCACTCGCTCGCAAACGCGGCGGCGAAGCGCTTCATGAGCGGCGTATCGCCCGAAATGACGTCGATGGCGCGCACGCCTTCAAATTGCGCGAGGTGCGCCAACACGCGTGCGTCCGAGTCGATCGTCAACGCAAATGAGAAGACCGTCGGCGGTAGCGGCGAGCGGTCGTCCAGCTGATTGAGCGCGACCGTCCAGGGGATTTCCGGATCGGCCAGCACAAGTGTCTTGAGATCGTCGCGCAACAACGGCCCAATGACAACGCGTACGCCGCGTGCCCGCGCCTGGTCGAACGCGGCGAGAACGCCGTCCTCCTTGTGCCCGATGACGATGACCTTCGCCTGCTCGCCGGCCGCCTCCGCGGCGGCGAGAAATCCGGCGCGTACGGCGTCTGCCGCACGCGCGTATGTCGGGACTTCAAGGGGCAGAATCAGCGCGACTAAATCGCTCGTCGGGGCGGGCGGGCGCTGTGCACGCGGTTCTTCCGGCGTCGTCGGCGGCATCGCCGGCTTGGACTCGACATCGGGTGGCGGTGCGAGTGGAAACACGGATACGGCAGGTTCGCGTGCCGCCGGCGGCGCAGGCGCCGTTGCAACGGGGGGCGGTGACGCGGGCGCCCGTTCGATGATGGGCGCGGGTCGGCTTGTCGGCGCGAGCGGCGCGCAGGACAATGCGGCGGCAGCAACGAATACAGCGGCAACAACGCGCCCGAGCAATTTTGCGGCGCGCGCAGTCGTGTTCGATGCATCCATGGAGACGAGATGTCGGAGGAAGTTTTGCCGCCGGATGCAACGGACGCTCAAGAATCGACGCCGGGCTCACACGCGACGCCAGGATCATTATATGTGGTCGCGACGCCGCTCGGTAACGCACGCGACCTGACGCTGCGCGCGCTCGATATCCTGCGCACGGTCGACGTGATTGCGGCCGAGGACACGCGAGTGACGCTGCCGCTGTTGCGGCGCCATGGCATCCAGACGAAAGCGGTTTCGCTGCATGCGCATAACGAAGCGCGGCGCGCGGCCTCGCTCGTCGCTGCGCTTGCCGACAACAAAAGCGTGGCAATCGTCAGCGATGCGGGAACGCCGGCGATCAGCGACCCCGGCGCGCGACTGGTGCGTGCGGCTCACGACGCGGGACACGCTGTCGTGCCGATTCCCGGACCTTCAGCAGTTTCTGCCGCTGTATCCGCAGCTGGGCTCGATGCCGAACGATTTGTTTTCATCGGATTTCTTCCGCCGAAGCCAAAAGCGCGGCGCGAATTGTTGGAAAGCGTCGCGACGTTGCGATTCGCGCTCGTCATCTATGAAGCGCCGCATCGCGTGCGCGAAACCGTTGCCGAGCTTGCGAATTTGCTGGGTGCGCGAACGCTTTTTGTAGCGCGCGAGCTCACCAAGGTATTCGAGACGCTGACGCGGATGCAGCTTGAAGACGCACCCGCGTGGTTCGATGCCGATTCGAATCGCACACGCGGCGAATTCGTGTTGGTCGTCGACGCGCCGTCCCCGCCGAGTGACAAAGCCTCGGCGCTGCCTGTCGATGTCGACCGCTGGCTCGCTGAGCTCGTCCGCGAGCTGCCGCCTGCAAGGACAGCGCGTATCGTTGCGAACGTGACAGGTGTTGCGCGCGATCAGCTCTACGCGCGTGCGATGGCGCTCAAACACAAATCGGTCGACTGATGCGCATCGGAATTGCCGGGGCGGGACCCGCCGGATTGCTCTTCGCCTATTTGGTGAAATGCCGGCGACCGGAAGTCGACGTGCGCGTCGTCGAGCAGAATGCGCGTGACGCGACGTTCGGGTTTGGCGTCGTTTTCTCGCATGGCGCGCTCGAGTTCATGGCGCGCGACGTGCCAGCGATGCATGCGACGCTCGCGACGTTATTGGAGACGTGGCCCATCCAGCGCATCGTTCATCGCGACCAATCGGTCGACATTGACGGCAACGGCTTTTGCGCGATCGGACGGCTCGCGCTCCTCCGTCTCTTGCAGGGCGAGTGTGAGCGCGTCGGCGTGTCGCTCATGTTCGGATACCGGCTGGAATCGCCAGACGCATTCACTGACTGTGACTTGATCGTCGGCGCGGACGGCGTCAATTCGGTCGTTCGCACCGCGTACGCAAACACGTTCCGGCCGACGATCGAATGGCTCACGAACAAGTTCAT
>VBCG01000053.1 GCA_005881895.1 Betaproteobacteria bacterium
GTCGCGGACGGGGGATTCGAGCGCTGTCTTGCCTTGACGAAATCGGTCGGCGACCATTTCCTTGCGGCGTACGGGCCCATTCTCACGCAGCGCAAGGATCTGCCATACGGCGAGAACGAGCGCGATTTTCAGGCGTATCGCCGCGGCCGCTACGTCGAATTCAATCTCGTCTGGGATCGCGGGACCCTCTTTGGTCTGCAATCCGGCGGACGAACCGAAGCGATCCTTCTGTCGCTGCCACCCGTCGTTAAATGGCGCTATGACTGGAAACCGGCGCCGGAAACCCGCGAGGCGGAGCTCTACAGCAATTTCCTCGTCGCGAGGGACTGGCTCGATGGCGGTTGATCCGCGGCCGGGGCGCAGCGTCGTTTCGTCCGATCGGCACTTGGAGGAGACGCACGTCGAAGGCGCACGAGTATTCGACGGCGCATTGCTGGATGTACGCCGCGACATCGTCCGCCTACCCGATGGCGCGACGACGATTCGCGAATACATCGTTCATCCGCAGATACGCATACGCCTGATGGTGCGAGCGCCCGACGCGGCCGCGCAGCTGGTGCAGCTGCGCCAAGCCAAACCGATCCGCGCGATCGATGATCATCGTGTTGGCGGTCGGGACGTCGATGCCGGCGAATCCGCGCTTGCGACGGCGCAGCGAGAGCTGACGGAAGAGACCGGCTACATCGCGGCGCGGTGGACGCGTCTCGGCCTCATTCATCCGACGGTGTCGTATTCGACCGAGGCGATCGAGATTTTTGTTGCCGACGATCTGACGCATGTCGGGCGAAAGCTCGATGATGGGGAGTTTCTGGACGTAGCCCAAATGACGGGCGAAGCGTTGCTCGCCGCGCTCGACGAAGGGGAGCTTACCGACGCGAAGACGGTTGCGGCGCTTCTCATGTATTTCCGCAAGCGTGGGGGCCCATGATCGCGCCGCCGGGCTTCGGCCTCCTTGCACGTGCGAAGAGAATCGTGGCAGCGCGAGTCGGCCTCGCGTGCCGACTCGCAT
>VBCG01000054.1 GCA_005881895.1 Betaproteobacteria bacterium
CAAGCCGACGCCGAACGTTGCCCAGCCGAACAGCAACAGCGCGAGCGACAGTACACCGTACAGCGCCAGCGGCGCGATGTTGAGGGCGAATCCGCGCATGCTTTGGGCAAACGACGCACGCAGCGAAAGACCATCGAACAGCGCCCCGAACGGTACGAATGTGAACGGCAGCGATACGGCGATTCCGACCGTGTAGATCGCGAGCACGATGCCCGGCGAGAGCGATGCGTCGCCTGAATCGGGGCTAAGCATGTTGACGCGG